>JBGCFY010000320.1:0-37559 GCA_045110315.1 Saprospiraceae bacterium
CGCCGCAATTCGTCGGTAAGGAGAATCGATCAATTCTATGTTCAGTAAGTGTTTACCGAGCACCACCAAATCGGAAGAAGTTACGCCATTCCACATGTTGATATTTTTCTCTGGAATAATACCGTAATCATCTCCAGTTGGTAATTCATCAAAAGCATAGTCTCCTTGATTGCCCGTCAAAATTGGGAACGCATCATAACCATCCAAGTTGATATTAACTTCATCTACCATGTCTCCACTTTCATTTTCAACGTATCCAGCAATCATTGCCATGCTTGGTGGATCAAAACAAAGAGCTTGTAACGTAATCGCCCCGATACAGTAATCCCAATTTCCAGCTTCGTCTTGAACCCACAGGTCTACAATTTGTAATTCTCCGTTTGCGACAAAGTCTAAGCAGTCGAAAGAAACAGAATCTGCGGCGGTGCTTGGTGGTACCATTTGATTAGGTCCTAACGAAGGATGTTGAATCAAAATATTCAAGTCCGCCGAGTTGGTACAATTATCAAAACTACCTGCGTCAAAATGACTAGCGGGTAAAACGACACCGTTTGTTGGTAAACTAATCGTTTCTCCTACTTTACATTTCGCGACGGGATTAATACAATCTTTTATTGTAAAAATATAGCTACAATCCACTTCGTTACCACAACCATCTTCGACCGTAAAAGTGATCGCGTGTGTTCCGATTGGGTAATTTCCACTGGCATCGTTTCCATTTCCAACGATATCAAAACTACCATCGTTTCCTGCGTCAATCTTGTAGCGGTAAGTTAATTCATTTGCTGGTGTACAATCATCCGTAGCAGCTGCAACGAGCGTAGCAAAACCATTACTACAAGTTGCAGGATCGGTAGTGCAAAATTCTTGATTGATACAAGTAGATACAAACGTCGGTGCTACTGCATTCATCACTTTAATCACTTGAACCTTTTCCCAGCGACCACCTGCCGTTGGATTATTTTGGTCGTATTGACACCAATCAATTACGATCCAAGTTCTCAAAATTTTCATGCAGGCTTGATCTACTTGATTAAACACTAGATCTTGATGCGTGGTAAAAATATCCGCACAGGCATTCGGTGTAATTACAGGAGCATTGAATGGTGCCGGAAGGTCGGATGGCTCAACGTTTGCACCACACATATTAGTAGTGTAAGAAGGTGCCCAAACGATATTGGTTTCATCAAACGGATCAATATTTACCACTCGAATTTGTTGTACACAAGAGGCTGTTCGACCACCCGGATCGGTAGCCGTCCAAATTCTACTAATCGTTCCTTCTCCACAATTATCTAACGTTCCTGAATCTGTATAACTAATCGTAGCGCTACAGTTATCTACAGCAAAACCATCCATACCAATAAATTGATAATTCCAATTTTCTGCGGTGGAACTTGGATTAAGATCAACCCAACCAAATAAAGAATCAACAGCAGTAAGATCTGTCTCTACGTTACCCGTCAAGGTCAAATCATCAATCGCTTGTTCACAAGACAAGGTGATATTTGCAGGACAACTGATGCTTGGATTTAATTTATCCTGCACCACTACTTGAACCATACAACTATTTACATTACCTGCTTGATCCGTTACTTGCATTTCTACACGTACTGTATCTCCGGCATCACAACAGTAGAAAGGTACGGTTGTTCCAAAGCTCGTCGATTCATCTCCGGGGCATTGTGCCTCATCCATTCTTCGCACTAAGATTTCAGTCATGGAGCAATTATCAGAACTGCCACTATCGAAAACTCCCGCAGGAACATTAGTCGGTTCTGAGATCAAAGAAACTGTTGTAAATAAATCACAAACTACTTTAGGCGGTGTTAAATCAATCACTTCAACTTGCATTGTGCAAGTATCTTTATTACCACAATCATCTTCCGCAATGTAAAGTATGTCCGTCGTTCCGAAAGGAATATTTTGTAAAACATTGCCGATCAAATTACCTGCCGCTGGAACAATCGTGACGTTGATATTCGCTTGACTAGAACAATTATCACTAACAGTAGCGGGTAATAAAACGACCTCTGCGGTACAAGCATCTGCTCCCGTACTAATCGTTATATCGGCAGGACAAACAATCGTTGGACTTACCTTATCTAGAATTTTAATGATTTGTGTATCTTCTGTATTATTCCCAGTGCAATCAAAAACGGTCCATTTTCGGAAAATAATGGATGTTCCTTCGCAAAGGTTTGTCGTTACCGTATCGTCTTCCATTACAATATCAAATCCGCAAAGATCACCACTAATTAACGTTTGTCCGTTGAGCGTTGGTCTTCCAGTAATACTTGGATCAGCATTCGGCGTATCGCAACTTAAGGCTGCTGCCTCAATGTCGTCTCGATTATCAGGGAATACAATATCTGTTAAAGTATCTCTGACGATCGTAATAATTTCTTGACAGGTATCTCGATTGTCCCACTCATCTACCGCGATCCATTGTCGAACAATTTGCTGTAAAAAGTCTTGGTCGCAAGTTCCATTGATTGTTGTGATATCGTTGTAAGTTAAACTTATATTATTGCTACAGTTATCCGTCACGGTTGGGAAACCTAAATCTGCTGGCAATAAAGAAGCTTGACAGTTCACGGTATCGTTTTCACAAACCAATACTGGCGCTCGTAGATCGAAGACGCTGAAAGTACCTTCGCAAGTTACTCCGCTAATCGTATTCGTTACGCCGTAAGTAA
This sequence comes from Saprospiraceae bacterium, assembly GCA_045110315.1. Taxonomy (GTDB): domain Bacteria; phylum Bacteroidota; class Bacteroidia; order Chitinophagales; family Saprospiraceae; genus CALFBG01. Next base: position 2,700 of record JBGCFY010000320.1, read on the forward strand.
TTATTTGCCCAATGTGAGAAGCGTCTACTTGATTGGCAGGATTATAAGTATTGGTTCCTGCCGGATAAGTCAACTCCACTACATAATTATCATAGCAAGCAATTAACCCTTTCAAAACAATATCAGGTCGAATAACAGCCATGCAATTGTCGTCTAAAGAGACATTAAAAGGGTCTTCACAAGTTACGGTAGAAGGTGTTGCTACAACTTCTACAAATTGATCAACGGCTTGTATACAACCGGGGTTATTTACATCAACGCTATCTGCATCAAAAGTATATTCAACTTCGTAATTTCCTATTCCTAAATCCGCTGCATCAAAAACAATTGCGGGAGTACCATCAATCGTAAAGCTCCCCGTTCCTGGTATTGGATCTGCGTTTCCAACTAAGGTAATGGCTGGCGTTCCTAAACAGTAAGGACCAGCTAAATCTTCAATCACTGGATTTGGATAAAAACAGACATTCATTGTATCCAATGTCTGTGCTCCATTCGTTACTTCAATTGAAAATCCAAGTGCATCAACGTGAACCCCCGTTAAGATATATTGTCCTGAACCTACTGGGGTTTCTGGCAAAACAGTTCCAATTGCAATTGGTGCTGGTGCCGCAGGAGGATTCGCGCTATTGCTAGCAAAAAGTCCTGTTACCGCAGCTACCGTCCAATTTTGTCCTGGAGGTGCCGTCACCGTAATCGGTTCATCAAGCTGTCCGTTCTCTAACGTAGTTTCATTATTCTTACAGCCACAAGGGTCAGAAAGACTGATCTCCGTGGTGCAAAAAGCACTTGCATTAACAGTTACCGTAGCCGTACAAGTACCAAGATTACCACAGTTATCAATTGCGGTTAAAGTAACGGTATTGGCTCCAAGATTAGAACAAGTAAAAATAGTCTGATCTAAAAATAAGCTATCTACCGTACCACAGGCATCCATCGTACTGAGTACAAGATCTGCAGCCGTAATCGTTGCCATGCCTAAGCTATCTAAATCGACGATGATATCTTGGCAAGTTACCATCGGTTGTGTATCCGCTACAGAAATTACAACTTCAAATAAATTAGCATTTATATTGCCACAGTCATCTGCTACCTCATAAGTTAAGGTTCTTGTAAATTCTACAGCGCAAGTTCCCATCACGGTCGTATCATTATTCAAACTGACCGTAACCATACTACAACTATCTGTCGCCGTCGGTATATTCGCGGCAATCAAAGCATCAATGTCATCGGTACAACTTGCCGTTAAATTTAAAGGAGAAATACTATCCCACGTTGGTGCCATATTATCACTCACGGTGAGGATAAGATCAAAACTAGTTGAATTTGCATTACCGCACTCATCCGCTACGCTGTAAGTCAGTGTTCGAACATAATTGCCCGCACAAGTTCCTGCAACCGTACTATCACTCTCAACACTGACAAGTACCATACTACAATCATCCGTTGCTGTCGGTACATTCGTGGCAATTAAAGCCGTTATATCATCACTGCAATCTGCTGTAATATTGATTGGAGAAATGCTATCCCAAATCGGCGCAGTATTGTCACTTGTCATAATCATTACAGAAAATAAATCAGCATTTATATTACCACAAGAATCACTTAACTCATAATTAATCGTACGTAAAAAATTACCTGCACAAGTTCCTACTTCCGTACTATCACTTTCTATACTTACCACTGTGCCACTGCAATTATCCATCCCTGTAGGTACGTTGGCGGTGACTAAAGAATCTATATCTACGCTACAGTCCACCGATAAATTAACAGGCGAGGTACCATTCCACGTAGGAGTAATCGTGTCACTTACCGTAATCTCTACGGCAAACAAAGTTGGATTTGTATTTCCACAATCATCACTCGTTTCGTAACTGAGCGTTCGAACATAGTTACCCGCACAGTTACCTGCAACCGTTGTATCATTGTCAAGACTGACTGTAACCATACTACAACTGTCCATCGCCGTTGGTACATTTGCTGCAATTAAGGCAAGAATATCATCCTCGCAAGTTGCACTAATTTGAAGCGGCGTAATGCTATCCCAAATTGGAGCGGCGTTATCACTTACCGTTAACACTACCGCAAAAGTATCAAGACTACTATTACCACAATCATCCGCTACCGTATAACTTAGGGTGCGAACGTAATTACCCGCACAAGTTCCCGCAAGGGTACTATCATTGGCTAAACTTACCGTTACCATGCTACAGCTATCCATTGCCGTTGGTACATTTGCCGTAATCAAAGCTGCAATATCGTCGGTGCAACTTGCCGTTAAATTGAGTGGAGATGTTCCATCCCAATTTGGAGCAGCAGTATCACTTACGGTCAAAACAACTTCAAAACTTGCAGCATTCATATTGCCACAATCATCCGCTACATTATAACTCAACGTGCGAACGTAGTTACCCGCACAGGTTCCTGCAACGATACTATCACTTGCTACACTTACGATGACCATGCTACAATCGTCTGTAGCCGTGGGTACATTAGCAGCGACTATCGCAGCGATATCATCGCTACAATTTACCGAAAGGTTAACGGGAGAAATACTATCCCAAATCGGCGCCATATTATCACTCGCCGTAATGACTACTGAAAATAAATCCGCATTGACATTACCACACGAATCACTTAATTCATAATTAATCGTACGCACAAAATTACCCGCACAAGTTCCCACTTCCGTACTATCACTTTCTATATTTACAATCACTCCACTGCAATTATCCGTACCTGTTGGTACATTTGCCGCAATCAAAGCATCAAGGTCTACATCGCAATCTGTTGTCAGATTTAGCGGAGTCGTACCGGTCCACATTGGAGCCGTAGTATCACTTACCGTAATCTCTACTGCAAATAAAGTTGGATTGGTATTTCCACAATCATCACTCGTTTCGTAACTAAGCGTTCGAACGTAGTTGCCAGCACAATTGCCCGCCACCGTGGTATCATTTTCAAGGCTGACCGTGACCATACTACAACTGTCCATCGCCGTTGGTACATTCGCTGCAATTAAGGCAGCAATATCATCCTCGCAAGTTGCACTAACCTGAACTGGCGAAATGCTATCCCAAATCGGAGCTGCGTTATCGCTTACCGTTAATACTACTTCAAAAGTAGCTGCGTTAACATTACCACAGCTATCCGCTGCGACGTAACTAAGTGTACGAACATAGTTGCCAGCACAAGTTCCTGCAACAATGCTATCATTAGCTAGACTCACGGAAACCATACTACAACTATCCATCGCCGTTGGTATATTTGCCACTACTAAAGCATTAAGATCATCGGTACAACTTGCCGTCAAATTCAGTGGAGATGTTCCATTCCAAATTGGAGGCGCAGTATCACTTACCGTCAAAATAACTTCAAAGCTTGTAGCATTTATATTACCACAATCATCTGTCACACTATAACTCAACGTCCGAACGTAATTCCCGGCACAGGTTCCAGTTATTGTACTATCGTTAGCAAGGCTCACGGAGACCATACTGCAATTATCCATCGCCGTTGGTATATTCCCTGCGACCAAAGCATTAATATCACCCGTACAATTCGCAGTTAAATTTAAAGGAGATGCTCCGTCCCAAATCGGCGCATCGGTATCACTTACCGTAATCACTACTGAAAACAAATCAGCATTCGTATTGCCACAATTATCACTAATCGTATAGGTAAGGGTACGTACAAAATTACCAGCGCAAGTTCCTGCAACAGTACTATCCGTAGCAACACTTATTAGGGGTAAGTTACAGTTGTCCATTCCCGTTGGAATATTAGCTGCGACTAAAGTATCAATATTAGTATTACAATTTGCCGTTAAATTTAGTGGAGATATTCCATTCCAAATCGGTGCAATGGTGTCTGGATTAATTGTGATCATTTGTTGTACCTGACTCACTGTTCCGCAAGCATCTGCTACGGACCAAGTTCTCAAAATCGTTCCACCACCACAAGGATCAACGGATGCATTATCATCAACAGATAAATCAGTTTGTGTAATCGTTCCATCGCAATTATCCATCGCAGCTAAGCGACTCGCCGCAGGAATAGTATCATCACAATTAAGGGTTATATTAAATGACATTCCAGTATCATCTATAGTCGGTGCCATATTATCTTCAATAGTAATTACTTGTGTATAACTAATTGCATTTCCACAAGCATCCATTATTTCCCAGGTATTCGTATAGCTTCCTTCTTGAGGGCAAGTTGCGCCCGCTACAAATGCTCCTGCATTCTTATTTCCTAAAATAGGGGAAGGACAATTATCAGCAATATCACTTGCGCTGGGTGCTAAGGCTTGTGCTGCGGTGAGGCAAGCTACATCTTCACAAGCACAAGTTCGATCTAGTGCATTGGGCGCTAAGCTAATCGTAGGATCTTCTTCGTCTTGAATTCTAATCCGTTGTATGATTTCATTAAAATTATTGCATAAATCTTGTACCGTATAGGAAATTTCTACCCATCGGATACAAGCACCTAGGTCCGTTCCGGAACCATTAAAATTAATATTATCAACACGGAGTATTAAATCACTATCCGCAGTACAATTATCACCATAGTTGGTACCTACTGCTGGTCCGGTAAAACTTATCCCATTTACCGTAAACATCTCTTCGGAACCAACTTCTACATCTGCATCCAAACTAATAGATGGTGTTCCAGCAGGACAAGCTGCAGTCCCAGTTGTAATACTTCCATCGGCTACATTGCTAACGGTAGGATTTTCTGTATCTGGACTGATCGTAATATTCTGTGTAAGATTAGCACCATTACCGCAAGCGTCTTCTATTCGATAAGTACGCGTAACGTTACCACCGGCACAGCCTGGACTAGCGCTATCACTTTGAAAACTTACCGTTACTACACCACCACAATTATCCATTACATTCATCACCATACTACTATCCGGAGCAGGAATATTTGTAGCACAATCAAAAGGACCTAAATCTGGTAAAGCATCCGCCGTCGGAGGAGTATTATCTGCACTCACTACTATATTTTGTATGATATCACGGGTGTTGGTACAGACATCCGTCAAACGATAAGTTCTAATCACAATACCGCCAGCACAACCTGGATCTGCTCCATCGCCAACGTGTGTTACGACAACTAAACCACCACAATTATCCATCTCATTCATGACATCATTAACATTAGCTGCCGGAATAGTTGTATAACAAGCAAAAGGACCTAAGTCCGGTAAAGCATCTGCCGTGGGAGCAACATCATCAGCACTCACCGCTATGTTTTGATTCAACTGTAAGGCATTACCACAGACATCCGTTACGCTATAAGTTCTAACTACAATGCCACCACTACAACCTGGATCGCTGGAATCTCCTTCGTGCATAATCGTAAGACTTCCACCGCAGTTATCCATTGCATTCATGACTACCGTTGTATCTGGAGCAGGAATATCATCAATACAAGCGAAAGGACCTAAGTCCGGTAAAGCATCTGCCGTCGGAGCAATCGTATCTTGAATCGTTAGCGTAACGACGTAATCTTCGGAAGTATTCCCACAAACATCTTCGGCTTGATAGGTAATCGTTCGCGTAAAATTATTCGTACACGTTCCTGCCATCATAACGTCCGAAAGTACATTGACCGACAACACATTATTGCAATCGTCCATCGCCGTTGGTGAAGGAACTAAGCCCGGAGCAGTGCAAGCAAAGCTAGCATCTAAGGCACCTGGCAGTTGATCCCAAACCGGTCCTAGCGTATCTCCTAGGATGGTAATCATTTGAGAAAATGCACCAATATTTCCCGCGGTATCTTGCACGGTCCAAGTACGCATAATGATACCACCCGTACAAGTATCAATCCCCGAAATATTATCGACGGGACTAACCGTACCGGCTACATTATCACACGCATCAAGAAATGGTAAATCAGGTCCCACGGGGATTCCTGCTTGAAAGGTCGCACAATCATAAGGACCAACCATCACTACTCCTGAGATATCAATCACAGGCGCCGTCATATCAGGTGCGCATTGTGCGGAAAGTTTATTACTAAACGTAGTTAATAATAAACACAGTCCTACTACGAACTGAATGTTAAGTTTTAGGTTCATGGGCTTCATGGATGTAAAGGTTTATTCATTGTAAAGGATTATAATTTGTTATACTGAGATGTATTTATCTTGAGCCACTCAACAATCTAAGTGTTGATATAGGCAATCGAACTTTAATCAAAAGCAACGACTAGTTACTTTTTACCAAGGAATCATTAGCGGGTAATATAACCTGCAAGCGCACCTAATCCCTCTACTCACTTTGAGCAAAGATTAAGTGTACTCCTGTAAGTCGACAGTGGCAAACTTGATTAACGATCGTCGATAATCTAGCGCCACTACGCATACCGTAGTTGGGATAACTAAAAGGTTTTGGGATGGTCGATCGCAATCTAAAAAAGACTGCGAGATGCTTTAAAAACTCAGTGCTAATTGAGCTTTTGCTCAAACTAATGGTGCTATCATTAGTTTGAGGTTTAGATTTTATGATGGATAGTGCTATTACCCATCATAAAGTCGAAAATCCTAATTAATAAGCATGCGCTTCGTTCGTAAAAACTTAGCTCACGCACTAGGATTTTTTATCCGTAATATTTTGGTATGGTTAAAATGTAAGATTCGACCGGAACCAAGGGATATTGATCACCGATAAGATTATATCGTAGAAAAATACGATATGTTTCATTATATATTAAATTTATTAATGTTTTTGAGAAATAACTTATTTAAGTGTAGGAAGTTGCTCGTTTTAGCTTGAAGTTGTTTTAAAACGATGAAGTCTGGTGAAATTCAAGTCAAAAACTCAAGTACTTTTTAAAACAATTCCCACAAACTAGAAGGCTAATTTTGCGTAGAGATTGATGAATCTTAAAACAAATAAAACATTTTGTTTTAAATTAATTGGTTTTTATAAACATTTTGTTTTAAATTTGTTTCATACTTAAGTGCTTAGGCAAAGAAAACTTTTATTAATACCACATACTATGAATCCGTGCGAGTTTACTTTTTACGATTTAATGAAAGTCTAACTCGTACGACTACTAATCAAACTAAATCTCCTAAAATGAAAAAACTATTTATCTCCAACTTCAACAAAGTTTCTCAGGCATTTACCAAACATTGGATCAAAGTAGCGGGATTGCTTTGCATTGCTTATCTCTTGACTCATAAAGATTTGAGCTTTCAAATGAAAATGAATGCTAGCGAAACATTCGCTGCGCACGCAACCAACGAAGATCAGCCAAGCTGGAAAGAGCGTTTTAACAACTGGTCGCACCGCACCGCTCAATCTTTGCTTAACGGTATGCAAGAATTACAAGGAGCTGAAAATTTAAGTTTAGCGCAAAAAAGAGCTACCCTAGATCTCAACTTAGCAAATACCTATTCTAATATGGGATTTGGTGAGTTAGGACAAAAAAATGCACCTAGTATTTCTAAAAAGAGAAAAAAAGAAGCATACATCAAACGTTTTGCAAAAGTTGCACAAGCTGAGATGAGAAAATATGGTATTCCTGCAAGTATTATTCTTGCGCAAGGCTTAATTGAAACTAATGCTGGAGAAAGCCGTTTATCTACTAAGAACAACAATCATTTTGGCATGAAGTGTTTTTCTAAAAAATGTAAAAAGAATCACTGTAGCAATTTTACGGATGATAGTCATAAAGATTTTTTCCGCATTTATAACAACGCTTGGGAGAGTTATCGAGCTCACAGTCTACTTTTGCAAGGAAAAAGATATCGGCATTTGAGCAAATTAGCGCGTACAGACTACAAAAATTGGGCAAAAGGGTTAAAAAAGGCGGGTTACGCCACTGATCCAAAGTATGCCATTAAACTCATTAGACTCATTGAAAGCTTGAAGCTTTACCGCTATGATCAATGAACATCAGCTTAAGGTAAGCGTTCTAGAAATTGTTTTAAACACCTTGATAAAAAACCAACTGATATGATTTTTATACCATCAATGAAAGAAGCTTCGCTAAATAATTTCGAATTAAATAGCATCAAAACGGTAAAAGTAAAACCGTTTCCTTTCAAATTAAAACTGAAGTTTAACTTTAGCGCTCTTAAAGATATGTTAATTCGTAATTAAGTTTATACATTGGCATTGTATATGTGCTTTATACTTGTAAGCATACGAAAAATTTAAAATATCTTCTAAAGAACAATTCCTTTAAAAGATCTTTCGTGTGCCATAAACCATTTAGTGCACTGTAGCAATACTTAATCAACGAGTTGTTTAATACATTGTGTCTTAAACCACAAAGATTGATGCTACACATTTTAACTTGCAATTCCATTTCAATTATGAAGCAATTCTCTTTCCTCCTATTAGCCCTTGGCTTTTTGCTGACCAGCGCCAATATTTATGCACAAGGTGATGCTGCACAGAATTTAGATGATTTTATTAAAAAACATCAAATCAAAACGGAGCGCACCAAAGAAGGTATACATTATTTAATTGAAAAGCCTGGTAATGGACGTAAACCCATCGCGGGAGATTACGTGAAGGTTCGTTACAAATCAAGTCTTTTGACGGGAAAAGTATTTGACGAATCCCCCGAAGAGGAGCCTTTCGTTTTTCGATTGGGTTATCGACAGGTCATTCAAGGTTGGGACTTAGGAGTTCCTTTATTTCAAGTTGGCACCAAGGCTAGCTTATTTGTTCCTCCAGCCTTGGGTTATGGTGAAAATGGTGCGGGTAATATTATTCCAGGAAATGCGCCCTTAATCTTTGAACTAGAGATTTTAGAGATTATGGACCGCAAATCTTACAACCAATATATGGTTGCCTTGGAACGTAAAGAACGACGAGCATTCGAAGCACATCAAAAGAAACAATTCAAGACCGATAAAAAAATCATCCAAGAATATGTTCTGCAAAATAAATTGAAAACCAAAAGAACAGATTCGGGACTTAGCTACCATATTGCTAAAAAAGGCAGAGGTCGAAAAGCTAAGCCGGGAGATTACCTCGAAGTTCACTACGAAGGTTTCTTGGTGGACGGAACTAAATTTGATTCTTCTTTGGATAAAAAACCTTATCCGGTTACCTTAGGAAAAGGAAAAGTAATTCCTGGTTGGGAAGAAGGACTACAACACTTCAAGAAAGGAGGAGAAGGTTGGATTTTAGTACCTTCGCGCATGGCCTACGGTCCGAGAGCAATTGAAGAAGATAATATTTCTATTCCTGCCAACTCGGTCTTGATTTTTAAAGTTAAAATCGTCGATCTAAAAGCAGATACGAAGCATTCAACGGCAAAGCAGTAAGATTCACTCTCAAACCAATTCCAACGATTAAAGCCAATCCCAGCTACTGGAATTGGCTTTAATCGTTGAGCAAAGATGTCGTTTAAAAAAACTATTCTTCTCTTTTTCCTTCTATTTTCTGGCGCTCAGCATCTTTGATTCCTTCTTTAATTTCGCCTTCTATGGATGCTCTTGCACTATTAAATTCTCGAATTCCTTTTCCTAGACCGCGCATCAATTCTGGAATTTTCTTACCACCAAAAAGTAGTAAGATGGCAAATAAAATAATAATCCATTCTGCCCCGCCCGGAAGTCCAAATAACAAAATTGTGTTCATATCAAAAAATTAAGTCAGTTTACAACTGAAATTAAACTAATTTAAACTTTACTTTATGAAGTCGTTTTTTCATTCGAAAAGCAGTTGACACGCAGAAACTTTTGTTCAAACCTAGCTTTGCCAGCAGAGCTTAAAGCGCTATTGGCGTTCGTAGCATTGCTACCGAGGATAAAAAAGCTAAAAAGTTGGACAAAAAGATCAATTCGCGAACATTTTTGGAGTTTTTAAACAACTTCTACTACAAAGTTACAATATTTATATGGAAGTTGTCAGAAAAATACGGTGAGAAACTCAAGCTCCCTACAATCAGCCTAGGATAAAGCTGGAAAGCTTCTATAAAAGTATTTTCCCACTTGTCAATATTTTTATAACAACCATAGTTATACTAAGACACTACAATCCCTCATAAGTTTAATATAATTGCCAATCCTCGATGAATAATCGGTCATTAACAAGGTATTGTGAAGCATTTCGTGTATATTTAGACTCCAAGGTACTTCGTATCTGAGCGTGTTTAAATGTTAACGTAATAAGTGCTTGTACAGCATCAAATAATACTTTTGATCATTAAGGTATACATAGTATACATATTTTGTCCATACCCTTAGTTATGCAATAACATTTTTACATTTCACCGAATCAACTTATGGCAACTCCATTTGTCAACTTTGCTCAATTCTCCCCTATTCCAGCTTTGCGGAACTACATTCGTTATTGCTGGTCCATTGAGGCAGATATGAACATTGCTTGTAAACAAAAAGAGCGATTTCTTCCCGACGGTCATTTAGAATTAATCATTGATTTAGGCGATCCAGTACTCCATATCTACGATGACCAGACTTACGTTAGACCCGAAAGCTTTATCGCGGGCTTGCACGAAAACTCTTTTCACATTAAAGCCATTGGTCAACAACAATTAAAAGCGATTGGCATCATTTTGAAACCTTGGGCGGTGAGTTGTTTTCTCAAAATGTCTTTACATGAATTAAAAGGACAAGCAATTGCCTTAGAAGATATTTTTGGCAAAGAAGCTAATTTACTGCTAGAACAAATCAAAGCATTACCAACTACTCCAGAGAAATTATACCATTTTCAAATTTTCCTCTTACACCGAATGCAAGCGCCGAGCACCGAGCAGTTTATTTTAAAAAAATTACTACAAAGTATTTACCATCGTAAAGGCAATATAAAAGTTAAAGATTTAGCGCAGCAAGTTTATTTTAGTGAACGAAAATTATTACGTGTTTTTCAACGTTATCTTGGCTTAAGCCCAAAATCCTTCGCTAGATTAATCCGTATGGAAGAAGCCGTAAAAGCTTACAAAATGCAACCACAAAAAAACCTTACTGACATTAGCTACGACTTAGGGTATTTTGATCAATCTCACTTTATTCACGACTTTCAAAAGATCGCAGGTATCAGCCCTAAACAATATTTCCTCGAACTCAATACCTTGGACGATCAGTTTTTAGATCACGAAGCAATTTCAGCTTAAAAATCCTCCCACCCAAAACGCCGATTTATCAACTCCATAATAGGAAAAGCTTATTTCTTTAGTCCAATTTCTCGCAATCTTTCGTCTAAATATTCACCAGCCGTAATTGGTTCGTACGCCAATGGTAATTCTTCCGTCACACAACTTTCCAAACAAGTCAAATCCATTGTGCTCCGTGGGTGCAAGAAAAACGGAATGGATAACCGAGGTTGGTGCCACTGTTCTCTCGGTGGATTAACAACTCGGTGCGTCGTAGATTTAAGGTAGTTATTGGTCATTCGTTGCAACATATCACCTACGTTAATCACGATTTCATCTTCCCCAGGTGTAATATCCATCCACTCTCCGTTCATGTTTAACAATTGTAAACCTCCGGCTGAAGCACCGACCAACAAAGTGATCAAGTTAATATCTTCGTGTTGCTCTGCTCGAATGGCAGAAGCAGGTTCTTGGGTAATCGGTGGATAATGAATGGCGCGCAGAATACTATTCCCATTATGCGTTTTATCATCAAAATAGCTGTCCCCCAAATTTAGGTAGATTGAAATGGCGCGGAGCAACTCGTTTCCAGAAGTTTCGAAAGCTTTGTATAAGTTTCGACCTAACTCCGTAAACCTTGGCATTTCTTCGACGCGCACATTATCTGGGTATTCCGATTTGATGCCATCTCCATCGGTAACTTCTTGCCCAATTTGATAAAACTCCTTCAAATCAGCAACTTCTGACTGTTTTGCATGTTCCCTCCCAAAAGAAGTATATCCGCGTTGTCCGGCTAAACCTGGAATTTCATATTTTCGCTTGATCTCCGTTGGCATCGCAAAAAAAGCGTTCGATTCGTTGTAAAAACCTTCGATTAATTCTTTAGCGATTCCATGATTTACAACCCCCACGAAACCGATTTCATGAAAAGCTTTTCCAATTTCTTGGACAAATTCGTTCCGTTCGTCCAAGGTTCCGTTAATAAACTTGGATAAATCTACCACGGGAATTGTTCTATTTGACATATTTCTTTTTTTATCGAATAAAGTTATTTTGAGGACGGAGTTGGTGCAAAGACATTTTCAATCAAAATGGTACACAACTCGCCGAATAGTATAGGACACAATTAAAGTACCCAATGTACTCTCTAAGATAAGGAAAATAGTTATTCCTATTCTCATTTCTGTGTCCTTTTTCAAGGAAGTTACCTTAAAAGATTTTGCTTTGAACTGGTCCTAGCTTTACAAATTAGCGCACGGACAGATTCGTTTGATAGCCTAAAACTTACCGCTTGGGTTTATACTTTGAACTTTCCATCAACTTTTGTGCATCGTCAAAAGCGATTAAATCAATTAAGCTTTTATTGGGAAAACGCTCCATGAAGCGACTTACAATTTGCTTCCCAATCCAATTGGCAGCTCTTCCCGGCGATGCAGCTGGCATTTTAGAAGTTCCCGTTGGACTAGGGAAAACTAGTTTTTGAAAATCCTTGGTTCGCGTTGAATATAAAAGATCATCACCAATAAGATACGTCCAAGTTTGTAATTCATTCTCCTCCGACCAAGCCAATTGTTCCTCGGTATATTCCATGATAATACTATCAGGTGTATGAGGCAATAATTGCTCCATAATGTACAAGACTTTTCCATTGTAAACCATGTGATCCAAGAGTGTATTTTTTTTGCTATTGTCCATCATGTTTTGCACCAATGCTTTGATCGACTTAGCGACCAAGTGCTCCTTGTTCATACTCCGTTTGAGATAAACGGGAAATAAATTAGGGTGATACATGGGAAAATCTTTGCCCAAGTAAAATTCCCAACTCAAGCCCAAAGTATCCGCTCCGTAAGTAAATGCACCGTAATTCATGGCAGAAATGTTTGCCATAATCGTTGGCACTTTACGCTCCGGAAAATAATATTTGTAATATTGAAATGCTTTTGCAAAATCGGCTTCTAAGTCATCAACTCTTCCATAGACGATCATGCAAGTATCGTAAAGGTGTTGAATAGAAGCATCTTGAATGAAATTGGGGATTACAGCCTCAACGGGACGCGGGTCGCGTAGAATCTGACGTGTGTAAAAATTAAGGTAATCAGGATACTCCTTTTTTATAGCCGGAACAGCTTCCGCTAAATTATTGGTATCTACCGCAAATAACGCTTGATCAAATCTATTTATATTAACCACTACTTCAATATGAGAAACATCAGGAATCTTTTTACCTTTGTCGCTCCAACAAGCAACTTGGAGTAACAAAAAGCATGAGGACAAACTGATTAAAAGGTATTTCATGGTTGTTTATTTAAATCCAGCTTAAAATTCTTGCAATCAACTTCAATAGATAAGAACGGAAACTGATAATCTTTATCTCTATCGACAAATATAAAGGGTTCTATGAAAAATATTGTGATTCTCAAAAGAGAAGTTATTTTAAAACTTTAACAGTTTAAATAATCAACTTTTCTAGACCTTTCCTCGTTAAAGAGAGGTAATTAACAAATAAAAACATTTAAAACATGAAAAAAATTGTTGTAGCAATAGCTTTTCTAGTTATGAGTAGTATGGTACTAGAAGCGCAGAACAACTTCCGTTTTGGTTTCCAGGCAAGCCCAACTTTCAGTTGGATGTCTAGCAATGATAATAAAATCAATGGAACAGGGTCCAACTTGGGTGGAAAATTAGGGGTGATGGCAGAGTATTACTTCGACGCAGAACAAAAGTATGCTTTCGTCAGTGGTTTGGGCTTTGCTTTTAATCAAGGTGGAAAGTTAAAGCACGACGTTGGTGGTAATTACTGGCCAGATTCTGATTTGAGTTTACCAGGTTTGGATAGTTTACAAGCAGGTGCAACGCTACACTATAAGCTTCAATACGTAGAAATTCCGCTAGGTCTTAGAATGAATACCCGCTATTTTGGTTCGATTCGCTATTACGCAGAATTACCAATTTTTACAATCGGGCTTTTGACGGCAGCACGGGGAGATATCATTGGAACAAATAACGATACCGAAAAAGAAAATATTAGAAAAGATGTTGCCTTCTTCAATATGTCTTGGGGTTTCGGTGGCGGTGCTGAATATGAAATCAGTGAAGGAACAACCTTAATTGGAGGATTATTCTATAATCAAAGTTTTATCGATTTGACGAGCGACGATGCCGTGAAGTATTCGGGCAGCGGTAGCGAGTCAGAAGATTCTAAAGGTTCTTTTGGAACGTTAACTGTTCGCTTAGGGGTAATGTTCTAATGAATAGATAAATCAACTAAAATGGGTCTCAATTTCGGTTGAAGACTACCTCGTATTTAAAAAAATAAGGATTCAACTCGTGTGAATCCTTATTTTTTTGGGAATAACGATAATTTTAGCGATAAACTTGCTTATCTTATTTATTTTATAGAATATAGTTCTCATTCTTAGGATATGATGTTTTCCATCCCCCGTATATTCAGTATAACGGTAGTGAAAACGATCCAATCTATCAGAAAAAAGTATAAACTTAAAACGCTAGCATCATGATTGCAAAAGACTTAATCTCCAAAGAACAAATGACTTCCTTCATCGATAAGGCGCTTTACGAAGATGTCCGAGAAGGCGATCATACTTCTTTGGCTTGTATTCCTACCGGTAATCGTAATACTGCTAAATTGCTCGTCAAAGACCCTTGCGTTTTAGCTGGCGTCGAATTAGCCAAGCATATTTTTGAGCGTGTAGATCCTAACTACGAGATGAACATTTTTTTAGAAGATGGTCAAAGTGCCAATTACGGCCAGACTGCTTTTGAAGTTACCTGCAACGCAAGAGCACTGCTAAAAGCGGAGCGACTCGTACTCAACACCATGCAAAGAATGAGTGGTATCGCGACGATGAGTAATCGTTTTGCCTTTGAAGTAGAGGACCTTCCTGTCAAAATTCTAGATACGCGTAAAACGACACCGCTGCTTCGTTTCCTAGAGAAATGGGCCGTTCGCTTAGGGGGTTGCAATAATTATCGAGATGGATTGTACGATTGGATTATGATCAAAGACAATCACATTGATGCTTGTGGAGGTATCCGACAGGCAATCGAAAAAGTAGCGGCGTATCAAGCAGAAAATCGCTATAACTTAGGCGTTACCGTAGAAGTACGGAATCTTAACGAATTAGACGAAGTATTAGAAGTTGGTCAAGTTACGCGGATCATGCTCGACAATTTTGAATTGCCCTTACTCCGTGCCGCCGTCCAAGTTGTTAATGGGCGCTTTGAAACGGAAGCTTCTGGAGGTATTACCATCAATACCGTGAGAAAAATTGCAAAGTCTGGCGTAGATTATATTTCTTCGGGAGCACTCACCCATTCTGCCCAAAGTATGGATTTAAGTCTGAAAATTATTAAGTAACGCAGTCGATTTTTTAGCTCTTCCTGTATGCCAGATTTTCGTACTCCGATTGCGCTACAAAAAACTTCCATTACCCTAACGCATCAAGATAATATCTTATGCCTAGGTTCTTGCTTTGCCCAACACATGGCGCAACGCTTGCACGCTTTGAAGTTTTCGAATTTAAGTAATCCATTTGGAATTAGTTATCACCCCTTAGCAATCGTTAAGAGTTTAAAGCGACTCTTGACAAACGAACTTTATCGTAGCGAAGAATTATTTTTGCACCAAGGATTATGGCATAGTTTTGATCACCACAGTCACTTTTCTGGCGTAGATCGGGCACTGGTCTTACAACAGATCAACGACCAATTCCAAGCGGCGCAACAATTTTTAAAACAAACCAATCGGCTACTTATCACCTTAGGAACTGCACAAGTTTTTCAGCACGTCGAGACCGGCAATAACGTTGCGAATTGCCATAAACTTCCAGGTGCTGCTTTTTCCAAAACACGACTTCCCGTCGCAACTATTGTAACGGAATTACAGGCTATTTTAAGTGAATTAAAAATCCAATTGCCAGCGTTAGAAGTTGTTTTTAGTGTAAGTCCGATCCGGCATTTACGGGATGGGCACATTGAAAATCAGAGAAGCAAAGCGACCCTAATTTTAGCCCTTGATCAGATTTGTGAGCGCCTAGACTTTGCTCATTATTTCCCTGCTTACGAAATCTTATTGGATGATTTGCGCGACTATCGTTTCTACGAGGCAGATATGGCACATCCTAGCGACATGGCGATATCCTACGTTTGGAAGCACTTTTCGGAATGCTATTTTTCGGCTACTACGACTACTCTGAATCAAGAGATAACTGCGCTGCGACGAGCGGCACAACACCGAGCATTGCACCCAAGCAGTGTTCCTCACCAAGATTTTCTTCAACAACAATTATCGACCTTAGTACAACTACAGCAACGTTTTCCTGCGCTGAATTTTTCGGAAGAAAAAAAATGCTTTCTTCAGCAACTTAGCAAGTAAGTAGCGTAACTACTAAAAGTAATTTACAACAAACGATGGACTTTTGTATCCGCCTGAAGTTGTAAATCTTCCGATAAATTTAAAAGATTCAATCCTGGTTTTTTACCAATTTCTAAACTCCCTAAATCTGCTTCGTAGCCTAGCGCTTCTGCCCCGTTTAGCGTTGCCCAACGCAGTAAAGTTTCAAAAGGAATAAAAGATTGGTACCGCGCAATCGTTTTCATTTCCTCAATGATTGACAATTGCCAATTCGAAGTCAAGCTATCCGTACCGATCGTCATTTTAGCATCTGCCGCCATGAAATTTTGGTAATTCGGTAAACTGTTTTCGATGTATAAGTTAGCATTAGGACAAGTTGCCCAAAATACTTGATCACTCCAAGCTTGTGCGGCGGCAATATCAGCAGCGTTGGTTAGCGTATTGTGGACAAAAAGCGTTCGTTGCTTAGGATCAAGTTGCGCAAGCGCATAAAAAATTGCTGTTTTTTGATTGGGTTGAAACTCATCGATTGGAATTCCAAAATTTTTATAAAAATCAAGGAAGCCACCCGTTTTAGTCAGAAAAAGCTCATTCTCCGCGATAGTTTCTTGGTTGTGAATACTAACGGTATTTTGACCTTGATTCAACTCATTGATCAAACTAAATAACTTTTTTGAGACAGAGTAAGGTGCGTGTGGGACGGCGGCAATTTTGTTTCCGCCACTCGTAGGATGTTGATCGTACACCGTTTTATAGCGATCGAAACACGCTTGTGCACCCGCTTCTTGTAAGAAATCAAACATCTCCAAGAAGCTGTAGTACCGAATTTCACTCTCCGCTTTTTGTTGAAAAGTATCTGCTTTATTTGAAATATCTCCAACGGCAACGATACCCTCATCGTGCATTTCTTGATCTGCTTTCTCGATCGCAGTCTTAATTTCCTCTTCGTCAACTTCTCGAAAGCTAACAACATTTGAAATGAACTTCAATAACCCTGTGCCCGTATCTACCTTGCCCTTCATATGCGACAACTCTAAGTGACAATGGGTATTGACAAATCCTGGGACAATCACTCCCTCATAATTTTCTAAGCCCGCAGCAGCGTGTTGTCCGCGAGTATCCACGGATAAAATTTTTCCATCTTCATCAATCACGATGACACCTTGCTTGATGGGCTCACTACTTACTGGAAAAATATAATCTGCGGTAATCTTTCTCATGAATTGACTTTTAAGGGCTTATTTTAAAATAGAAAAACGGGGTATTTAGTATTCTTGCACCAACAGACCATTACGCATCCGAGGTTCAAACCAAGTAGATTTTGGTGGCATAATCATATTCGCATCAGCTACGGCAATGAGCTCTTCCAACTTTACAGGATACAACAAAAAGGCAATTCTATTTTCATTTTTGATCGTCTTTGTTCTCACCTCTTCAACTCCTTTCGTTCCATCTACGTACTTAATACGCAAATCGGTACGAATATCTTCAATGCCGATAATATCTTTCAATACTTTTTCGTCAAGCATACTGGCATCGAGTATGACTTTGAGGTGTTTGTAACTTTTAAGCACGCTTTTTTTCCAGCGCAAGGCAAACCACTCTCGGTTCAAATACATCACAATTTCGTGCTTTTCTGTTGGTTTCCTCCCTTCCTCTAAAATCTCAAAATCAAATAGCTTAGACATTTTAGCCATAAAGGTCGTCAGACTACATTCATTTAAACCTTCCACGATACGATTGTAGTCGTGTACTTCTAATTCACTCACGGGAAAGTAGGCAGAGAGGAGTTGGTCATATTTTTTGTCCTGCTCTTTGTGTTGCAAACGTTCATACAACAATGCAGAAGTAGACGTTCGATGGTGACCATCTGCAATGTAAGACTCCGCAACGTTTTGATCAAATAAGGTTTGTACCGTTTGGATCGCTTTACCATCACTTACTTCCCAAAAACTGTGCGTTTGATCCTCTTTTTCAAAATGAGCTTCAAAGAAACATTTGTTTTTCTTGATGTGTTTTCTGATCCAAGTATTTACTTCTTTTACATCTTGGTAGGTCAACAAAACGGGTTTTACCATTGCTCCTCGCCGAATCATCAATTGCATTTGCAACTGCTCTTTAGAAGAAAGCGTGTTTTCGTGCTTTTTAATTTTACCATCGTAATAATCTTGCAAATCTGAGCAAGCTATGATTCCAGTAAAAGAATGCTTTTGAGTCGTAATTCGATAAATATAAATCGCTTCTTGAGATGTCTTTTTGAAAAATCCACTTTCATAATATTCTGGGTAGTCATATTTGACATTGGCAAAAAAAGAATCCGTGGAAGTGATAAAGTCAAAGTTGGGATATACTGCCTGAAAAGGTTTAATTTTCATCCTTGTTTAATAATTTGGTTAGTAGTTGGTCTTAGGTTTCTCAAAGCGAGAGCAAATTAAGGAAATCATTAAATATGACCCAAAAAAACACGGGTTAAAGAAAATAATCTACCTGCTGCTACTGATTCTGAGTAACGCAAGGATGAAAGTACCGCTAAAACCACAAAAGCGAAAATTTGTATGTAACAAATTTTCGCTTTTGGAAAGGCTTTTCCTTTTCTTAAGCAAGTTGGTCCTCAAATAATTAAATCATTTTAAAGAAAGTTCCCATCAACCAGTTGGCATCAGATTTAGTTAGTTTTTCCAAGGTAGCATCTGCTTTATTGGAAAAAAGCTTAATGTCCTTTACTATTTTACAAAATTCATCTGATTGTTCGCAAACACCTTCCACCGCCGTAATTTCATCTAAAACCCTCAACATCGGCTCTAATTCTTTCTTTTTGCGTTGAATGATGATATTTCTTACAACTTCCCACATATCTTTCTCTGCCCGAAAGTATTCTTTCCTTTCCCCGGGGTGAAGTTCTTTATGTACTAAACCCCAATCAATGAGCGCACGGATATTCATATTGGCATTCCCTCGGGAAATTTTGAGCTCTTCCATAATTTTTTCCGCACAAAGCGCTTTGGGAGAGATCAATAGCAAAGCATGTACTTGTGCCATGGTCCGACTCACGCCCCAATTAGAACCCAGTGCTCCCCAAGCTTGAATAAATTTTTCTTTTCCTTCTTTTAGATTTATTTTTTCTTCTTCCACCATAAGATTTTATTTTGAAATTATGCTCAAAAAATAACTTCTCCCAAAAATGTTGACGGTTTAATGATAAAATTGCTTTAAAAGCAACTTAATAACGTACTGTATAAAAGCAAAAATCGTACGCTTTTGTTCACATATAGAACAAATCTTTTAATTTTGAGCGATTTGAATTCCAAATTTATTACTAAAGTTGTTTTAAAATGAGGTTAGCAACCGAAGGTAAAGGCTTGTAAGTCAGGACGAAGCTCTTTTCGAATTTCGCAGCCATAAGCTGCGGTGACGAGAAATAAGGAGCAATAATAGATTGCAATGCTTTAGCTGTAGGTATTAAGATCTATTTTAAAACAACTTCACTGTAAGCAAGCTACAATTAAGCTTTTCGCAAAGATTTTTGACAAGACAAAAACTTCGTTGATGCTATAGCCTCAACGAAGTTTGTTACCGAATAATTTGTATGAAAAATATTTGATTAGGATCTAATTCCCCCCAAAGATTATTTATCTGCCTGATAAAATGGGAACTTCACAACCGTCGCCTGTAAACGTTTTTTGCCGACAACAATCCCAATTTTCGTACCTTCTCCACTAAACGCCTTATCAACGTACCCCATTCCAATCGGATGTCCCAGAGAAGGCGATTGTGTACCAGAAGTAACTTCCCCAATTGCGTTCCCCGCTTCGTCCTCAATTAAGTAACCATGTCTCGGTACCCGACGCTCATCCAAAGTGAATCCTACCAATTTTCTAGTAATTCCTTCGGCTCGTTGCGCTTTAAAAATATCTACAGAATTAAAGTTTCCTTTTTTAGTCTTCGTAATCCAACCTAAACCAGCTTCGATGGGCGACGTCGTATCGTCAATATCATTCCCATAAAGACAAAAGCCCATCTCTAAACGCAAGGTGTCTCGTGCTCCTAAACCTATCGGTTGGATATTCAATGCTGCCCCAGATTTAAAAATGACTTCCCAAAGTTCGAGTAATTGATCATTATTAACATAAATCTCAAAACCACCCGCACCGGTATATCCCGTGGCAGAGATCAATACATTATCCATCCCCGCAAAAGTGCCTTTCGCAAAATGATAATATTTCATATTTTCCAAATCCATCTCCGTCAAGGATTGCAATACTTTTAACGCATTCGGTCCTTGTACTGCCAATAGCCCTGTCTGGTCAGAGATATTAATCATCTTCGCATCAAAATTATTATGCTGACTAATCCAATCCCAGTCTTTTTCAATATTCGAAGCATTCACCACGAGCATAAAAGCTTGTTCACCTTCGGCACACATATCTTCGGGCAACCGATAAACTAGCAAATCGTCTACGATACCACCTTCGTGATTCGGTAAGCAAGAATACTGCGCTTGACCAATGACGAGTTTAGCCGCGTTATTAGACGTAACCAATTGAACTAAATCTAGGGCTTCTTTTCCCCGTACAATAAATTCTCCCATGTGAGAGACGTCAAATACGCCTACATTAGAACGTACTGCCTGGTGCTCGTCTTGAATACCAGCGTATGAAATCGGCATATTATACCCTGCGAAAGCTGCCATTTTAGCGCCTAAAGCAGTATGTTTGGATGTTAATGGTGTTGTTTTCATGAAAATAATGATCTAAATTTTATTTGGTAAAATAGCTTAATACACGGTAACATAAGTTAGTTGAAATTTTGGATAATGAGTTTTAGTGTCAATCGAGAAACGCCCGAAATCTGATAGCGATAGCTATCAAGGTGAGGACGTGACGAAGAGTGAGGCGAAAAGACATATTCAAAAAGCAAATAAATTTATGTTACAATGTACTTAAGTAGTTCGCAGAATTAAATTAACTAATAACTTGAAAGCCTTTTAAGCTTATTGTAAACTCAATTTCCGAGAACTACTTAAGTACTAAGACAAAATTAATTTGTCGTTAAGTTGTATTGGTACTTGCAATGGTTTGTTGATTAGTAGTGAAATTGTTCCTAAGTTTTGCAACAACTTCTTCGTTAATAATTGGGTATAAAACCTAATTCACAATCGTAATCTTTTCGATAATTTCACCCGCTTCAATGCGATGTACTTCTTCCATTCCTTCTACCACTTTGGCAAAAATAGTATAATTACCATCTAAATGTGGCGTTGGTGCATGCGTAATAAAAAACTGTACGCCTTCCGTATGATTACCTGCCGAAGCCATTCCAACGTAACCGGCCTCGTCGTAGTTAACGGGAGCAAGCTCGGAACGAATCGTATAATCCAAACTACCATAGCCATCCCCTCTCGGGCAACCGCCTTGAATTACGAAATTAGGGACCACTCGATGAAAGTTTTTCCCGTTGTAAAAACCAGACTTAGCCAGTTGCACAAAATTAATGACCGAACCTGGTGCAATTTCAGGCAATAATTTCAACGTAATCCGTCCTTTCTTCGTGCGGATGACCGCTCTTGTTTTTTCAGTAATCGATTGTAAAAACCGCCATTCAATGGGGTGATTATAAGTAGGAGAGATAGCCTTAGGCGCTGGTTTCCCTTCCAAAAAAGCAATCGTATTTTCTAGCGCATAATAACTTTCTATACCTTCTGGCAATTTGATCTTTCCTAATAACTGATTCAAGGTATCAATTGAAACAAGATAATCTTTAAATTCCATTTCGGGAATACTTAAAGCGTAAGAGGCTTCCGCAACCATGCCTATATCGCCCGTACTAATCGCTTCCACAAAATAAGCGGCCATTTCTCTGCGGATTCGGCGGTGGCTCAAGCCAAAGGTTTTTCTAAAGTTTGGATCTCTACAAATATTCGCTAAAGCCATTACACTCGTTGTTTTGAGTAAAGGCGTTTTCGCTATAAATCCTTTATCTTTGATGTAGCGATAATTCCATCCGTATTCGCTCAATGCTTCCATTGCAGAGGCTTTCTCAATGGCATTATTACTTTGTTCAAAACTTCTTTTCAATTCTGAATTAATCCGTCCTTTTGTGTCAACAAAATATGCAGGTAAATGCTTGTTAGCGGCTTTGTACAATTTCAACTTAACCGACTTTCGGGTTAACGTATCCATTTTTGCTTTCCGCCAATACAATAAAGCATCTTGCGGTTGTCCAAAGTCAATAAAGAATTGCCCAGCCGTGTGTGCAACGTGGTGATTTTCATCGCCAAGTGCTTGATAAGCGATTTGTTGTGCTTTAGCATATTCAAAATTCCCTAACGCTCTTACAATATTACATTTTACCCGATAGTCTGTCTCTTTTTCGTAGAGCGACGACAAAGTAGCTAACGCAACATCCGTTTTTGTTTTACCTAGTGCGATTACCAATGACATCCGAATGCTAGGATCTTCTTCAACTAAACTTCTTCTCACCAAAGGTCCCGCAAAACTATCTAGTTTTATGCGCTTAGCTCTGGATAAATAATTTGCAGCAATGAATCGAAGCTCCGTGGGATAAATATTTTCCGTCGCAAATTTCACCATTTTAGCGGTTCCCTCTTTGACTACTTTTCCCCGCAAGGAAAAACGATAAATTCCCCAAGCTTGTCCTTCTAAAATCAGCGTATCCCGTTTCCCGTACGAGCGAGTCGTTGCCAATTGATACAACTCTCTATCAGTACCACATTTCCCGATCGCTTCAAGAATGGCACCGCACACTCGATGCGAACCAATCGTATCATTATGGATAAAAGCTTTAATTAAGGCTGAGGTAGCCGTAGAATCTCCGATTTGTCCAATCGCATAAGCTGCCGCAAAGCGCACATCTTCCACTTCATCTTGCACTAAAAGTCTAGAAAGACTATCCAGACCTTCTTTCTTTTTTAAAGAAGCAAAAGCGGTAGCTGCTAAATAACGATAGCTAGGATCTTTGTGGTGAAAGTAAGGATAAAGACTATCTACTTTTTGTTCGTCTTGTAGCGTGTAGATTCTTTGATAAAGTAAATCGTTGACATCTAAATTTACGTTCGTCAATTTTTTCTCTTCGTAGGGCATACACTGAACGAAGTAGATCGCCACAAAAACTAATAGAAAAAGCGGTCGGCTATTCATAATCGATAAGAACATGTTTTACGGTTCGTTTTGAAGGCAAAACGCCAGGGGGAATTTGCTGACGCACTAATCAGTAATTCAAGGTATCCATGCTTGGAATAAAATTGAAATACTGCTTTTGATATTTAGTTAATAATATTTGACGCATTTGGATCAGAGCTATTTTTACTTAGAAGTTGTTTTAAAAACCCTAAAAATGTTTACGATTTGATCTTTATGTCCAATTTTTCAGCTTTTTTATCCTCCGTAGCGGTGCTACGCACTCAAAAAAAACTTCAACTTGAACAAAAGTCTCTGCTTCTCAACTGCTTTTCGAATTATTAAACAGCTTCTTAATTTACTGATCGAAAATACACTATTTCAACAAATAAAGTTTGCTGGAATTTTCTTGTAAATACGCTAAAAATGGGTATGTTTTCTTTAAGCTTGTTCTCGTGCTTTACGAGCAGCAATAAAACTCTTAACAAAGGCAACCATTGCTAAAACACCCGTGATGATCGGAATAATGGTTCTTACTAAACTCATTCCACCCGCCGTCAAGGCTTTAGGTAAACGCATACCTAACATAGCCAACAAAATTAATAGGGTAAGGAGTACCGCAACGTGAGCGATTACTTTATTTTCTTTCTTCACACCACCGTTTAGTAGCAATAAAACCACCCCAAATCCGACGGGAATAAAGGCAGTGTTGGAACTCGTTTCGAAGTATCCCCAAAGTCCAATAATCACTAGAACGCTAGCGTTCAAAAGATTGGCAACGTGTGCTTTCATCATGCGTTTTGTATTTTATAGTTATGGAAGTTCTCTTATTATTACGCTTTGAAAGCGTTTATCGTATTCTCTAAAATTCTTCTTCACTTTCATCACCAAAATCATCTCCACCAAAGCTTTCATCTTCTTCTGGTTCTTGCTCTTCGGTAGGTCGATCTTGTATGTACACGCCACAGTCGAGCTCAATTCCAATATCTCCTTTTGGGCGATAAAATTTAGCATCTACATCAAAGCCTGATTCCGGATCTGCTTCTAATTTAGAAATTAATTTTGCGAAGACCGGTCTTGCCATTTTAGCCCCAGACCCATCTCGAATACTCAAAAATCGAATCCAACGATCTTCTCCTCCAACCCAAGTCCCGACAACCAAGTTCGGTGTAATTCCCATGAACCAACCATCGACAAAATCATTAGTTGTTCCCGTCTTTCCACCTAGTTCTACTTTTATCCCATTAAATCCAGGGTAGAACTTTTTGGTTACTCGCTTCAACATTTCTACCATGACGTAATTTGCGTACGGCGTTAAAGCAGGCTTATCTTCTGGTATTTCTTCGTATATTTTTCTTCCGTTCCGATCTTCAATTCTTGTAATAAAAATAGGCTTATTATACATTCCATTATTTGCAAAACTTGTATACGCGCCCGTCATTTCCATAACGGTCAAATCCGTTGCCCCCAAACAAATCGAAGGTTGCGGCGGAATCCGGTAAGTACCATTTCCTCTCTTCTCATATTTATCCAAGCCCATTTGATGCACTAACGTTCTTACGGGTTCGGTATCTCTAAGTTGTTTCATCAAAAATACAGAAACCGTATTTTTTGAATACTCTAATCCACGTAACAAAGTATAAGGCTCTCCTGAATATTTTTCGTTGGCATTAGCAGGCGTCCAATCTTCGAGCAAATTGAAATTACCTTCCCCTTTGTGAATGGTATAAGGAACATCGAGGACTTCAAAACAAGGAGACATTCCTTGTTGCTGAATAGCCGTTGCATAAATAAAAGGTTTGAAGGTCGATCCTACTTGTCGTTCGGAAGTAACGTGATCATACTGAAAATATTTATGATTGATTCCTCCTACCCAAGCTTTAACGTGCCCTGTAATTGGATCAACGGCCATCGACCCAATTTGTAAAAACATCCGGTGGTACTTGATCGAATCCATAGGACTCATCGTCGTATCTTTCTCCTGTTTAGCATTATAAGCGAATACCGTCATCTCTACCGGTTCATTAAATTCTTTTTCTGCCGCTTTTTTTAGTTTGCGCCATTGCGCTTTCAGAGATTTCCAGTGCTCATCTTTCATGATTTTCCGGTACTTCAGTGCACGCGGCGTTTCAATGATTTTCTTGGCGACCAATCTAGCAATCACTCCTTTTTTACTATCTTCGTCCAACATTCGTTCGATGTCTCGATCTTTTAAATCATAGTCAATATTCGCTTTAATTTTAACGATAGTTTCATTAAGAAATTCGGTTCGTAATGCTTGATATCGATTAGAAGTCTCGACCATTTTTTTCAACGAATGCTCCCGCGCATCCATTTCGGCTGGCGTAGTTTCTTCTGTTTTATATTCCCAAGGATCTTTTTTACGCTTCGACCAAACTTTCAAGAATCGTTCTTGTAATTTAGTCATGTGTTCTTGCGCCGCTGCTTCCAAGTGTTTTTGCACGATTGGATCAAGTGTCGTATAAATTTTCAAACCATCCTTATAGATGTCGTACTCCGTACCGTCAGATTTTGCATTTTCTGAGCGACCGAGAATTCTTTTTAATTCTTTTCTTAATTCCATTCGGAAATAAGGCGCCAAACCATCAGCGTGTGTTTTCCGATTAAAATTACTCATATCCATTTTTTGCTGACGCAAAGAATCATATTCCATTTGAGTAATCATCTCATTGTCGCGCATTTTAGAAAGAACGACCATTCTGCGGTGACGCGTCGTATCAGCTCTACGAATGGGATTAAATAGGGCGGGATTTTTCAACATCCCGACTAGCGTCGCTGCTTCTTCGATCGCCAATTCGTCCTGTGATTTACCAAAATAAATCTCCGATGCAGCACGAATTCCATAAGCACCATTAATGAAGTTAAATTCATTGAAGTACATCGCCATAATTTCTTCTTTGGTGTAGCTTCTTTCCAATTTAACGGCAGTAATCCATTCTTTTAGTTTTTGGGTACTTCGTTCCCAAATATTTTTTGCTCTCTTTTTGGTAAATAATAACTTGGCAAGCTGTTGAGTGATCGTACTTCCTCCTCCTGCACTTTTTTGCTGAAAAATTACGGTCCTTACCATTACCCGCATTAAAGCTTCTCCGTCAATTCCAGAATGGTCTCGGTAGCGTTCATCTTCCGTAGCAATCAGTGCATTGACTAAATGAGGAGACAAATCTTCAAAGTTGACTGGAACTCGATTCTCTACGAAGTACCGACCGAGTACCTCTTTACCGTTACCAGCCAATACCTCGGAAGCAAAGTTGTTATTTGGATTTTCTAAATCGTCAAAAGTTGGAAGATTTGAAGAAGAGATATACAGAAACAACCCTGCTACGGACAAAGCGCCAAAGATCACCAACGCCCACATCACTCGTACCAATTTCTGGTACAAAGAGGCTCTCTTCTTTTCCATCGTTTGATCAGAATTATTTCCTTCGTGCATATTGAAGTCGTTTTTATAAAGTATGTTTACTAAGAAATTGTTTTGCAACAACCTCCATCGCAGTATCTTGTCGTTTTCTCAGAATCGTGCAAAGATACTAAGCACATAGCTAAAATTCATATTTCCCGCCGGCAAAGCGCGATTTTATCATCGAACTTAAGCTTTCCGGTAGTATTCTAAGCTTTCCACGATTAATGCGGACGAACAAGTCTGGTTGATTAACGCTTCTCCAGGACTTTTTAGCATGGTAAAATTGATTTCGGTGCCCTCATTTTTCTTATCTTTTTTCATAAAATGTAGCAATTCCTCAAAAATGGAGGCTTCAAAATCATACTTGCCGTAAATCCGCAAAATAAAATCACGTACGCTCGCTAAGTCTGATGTGGAAAATCCTGTAATTTGTTGAGAAAGGTAGGCCTCACAAAGCATTCCAATGGCAACCGCTTCACCGTGCAATAATGGATTTTTAGTATTTAGCGCGAAACTTTCGATCGCATGACCGATCGTATGTCCATAATTTAAGGCTTTTCTGATCGATTTTTCGAAAGGATCCGCCGCCACAATCGCCTTTTTAATGTTTAAAGAAGGGACTAAATATTGATCCCATACGATCTCTTCTAACCGTTCAATTTGTTGCAACGTTTCCCATTCTTTTCGATCGGCAATCAAACTATGTTTGATCAATTCCGCAAAACCACTTCTGATTTCCCGAGTCGGTAGGGTTTTTAAAAATTCAGGATTAATGAGTACGGATTGAGGATTACAAAATAAACCAACACTATTCTTGATGTGACCAAAATCAATCCCTAATTTACCTCCGATAGAAGCATCTACTTGTGATAATAAAGTCGTCGGAATTTGAATAAAATCAATCCCTCTTTTGAAGGTCGATGCACAAAAGCCTCCCATATCTCCAATCACTCCACCTCCCAAATTAAGCATTACAGCATTTCGGTTGGTATTCGCATCCATCATCGCTTGCCAGATCTGCTGACAAGTCTCTAAGTTTTTATGTTGCTCTCCTGATTTGATCTCAATCAACACATCAATGGTCAAATTGGTATGCTGCTGCAACAGGGGCAAACAGTGTGCTTTGGTATTTTCATCCACCAATACGATCAATTGGCTGTAATTACGCGCTTGTAATAACGCCTGTAACGAACGCCAAATGTCTCCAACGTGGATTTTGTAGTCTCCTAATTCAATACTAATCATTACTTTTTAGCTAAAGGTTATTTAAATGAAATCATTTAACTAGTCCAATTATTTTGGAAAAGCTACTATTGAAGTTGTTTTAATAGACGATTAGTACATTTAATACTTTGTAAGTTAAGCTAAAAATGTTTATTCAGCTGTTGAAGCATTTAGCTCTTTTCTGGGTGGATTTTTACGGCCGACGCTACTTCAACACTCCAAGCCTCGGGTCGATCATTGAAAAGAACTTTAGTCTTACGCCAAGTTGCCTGAAAGAACTCGGAGTGTCGATAAGCATTGAGTGCCGCTTCGTTCTCCCAAAAACTGTAAGTAAAAAATAGGTTATTGGGTGCGGTGCAACGAAATAGCTCTAAATGATGGCAACCGTCAAAGTTGCTAATGTTCTTTTTGCTTTGCTCGAATACGGTCAAAAAATCAGCTATTTTTTCTGGTTGAAAGCTCAATTTTACAATTCTTTTAATCATATCTTGAAGGTTGTAGGATAGCCATTGACGACTCAAATATTCTAATGAAAATCAATTTGAATCGTTTCATCAATGTGCAAACCCAAAAGGCTTGCCGCTTTACCCATATTAATCGCGATTTCTAAATACCCTGCGCCATTGAAATGACAGAGCGTCTCCCCTACACTTACCTCGCTGTAAACAGGGCTCATTTTAGTAATCGGATTATGTCGTTTAAAATAAATAGAAAATGCGCGACCCGCTCGATTTTTTTCAAACATATCTTTGGTAATATTAACGACTACATTTTCATAGTTGTCAATGTAAATAACCGAACCTCGAATGTGGTCTTTACTCGTTACCGCTTGCAAACTAATTTTACGAATGATTTCCTCTACGGGTAGTCCTATTTCATTAAATGGCAAATCATTGGCAATATGCCCTACTGCATCCGCATACAAGGCAGAAAGCTTTACTTTGATGTGACTTTCAAAATTAAGCTCGTAAATATCTTCGGGTAAAGTCTCGAATAATAGGGAAAAAACACCATTGTCTGGTCCAATAAAATAGTGCCCCTCAAAACGAATCGCTAAGAAACTATTACTATCTGGGTGGTAATTCTTTACACTGACTACGTGAATCGTACCCGCAGGAAAAGCCGTATATGCATTTTTCAAAATAAAAGCGGCTTGAACTATATTGTAATTCTCAACGTTGTGACTAATATCTACTAATTGTAGCGTTGCATTCCTTTGCCAGATAGCTCCTTTGAGCACAGCGACGGAAGGGTCTCGCGAGCCTGAATCAGAACATAAAGTTACAATGGGCATAATGCTTGTTTTTTGAATATTGTATGTTGATAAGCACGTATTACAAGTACTTACCGCTTAAAAAGATTCAATCATTGATCCACTTGTATCAGGAGCTGTTGATAAAACAGTTCCGTAACAAAGATAGGAATGATTATACAGAACTTGCCTAAAATTAGGCCGTAAAGTTGTTCAATCCTAACGTAGCGCAGCAATCTTTAAGTACTTGTTTTAAAACAACTAGGATCTAATTGCATATTTATACACTAAAGTTTTAAATTTACCAGAAGATTTGTCTCAAAAAAACATTTGTGACAACTTGAAAAAAACTTAAAAATCTACTAATATTGAGTGAAATAATCCTGACTATAAATGGAATCGATCCCGTAGCATTATACGGTGAAAAAGATGTTAAATTAAATCTATTACGCAAAGCCTTCCCCGCAGTAACGATTACTTCCAGAGGTAATAGTCTTAAGCTTACCGGTGAAAAAAAAGATACCCAGCAGGCAAAATCAAAATTTGAATTGATGGTTCGTATGCTCAAGGAGCACCAAGAATTGTCCGCTCAAACGGTGGAAGATCTCCTCAATGGTGGTCGCCCTTTCGAAAGTCGCTTGGGCAATGGTAGTAGTAATACAACCATTGTACACGGTAGAAATGGCAAAGCAATTAAAGCTAAAACGCGTAACCAAAAGAAACTCGTAGAGGCTTCTGATACCAATGATATCGTATTTGCACTCGGCCCCGCAGGTACAGGAAAAACCTATACGGCAGTCGCCTTAGCCGTAAGAGCCTTAAAAAACAGGTTGGTCAAAAAAATTATTATGACGCGACCCGCCGTAGAAGCGGGAGAAAACCTTGGTTTCCTTCCCGGAGATTTAAAGGATAAAGTTGATCCTTATCTTCGTCCGTTGTACGATGCGCTCGACGATTTACTGCCATTAGAGAAACTTAACTATTTCATGACCAATCGGATCATTGAGGTAGCGCCGTTGGCTTTCATGCGAGGTAGAACCCTAGATCACGCTTTCATTATCTTAGATGAAGCTCAAAATACGACAAGCACACAACTAAAGATGTTTTTAACACGACTTGGCCCTTCCGCAAAATGTGTCATCACGGGTGATCTCTCTCAAATCGATTTACCGCACAATCAAAAGTCCGGTCTCGTACAATCTCTTGGCATCTTGGAAAATATCAACGGCATTGAAGTCGTACGCTTGCAAGCAGAAGATGTCGTTCGCCATCGCTTAGTCAAAGAAATTATCATGGCTTATGATAAATCTGACAATGAGCGACAAGCAGCTAAAGAAGCACGCAATCGCCAGTGGAAAAGAGAACCACGTCGATCCGAAGCCCCCGCCAAAGAAATACCTTCCGATACACAAGAAGAAGAGTAGTATTTATGATGGCAAAAATTCAATATGAAGGTGTACTGCGCACGAGCGCAATGCACCTTCAATCAAATAATCAAATCCATCACCGACGCGCCTACAGATAATCACGGAAAACGGGGCAGTTTTTTCGCCAACGGACTTAGTCGCTACCACATTAGAAAGTTGTATCCTAAGCCTCATAGGGTTGCTAAAATCAAGTTCGTAATTACCATGCCTCCAAAAGCTTACACCAATCAAAAAAAAGTATGCTTGAAAAATCAGCACATCATTGCCTCGTAAGCAAAAGTTTGCATCCAGATTTGGAAGAAATTATTACCTTTGTTTGGTAAAAGCTTCTCCGCCTTCATACTTCAAATGATCAACATACATGAAATACCTAATCTCTAAAAGCAATAGGAATATTGAGGGAACGATCCAACTCAATGGTTCCAAAAGTATCAGTAATCGAGCATTAATTATTCGTGCCCTTTGTGCCGATGATTTCAAAATCGATTATTTATCTACTTCTAAAGATACCACAACACTCCACCATCTCTTATCCCTCGACACGGATTTATACGACGCAGGAGCCGCCGGGACGACCTTCCGATTTATGACCGCTTACCTAGCTATGCAAGAAGGAACTCAGGTCTTGACCGGCTCCGAACGGATGAAGCAACGGCCAATTGGTATTCTCGTAGAAGCACTCAAAGCGCTGGGGGCAGATATTGAATACCTAGAAAAAGAAGGCTATCCGCCATTAAAAATTAAAGCTGCTAAAGCTTTTGGTAAAAACAATACTTTAAGCATTAGCGCTGGTACAAGTAGCCAGTTTATTTCTGCTTTATTAATGATTGCTCCAACTTTACCGGATGGCTTAGCCTTAGAACTAACGGGCAATATTGTTTCTATTTCTTACATTGAAATGACGCTCAACTTAATGCAGTATTTCGGAGTGCAGCATCGCTGGGAAGGACAAAAAATCATCATTGAGCCACAAGCTTACCAAGCAAGACCTTATAAAGTCGAAGCAGATTGGTCCGCCGCTTCTTATTATTATGCCTTAGCTGCTTTTGCCAATCAATTGGATTTACAACTTGACGGCGTCTGGGAAGATAGTGTGCAAGGTGATGCAATTCTTCCCGTCATGATGCAAAATTTTGGGATTGAAAGTACCTTTAATACCGCAGGGGTTCACCTATCTAAAAAAGCATTGACAGAAGCTGCTAGCTTTCAATGGGACTTTATTAAATGTCCAGATATCGCACAAACTTTAGCCGTTATTTGCGCTGGCACCAAAGTGAAAGGAATTTTCACGGGCTTGGAAACGTTAAAAATCAAAGAAACGCAACGAATTTTAGCAATTCAACAAGAGTTGGCTAAAGTTAATGCGGGGTTTGAATTAATTGATTATCCAAAAGATACGACCCAGGAATATTACCAAACGCAAGGAACATTGAAAGTGGCACGTCCTAGTTTCGATACCTACGAAGATCACAGAATGGCAATGGCCTTCGCACCGCTGAGCTTATTCGGCCCGATTGAGATGAATGAACCTATGGTTGTCGTAAAGTCTTACCCTGAATTCTGGGAAGATTTTAAAAAATTGGGGTTTGAAGTAGAAACGGTCACCTAACTTTTGAATTTCCTTAAACAGCTGCAATGCCTAGAGCGGCCAATAAACCTTTAGCTTTTAGTAAGCATTCTTTGTATTCTTGTTCCGGCACGGAGTCGTAGACAATTGCACCACCGACTTGAAAAGATAATTGCGAGTCTTCGCCCTTCTCTTCGTAAATGATGCTTCTAATTACTACGTTAAAGTCAAAATCGCCCGTTGGGCTAATGTAACCTAAGGCACCAGAATAAATACCGCGTTTCGTTTTTTCGTATTGCTCAATTAACTCCATACTCATCACTTTTGGAGCGCCAGTCATTGAGCCCATTGGGAAAGCATTTTTAAGTAAATCGACAAAATGGACTTCTGGTTTGAGTTGTCCCGTTACCCTAGAAATCATGTGGTGGACTTGCTCAAAACTATAAATACCAAAAAGTTCTTCCACTTGCACCGAGCCGGGTAAACAAGTTCGCGCTAGATCGTTTCGAACCAGATCGACAATCATGACGTTTTCTGCTCTATCTTTTTCACTATCGTACAAGTCTTTTTTCAACTGTTGATCTTCCTCCAGTGTCGTCCCTCTTTTAATCGTTCCTTTAATTGGTTCGGAGATGATTTTATCGCCCGTTTTTTTCATAAAACGCTCTGGACTTGCACAAATTAAATATTGATCTTTCCGCTTATACAGTCCAGCGAAAGGAGCCTTTGACAAGCCATTAAGTCGCTCAAAAAGTTGAAATGGGTGCAAACTAGCTTGTGCGTGAAAAGCTTGACAAAAATTCATCTCGTAGAGATCGCCTTCGATGATATGTTGGCGAATTTTTTCGACCGTTGCCAAATAGGCTTCCTTTGCCATATTCGCTTGTAAATTAATTCCTTGATTTTGTACTACGTTTTTCGTAGCCAATTCCGTATTCGCAATTAATTCAAAAATGGTACTTGGTTCCACATCCTTACTATGAATAGTCACCGTTTTTTGCGAAAGCGTAATCACTATTTCTGGTTGAAAAAAATGTAATTCAGGAAAAGGGATGGTACTCGAATGATGAGACTGAAGCGCCTCTACATCATTTTTTAAATCGTAGGCTAAAAAGCCAAAAAGCCAATCTTGCGTTTGTTCGTGCCAAGCCTTCAATTTGGCGAAAGCGCCTACTGCTTCCCAGCAAAGCAAACCTTCTGCTCTACCTACGCCAAGAATCACTTCGTAATCACCGTAGTTATCTCCTTGATATTCATTACTGTCCAACCAACTGACGAGTTCGTAGCTCGCGGCCCAAGCCAGACATCGTTGCTTAAATTGCGGATGATCTTCGAGTGAAAAACTGGTAGATATTCTGGATACAAGTACTTTATTCATGAAGTTGTGCAAAGGTTTAAGCAGCAGCTAAACGCAGTATTACTTTTCCGCTGTAAGCAGGTTTTTTTGTTGAAGTTAATTCTTTTGGCCCTTTTCAAATGCCTTTTATAAGACGTATAAAAGGACCGTAAAGATACACTTTACCGTCCTTTTATGAAGGCAATTTTTAAATCAGCTTAGTGCTAACACGAAAAACTAGTGTTCTGCTCAACCCTGTCAGTTGAGCTTCAGTATTTTTATTTCTACGCGTTGGTTTTTCTTCCTTCCCGCCCTCGTTTTATTCGTCACCAACGGACTATGTTTTCCATAACCTTTATATTTCAGTCGGGTCGGTTTAATTCCTTTTTTGATCAAATAATTGGCGACCGCTTGTGCTCGCTTAGCAGATAAAGAATTACAGTGCGCATCGTCACAACGATTATTCGTATGTCCACCAACTTCGACGACAATGTCTTTGTATTCTTTTAGGAATTCATAAATTTCATCTACAATCGGAAAATAAGAACTTGTCAAAGTGAAACTATCTGCCTGAAAATATAACTTATTAACTTGTATGTTTTGCCCTTCGGCTAAATCCTTTTTATCTTTTAACTCCGGAATGAATTGCGGCGTCGGTCGTTTTGGTTTCTCCGTGACTTTAGGATCTTCCTTGGGATCTTCCTTGGGCTTATTCGCAGCCAACAACTTTTTTTCGTAAATGATTAAAGTTTCATCTAAATCGGCTCCCGCTTTGTTTTCCCCTTTCAAAACCAAGGTATTCTCACCTCTAAACAGCGATAAGTTAGATTTGAATTCGTGCGTTCTTTCGTTAAATGTAAACTTATTACTCCGCTTCCCGTTCACCGTAAAACGAATATCTTTCCGCTCTTCTACATTGTAAATCTTAGCCTTTACCGTATACTTACCTTCTTCCACGATGATTGAACCACCACCTGGTCTGGTAAATTTAACGGCGGGACGTTCTGCTTTCGCCGCAGGAGATTCTTCGTC
>JBGCFY010000321.1:0-15674 GCA_045110315.1 Saprospiraceae bacterium
ATCTGACAAGGAAATTGTAGGTCTCCTCAAAACACACAAAGAAGAAATTATTACTTTTTTGAAAGGAGAATTGGAGGGATTAAAAGAGATGACGGACGGTGGACATAACGTTACGGCTTTTGATCGAGATTCGGTAGAACGAATTCCTTTGTCTTATGCACAACAACGGCTTTGGTTTATTGATCAGTTTGAAGGAAGTCTTCCTTATCATATGCCGATGATTCAAAAGTTTGATCAAAACTTAAATCATGAGGCTTTAGCATACGCGCTTAAAGAAATTGCCAATCGGCACGAAGTTTTACGAACGGTATTCTTAGATGATGAAGGGAAAGCTTACCAAAAAATTCTTCCAAAAGATCAGTGGGAACTAAACTACGAAGAACGTTTAGCGCTTGGGGAGCAGGAAGAGGCTGCGATCGTACAAACACTCGTTCCGCTTAAGGTCAACCGAGCTTTTGACTTGTCTAAAGATCATCCATTTAGAGCAGACTTGATTAAGGTATCGGAAGAAGCCTATTATTTAGTATTAGTAATACACCATATTGCTTTTGATGGTTGGTCCAACACGATTTTCATCGGAGAATTTACGGAGTTGTATCAAGCAAAGTTAGAAAATAGAACTCCTGAATTACCAGCGTTACCCATTCAGTATGCCGATTACGCTTTGTGGCAACGCACTTATTTAGATGGTGAAAAGTTAGCGCAAAAACTTGATTACTGGGAACAAAAATTAACGGGCGTAGAAGTTTTAGATTTACCAACTGACTTTGCTAGACCTGCGATTCAAAGTACCCGAGGAGCACATCATAATGTAAGCCTTAATAAAAATGTTTGTGATCAATTATTTGAGTTGGCGCAAAAAGAAGGGGTTACCATGTTTATGCTTTTTATGACCACTTTTAAAGTTTTACTACATAAATATGCAGGAAAGGAAGACATTGCGGTCGGAACACCGATTGCCAATAGAATGCAACCTGAAATTGAAAACTTAATTGGATTTTTTGTTAATACCTTAACGATTCGTAGTGACGCCAGCAATAATCCTAGTTTCAAAGGTTTACTGCAGCAAGTGAAGAAAACGGTATTGGATGCTTATGATAATCAAGAGGTGCCATTCGAAAAAATAGTGGATCGCGTAACGGACGAGCGAAACATGAGCCACAGTCCATTATTTCAAGTGTTATTTTCTTTCGAAGCGAGTAATGAAAAAACTAAAAAAGCTAAAGCAAATTCAAGTCAAGAAGAAAATTCAGACAAAAAGGAAGAAGACAAAATTTATGAATCTTCCATGTTTGATATCAGTTTTATCATTTCAGAAGGTCCCGAAAAATATGATTTAAAAGTTGAATACTGTAGCGACTTATTTTTGCCTAGTTCAATTGCCCAAATGGCAAAGCATTTTGAGCAACTATTATCTTTAGTTAGTCTCAACGCAGCATTGACTTTGAAAGAACTTAATGTGCTAAGTTCTGCCGAAGAAAATTTGATTGTAAAAGAGTTTAATAATACCGATTTTGCCTTTCCAAAAACAGCTACTGCCATAAGTTTGTTTGAAGATAGTGTTGCAAAATTTGGTACGCGTACTGCCGTTGCTTTGGGTGCGGAAACTTTAACGTATAACGAATTAGAAGAACGTTCCAATCAATTAGCACAGTATCTAAAAAAGCAAGGGGTGAAAAAAGAAACCCTCGTTGCTTTATGCATGAATCGCTCTTTAGATATGATGGTGGGGATTTTGGGTATTCTAAAAGCAGGAGGTGCCTACGTGCCGATTGCCGCAGATTATCCACAAGATCGAATTAATTATATCTTGGAAGACAGCCAATCTAAATTTGTTCTTACGGATACAGCAACGACGTCACTTTTTGCGGAGCACAAAGATTTAACCGTTGTTTCTTTAACGGAAGATCGAGCAAAAATTGCCAAGGCTTCAAAGAAGAAATTGTCGATTGCTTTGCAAGCTGATAATTTGATGTACGTCATTTATACTTCGGGTTCTACGGGAAGACCTAAAGGAGTTATGGTCGAACATTCCAGTAACATCAATATGGCATTGGATCAAATCCGAAGCTTTGGGGTTACCGAAGAAGACCATGTTCTACAATTCGCCTCAATTGCTTTTGATGCGTCAGTGTATGAAATATTTATGGCGCTCTATGCTGGCGCAAGTTTAGTGTTGGTAGATCAAGAAACAATTAAGGAAGGTGCTAATTTTGTCAATTACCTTAAAACACAAGAAGTTTCAGTGGTTACTTTACCGCCTGTTTATTTATCTGTTTTAGATACGGCGAGTTTGTCTTTCTTACGAGTTATTATTACTGCGGGGGAAGCCGCCAACGTAGCACAAGCCACACAGTGTGCCGTAGCCAGTAATTACTATAATGCTTACGGTCCTACAGAATGTGCCGTTTGTGTTTCTTTTTATAAAGTATCGCCAGAAGATCAAGATCTAGCGCAAATTCCAATTGGTAAACCGCTTTCGAATACTAAGCTTTATATCTTAGATGAGGATTTAAAAGCGGTCCCGATTAACGTAGAAGGAGAGATTTGTGTAAGTGGGGAAGGTTTGGCTAGAGGTTATTTGAATCGAGCAGATTTGACTGCGGAGAAGTTTGTCGATCATCCATATGAAAAAGGCATTAAATTATATCGAACGGGAGACCGAGGAAAATTTTTGGCAGATGGAAATATTGTATTCCTAGGTCGGAAAGATGATCAAGTAAAAATTAGAGGTCACCGAATTGAATTGGGAGAAATCGAAACGGTTTTACACCAAATGCCTGAGATTAGCCAATGTATTGTCGTCGCCAAAAAAGATAAAGCGGGTAATAATCGTTTACTGGCTTATTACGTTGGAGAAGAAATAGTAGAAGATACCAATATTAGTGCGTATTTGAGTGCTCAGTTACCAGCTTACATGGTACCGCAAATTATTATTGGTTTAGAGGCCTTTCCACTAACTACGAATGGTAAAATTGATAAAAAAGCTTTACCAAATCCAGAAGCAGCAAGTGCTGATGAGCAAGAATACCTTGCACCTCGTACGCCATTAGAGGCAGATGTTGCGGAGATTTGGAAGTCGCTACTTAACGTAGATCAAGTAAGTGTACTCGATAATTTCTTTAAGTTAGGGGGAGATTCTATCATCAGTATTCAGGTGGTTAGTCGGATTAAACGACTTGGGTATCAGTTGCAACCACGAGATTTATTTCATCACCAAACCGTTGCTGCTCTTGCTCAATTCCTTACGGATGATTTAGAAAAAACTACAATACTTGCAGAGCAAGGCGAATTAACAGGAACGGCTGATTTGCTTCCGGTACAACAATGGTTTTTTGAAAAAGATTATCAAAGTCTTTCTCATTTTAATATGGTGAACCTCTTTGAAGTTGATAAAGAAGTTAACCTCACCGAATTAGATCAAATCTTAAAAGCATTGGTGGCGCAACATGATGCTTTGCGATTCCGTTATACAAAATCTGCGGACAATGATACTTTTATTCAAGAATTTGGCTCCGTCGAAGCGAAGGTGGAATTTGTAGATTTGACTAAAACTAAAGTCAAAGATTTTGAAAAAACAATTACGAATACTTGTCAAGCTTACCAAGAAAGTTTAGATATTGAAAAGGGAGAATTAATCAAAGCTGTTTTTATGGCTACGCCTAAAAAACAAGCAAAGAATCGATTCTTTATCGTCGTACATCACTTAGTGATTGATGCCGTTTCTTGGCATATTCTATTGAGTCAGTTACAAGAAGGAATGGACGCTGTCCGCGCAGGGGAGGCTATTGATTTTGGTAAGAAGTCTACTTCTTTCAGACAATGGGGCGAAAAGTTGAAAGAACACACGGTAACGGCACCCGTAGAAGCACAATTACCCTATTGGGAAAAAGTAGCAAACGCTTATGAAGCACTACCCGTCGATCATCCAGAAAATACGGATAAATCTTTATTAAAGGACGCCGATATATGTGAGGTTAGTCTCTCAAAAGCGCTCACTCAAACCTTACTCAAAGAAGCAAATAGTGCTTACGGAACCGAAATAAATGATCTACTTTTAAGTGCTTTAGCAAAGACGATTAGCGACTGGTCTGAAAAAGAAAACGTAGTCATTGGTTTAGAAGGACATGGTAGAGAATTCATCACTGCGGAGATTGACATTACGAATACACTTGGTTGGTTTACGAACCTGTATCCTATTTCCTTAGCTGTATCACCAGCAATGCCTAGCGCAGACTTGATTAAGTCTGTAAAAGAACAATTGAGAACGATTCCAGGTAAAGGGCTTTCGTATAATTTACTTCGTTATTTACATCCCAAAGAAGAAGTTCGCCAAAGTTTAGGACAAGCTAAATGGGATATTGTCTTTAACTACTTAGGACAAGAAGATAATACCACTAGCACTGAAAATTGGTTAATGGGAGCTACCGAAGCACCTGGTATATTTGTCGCAGAAGATTACCCTTTAAGTCATAACTTTGAGATCAATGGTGCCATCACTGGTGGTCAATTGAACTTAACTTGGATGTATTCTCAACAATACTACGAAAGATCAACCGTAACGCAAATTGCGGAAAAATTCATCGAGAATTTGAGCACCTTAGTTTTGCATTGTCAAAAACAAGAAGGTACTGAAAAAACGGCATCAGATTACGGGATAGCGCCAGAAGTGGATTATAAAGAGTTGAACGCTTTCTTAATGGAAGAGGAAGACGGACAGCCACGAAAAGCATTGATCGAAGGACTTTACCGACTAGCACCAATGCAAGAAGGAATGCTTTTTCATCACTTATACGATCAAGGGTTTGGAGGATATACGGAACAACTGACTGTTGATTTTTTAAGTGGACTGGATGTTAATGCTTTCAAAAAAGCTTGGGAGTTTGTAATCGAGAATCATACTATTTTACGCACACGGTTTTTTAGTAATAGTTTGAGTATTCCGGTACAATGTGTATATAAGAAAGTTGATTTATCTTTTGAACATCATGACTTCACTAACTTTACAAAAGAAGAACTACAAGAGGCCGTAGAAAAATTTGCGGAAGCAGATTTAGCCAAAGGTTTTGATTTTAATCAAGTACCATTGATGCGAATTAATGTAGTCAAATTAGATGAAAAAGCCTACAAGATGTTTTGGACTTTTCATCATATTCTCATTGATGGTTGGTCTAATCCAATTCTGATAGAGGAACTCATGACGGCTTACGAATTACTAAGCGAAGGAAAAACTTTTGCCAGCATCAAAGATTCGATCGCAATCGAAGAAGATCGCTTTGAAGATTTTATAAAATATATTGGTACAAAAGATAAAACGGTTGAACAAGAATTTTGGAAAAAGTATTTAGGGGAGTTTGAAACGCCCAGCTTATTACCGTTTATCGACGATAACTTAGCTAGAAACAAAGGTGGGGTTACCGAAGAACTAGAACATATTTTTACGGAAGAAACCACGAAAGCGATTAAGGCGTATTGTCAAGCCAACTTCATTACGGCCAATACTTTTATTCAGGGTATTTGGGGATTTTTATTATCTAGGTATACGGGCAATGAAGACATTCTTTTTGGTGCTACGGTTTCTGGTCGACCTTCAGATTTGGCAAATGCAGAACGGATGATTGGTCTGTTTATTAATACCATGCCCGTTCGAGTTAAATTGAAAGCAGACGCAACGATTTCAGAAGTACTGACGGTTTTACAAAACGAACATACTGCTGCAAGAGAGTACCAATATACGGCACTTAATGATATTCAACGATGGATTGACTTTAGTGGAGAATTTTTCGATTCTTTGATCACTTTTGAAAACTATCCACTCGGAGATGCCGTCGGACAAGCAGACTCTTTGGAAGTAGGAGCGGTAGAAGTCAAAGAACAAACGAATTACCTATTATCTATTGCGGTCTCTTTGTCGCATGTACTTGATTTTAAATTTAGATATAATTCGAATTTATTAGAAGCATCTTTCGCAGCAATGATGAAAGAGCATTTTATCTTAGCAATAGAACAGACGCTTCAAAAAAATATAACGAAGTTCAGCGAGATCGAACTTGTAACACCCAAGGAGAAAGTACTATTGTTGAATACCTTCAATGATACTACGCTTCCTTACCCAAAGGATAAATCTATCATTGCCTTTTTTGAAGCTCAAGTAGCCGCAGCTCCTACTAAAACAGCATTGATTTTCAACGGAGAAAATTTAAGTTACGAAGCTTTAAATCAGCGCGCGAACCAATTAGCAGCGTACTTACAGGAAAAAGGCGTACAGCCAGCAGACAAAATTGGTATACTATCTTATCGAGGCTTTGATATGATCGTAAGTCTCCTAGCAACTTTGAAATGTGGCGCGGTTTACGTACCGCTAAATATTGATTATCCTAAGGCTCGTTTAGAATTTATTCTGAACGATGCTGGCGCAAAATTCTTGATCTACCAAGAGGAAAATCTTTTAGCTAAAACGGGCTTAACCGATTATGAGTTTATTGCAGTAGCAGATAGCGCTACTTACGCAACGGAAGCAGTAACTATACCTAACTCACTGAGTTTAACCTCAAGTGTATACGTCATGTATACCTCTGGTACGACGGGACAACCGAAAGGGATTTTGGTGAATCAAGATAATATCTTAAAACTTTGTTTTGAGACGGGACCAATTGCAATTTATCCCGAGGACCGTGTTTTACAATGGTCAAATTTCTCTTTTGATGGTTGCACCTATGAGATTTTTGGAGCGTTACTAAACGGAGCAAGTCTGTGCATGATTGCCGAAAAAGAAGCACAAGATCCAGTAAGTTTAGCGCGCGTGATTAGAGCTGAGCAATTAACCGTCAACTTTATGACGACTGCTTTATTCAATGCTTTTGTCGATCAAGATTTAGAGGCGTTAAATGAACTACGAATCGTACTCTTCGGGGGCGAATTAGTTTCTGTTCCTCATGTGAAAACAGCTTTAGCAACGCTAGGCGCTGGAAAAATTATTCACGTTTATGGTCCAACGGAAACAACAACTTACGCAAGTTATTATCCGGTAGAGCATTGCAATGATGATCGTGTTCCTATTGGTAAACCATTGTCGAATACGCAACTTTATATCTTAGATCCCAAAGGAGATTTAGTGGGTGTGGGCATGACTGGAGAAATCTATATCGGAGGGGCAGGTGTCTCAATGGGATACTTGAATCGAACAGAATTAATGGCTGAAAAATTTGTCGAGGATAAATTTAGCAAAAAGCCAGGTGCGAAATTATATCGTACAGGTGACCTTGGGTTTTGGTTGCCAGAGGGAAATATAGAATTTATTGGTCGGAAAGATTTACAAGTAAAAGTAAGAGGATACCGAATTGAATTAGGGGCGATTGAGACCAAATTGCAAGAATTAGATGCAGTTAATAACTGTGTCGTACTAGCGAAAGCGGATCCTTCGGGTACGAAGCGTTTGATCGCATATGTGATTCCAAACGGAACCTACCAAAAAGAAGAAATTCTGAATTACTTAAAGGAAGAGTTACCAGAATATATGGTGCCTTCCATTATGGTAGATTTACCAGAATTCCCGTTGAATGCCAATGGTAAAGTAGATAAGAGAGCTTTACCGGAACCAGACCTCGGTGCGTTAATCAGTGAAGATTATGTAGCTCCACGAAATAAAATGGAGGAACAATTGGTCGCAATTTGGAAAGAATTATTACATTTAGACAAAGTCGGTGTCTACGATAATTTCTTTGACTTAGGTGGTCATTCTTTATTAGCCACTAGAATGATGTCTGCGATTCGCAAAGAATTGGAAGTAGAGATTTCTGTAAAAGAATTATTTACAAAACCCAACGTTGCAGCCTTATCTAACTTTATCCTGACTGCTGCGGCAAAATCTTCCCTAGTAAAAATTACAGCACAAGAACGTTCCGACAAAATGCCTTTGTCTTTTGCACAAGAACGCTTGTGGTTTATCGATAAATTAGAAGGGAGTTCGCACTATCATATTCCTACCATCAATCGCCTAGAAGCAACACTTGATAAAACAATTTTAACGGATGCTTTACAGGAAATTGTAAATCGACACGAGGTATTAAGAACGGTGTTTAAAGAAGATAAAGGAAGTGCTTATCAATATATTCTTCCAGAAAATGAATGGACTTTAGAATATGATGAAAATCCTGCTTATACAAATGTTGAAGTTTTAAGTGCGGCGATTAATACAGAAGTATCCAAAGCATTTGACTTAGCAAAAGACCATATGCTTCGCGCTAAATTATTCAAAGCCTCGGAAGCTGAATATGTCTTAGTGATCGTATTACATCACATCGCATCGGACGGATGGTCAAGTCCAATCTTGTTTGCAGAACTCGCGGAACTTTACGACGCGAAATTGGAAGACCGCGCTCCTAATTTAGCACCATTAACAATTCAATATGCGGATTATGCTTTATGGCAAAGAAACTATTTGCAAGGAGAAGTATTAGATCAAAAAATAGCGTACTGGAAATCAAAACTGTCTGGACTAGAAGCTTTAGATTTACCAACAGATTTTGTTCGTCCTGCGGTTCAGAGCACCAAAGGAGATCGCGTAGACTTTGAATTGGACAAGAAATTATTCGAAGCATTACAAGTGCTCGCTCAGCGAGAAGGAGTGACGGTCTTTATGCTTTTAATTTCTGTCTTTAAAGTATTTTTATATAAATATTCTGGACAAACTGATATTGCGGTTGGTATTCCAATTGCCAACCGATCACAGACAGAGATAGAAACGCTGATTGGCTTTTTTGTTAATACACTTACCTTGCGTAGTGATTTGAGCGACAATCCAAGTTTCCAAAGTTTCTTGAATCAAGTAAAAGATACCACTTTAGAAGCTTACGGTTATCAAGATGTACCTTTTGAAAAAGTAGTTAACGAAGTAGCACCAGAAAGAGACTTAAGTCGTAGTCCATTATTCCAAGTGATGCTTTCTTACGAAAACTATGGTGAAAAAAGCAGCGCATTACCAACGGGCTTGTCTTTGCCAAGTATTGCCGAAGACTCAAACGAAGCACCAGCAGAAAACGACACAAAAGAGGAAGAGGGATTTGTTTACGAGAGCTCTAAATTCGATCTGAGCTTTAATATTTCTAAGCGAGAAGATACGTTGGAAGTAAGTATTGAGTATTGTAGCGATTTGTTTTTGAAAGAAACAATCGTTAGAATGAAAGCACACTTTCAAGCTTTGTTAGCAGCGGTAGCAGCGGCTCCTGCGGCTACGATTGACACTTACCATATGCTTAGTGCTGCGGAAGAAACACAAATCCTGGTAGACTTTAATGATACGGATAAAACTTATCCTGTAACGGAAACTTTGGTCAGTTTATTCGAAGCACAAGTTGAGGAAACGCCAACGGCGACGGCTATTGTATTTGAAGGTCAGGAATTAAGTTATGTTGCATTAAATGAACGAGCCAATCAATTGGCACATCACTTAATTGACAAAGGTGTTACGAAAGAATCTTTAGTTTGTATTTGTTTAGATCGGAGTCTAGAAATGATGATCGGCATCTTG
The DNA here is from genome assembly GCA_045110315.1 of Saprospiraceae bacterium. Lineage (GTDB taxonomy): Bacteria > Bacteroidota > Bacteroidia > Chitinophagales > Saprospiraceae > CALFBG01. Next base: position 9,530 of record JBGCFY010000321.1, read on the forward strand.
GCAATTATCAAAGCTGGCGGTGCTTACGTTCCCATCGATCCAACGTATCCCGCAGAAAGAATTAACTATATTCTAGAAGATACTGCGGCACGCTTTGTCATGAGTATGGCTTCGCAAGAAGAATTTCTAGGACTGGCAAAAGTATCAGAATTAGTCCTACTAGATAAAGATTGGGATACGATTGCCAAAGGACCAAAGCAAAATGTAGCCTTGGATTTACAGCCTAATAATTTGGCTTATGTGATCTACACTTCTGGTTCTACCGGAAAGCCTAAAGGAGTGCTTAATCAGCATTCTGGAATCGTCAATCGTTTATTGTGGACACAAGATCAATATCAATTGGTAGCCGGAGAAGATGTCGTTTTACAGAAAACTACCTTCTGCTTTGACGTTTCCGTTTGGGAATTATTCTGGCCTATCATTACGGGCGTAAAATTAGTTTTCGCAACGCCCGAAGGTCATAAAGATAATGCTTATTTAAAATCAGTTATCGAAGCGGAAGCAGTGACTACGATGCACTTTGTACCTTCGATGCTAGAAGTATTTTTACCAGATATTCAAAAAGGAGATTGTCCTAGCTTGAAGCGAGTACTTTGTAGTGGAGAGGCACTCAAAGGAAGTCAGGTCGAAAGCTTTATTAATCGTTTGCCAAATGCAGAATTGCATAATTTGTATGGACCAACGGAAGCAGCTATCGACGTTAGTTATTGGGCAGCACCGACAACGGCTGCGGAAGTATCCGTAGTTCCTATCGGTAAGCCGGTAGCAAACACCCAACTATACGTTTTAAATAACGGAGGACAATTAGCGCCAATTGGTGTGCCCGGAGAATTGTTTATTGAAGGAATTCAAGTAGCAAGAGGTTATCACAATCGACCAGATTTAACTGCTGAGCGATTTGTTGAGAATACAATTACACCCGAACGTTCTGCCGTACTTTATCGAACGGGGGACTTGGTTCGTTGGTTACCAGATGGTAATATTGCTTACCTCGGTAGAATGGATCATCAAGTAAAAATCAGAGGATTTAGAATTGAATTAGGAGAGATAGAAGCAAAACTGCAAGAATGCCCACTCGTAAATAGTAGCATCGTAATGGCAAGGCCAGATGCTAGTGGTAATCAACAATTAGTTGCTTACGTAATTGCCAATGAAACTTATGACAAACAAGCCATTCAGAACTTCCTAAAAGCACAATTACCTGAATACATGGTTCCGTCTATGATGATGGAATTAGCTGTTTTTCCGTTGAACTCAAATGGTAAAATTGACCGCAAGGCACTTCCAAAATTTGATGCTTCTGAATTAATTACCAATGAATATGTTGCTCCTCGCAATGAATTAGAAGAAACATTAGCTAGTATTTGGAAGAGTTTACTCAACGTCAGCCAGGTTGGTATTCATGACAATTTCTTTGAACTAGGAGGAGATTCAATCATCAGTATTCAGGTTGTTAGTCGAATCAAATTGGCAGGCTACGCGATGCAACCGAGAGATATTTTTCAATATCAAACAATCGCTAGTTTAGCAGCAGTGATTAAAGATCGAGTGAATACGGTTAAAGTCTTGACGGAACAGGGTGTGTTGGAAGGACCCGCAAAACTGTTGCCAATACAACAATGGTATTTTGAAAAAGACTTTTCTAATCTTTCTCATTTCAACCAAGCCAATCTTTTTAGTCTTGATAGCAACGTACCCGTTGCACACTTGGATACAGCACTGAAAGCGATCGTTGCACAACACGATGCTTTGCGTTTTCGATATACAAAAGAAGAGCAAACCGCAGCTTGGACGCAAGAATATGGAAGCTATGCGGGAGGATTAGATATCGTAGAATTAAAAGAAACGGAAGCAGAAAAGTTAAGCGAAGAAATCGAAGCCGCTTGTCAATTCTATCATGAAAACCTTTCAATTGAAAGAGGAGAATTGATTAGAACGGTGTTGCTTAAGACGCCAAATCCAAAAGAAAATAATCGATTACTTATTGTAATTCACCATTTAGCAATTGATGGTGTTTCTTGGAGAATTATTTTGGATCAATTCCAATTGGCAATGGAAGCTTTGGAGAAAGGACAAGCAATTGACCTTGGACCAAAGTCAAGTTCGTACCGACAATGGGAGGCAGCACTCGAAGAGTATGCCGTAACGGATTTCGTACAGGCACAATTACCAATGTGGCAAGAAGTTGCAGCAGCGTACAAAAGTTTACCACTCGATTTCACCAAAGCAGATCAACCTGCGAATGAAATGACGAGTACGATGATTGCCTTAGAGGAAGGGCTTACGGAATCTTTATTGAAAGATACCAATCAAGCGTATCATACGGGAATTAACGATATTCTCTTAGGTGCTTTTGCAAAAACGGTTAGCAAATGGTCCGGTCAAGAAAAAATTGTTATTGGTTTAGAAGGACATGGTCGAGAGTACATCTCCGATGAAATGGATATCACAAATACGGTTGGATGGTTTACAACGCTTTATCCAATTTGTTTAGAAGTGAAAGCTTCCAATAGTACGTCAGATTTAATTAAATCCGTCAAAGAACAATTGAGAGTGGTGCCCAAAAATGGGATTGGTTTTGGGGTGTTAAAACATTTGCATCCTAAAAAAGAAACGAGAGAAAGTTTAAGTAGTGCAAAATGGGATATCGTTTTCAATTACTTGGGACAGTTGGATAATGTGGTCGAAGAAGAAAATTGGTTAAAACCCGCAGGAGAATCTCCGGGAGAAAGTTTTACGCCCGATTATCCTTTTAATAAATTGGAGATTACCAGTGCTATTTCTGACTCAAAATTGGTCGTCAATCTGTTTTACAACAAGCAAGACTTCAAGAAAGATACAATTGAGAATTTATTACAATCTTTCATGGATGATTTGACGCGATTGATTGAACACTGTAAAGAGAAAAAGACGCCAGAGAAAACGCCTTTTGATTATGGTTTGTCACCAGAAGTTTCGTACGATGAACTTAATCAATTCTTAACTCGACTAGATGAACGATCTCCTTTTAGTAATAACTTTGATTCTATTTATAGACTGAGTCCTTTGCAAGAAGGAATGTTGTTTCACCATTTATTCGATAAAGATTCAACTGCTTATAATGAGCAATTTATCGTTGACTTTCCCAATGATATTGATGCAGCACTTTTTGAAAAATGCTGGCACATCGTTGTACAGAAACATAGTATTTTAAGAACTGGAATTTTCTATGATGAATTAAGTATTCCGGTACAATGTGTCATGAAGAAGGTGGAAATTCCATTTGCATTACATGACTTTAGCAACTTATCTGATGAAAAGCAAGCGGAGGCACTAGAAGATTTTCTAGCAAAAGACTTAATGGATGGATTAGCTTTTAACGAAGCACCAATCATGCGCGTGTCGCTTTTTAAATTAGGGGATCGAGCACATAAATTGGTTTGGACTTGTCACCATATCATCCTAGATGGTTGGTCAATGCCAATTATTTTTAAAGAAATCCTTTATACTTACGGGCAGTTAGCAAAAGGCAAAGAAGTCGTTTTAGGCAAAGAAGATCGTTACGAAGATTTTATTAGATTCATTGGAGATAAAGATCCTTTCGCAGAAGAGTTTTTCTGGAGAAATTACTTGAAAGGTATTGAAACGCCAAGTTTATTGCCATTCATTGGTAACAACTTAGAACGAAATAAAGGCGTCGGAGTTGATGAAAATATACTACTCACTTTTGACGAAGATAAAGTGAAAATCCTCAAACAATTTGTGAAGGATAATCGAATTACGGTTAACACTTTAATTGAATCTGTTTGGGCGTTCTTGTTGTCTCAGTATACAGATAGCAAAGATGTTGTATTTGGTATTACTGTTTCTGGTCGACCAACGGATCTAGAAGACGCAGAAGAAAAAGTTGGTTTGTTTATCAATACTATTCCATTGCGTTTGCGTTTTAACGAAGAACTAGGATTTGTTGATTTTCTAAGTTATATCCAACAGAACCAATTGTCTGTAATGGATCATCAGCATACTGGATTAGGAGAGATTCAAAATTGGTCTCAAATTCAAGGTGATTTATTTGATAGCATTCTAGTGGTAGAAAACTATCCAGAAGGTGATATTTCTGAAGAAGAAGAGGAAGGATTATCCGCAGGTGATTTGAAATTGGAAGAACAGTCAAACTATCTTCTCACGATTAACGTAGCCGTTTCTAATGTACTTAATATTGGTTTTGGATATAATAGCTCCTTACTGAGAGACGAATTTGCGCAGATGATCAAAGCGCACTTTACGACGGTACTTTTACAAGTGATCGAAAGTGTTGATCAGATTGCTAATTTTAAAATAAAAGATTTGTCTGCGCTATCTAACGCTGAGCGTGACGTGATCTTAGGCGTAGAAGCAAATAAAGATGGCGAATGGTTTAATCGCCCCGAAAAAGATTTAGGAAATGAGCTTCCCATCAATGTTCGTTTCGAGCAAATCGCAGCAGCACACCCCACGGAAGTTGCCGCCATTCACGGAACCGAGCGCTGGGATTATCAAACTTTAAACGATCTTTCTAATCAAATTGGCGCATCGCTACAAGCAATGGGCGTAGCACCAGGAGCATTCGTTGGCGTTTACCTTGATAGAAGTCCAACCTTGATTGCTTGTTTACTGGGAATCATTAAAAGTGGTGCAGCTTACGTGCCGCTTGATACCCAAAACCCAACGGAGCGGATCGAAAAAATGATTACGAGCAGTGAACTACAAACGGTAATCAGTACGACAGCTCTAATGAACCAACTCAGTACGACTAATAATAGTAAGCTATTGTTAGTGGATGAAGTTGACGAAGATGCCACTGCAGCTTTCGAGGCAAAAGGTATACATACTATTCAGGATATTAAAGATATCCAAAGCAATAGCACGGAAAATTTAGTCAATCAGAATGACTTGAGAACTTGGGCGTATATGTTGTATACTTCAGGATCAACCGGAGAGCCTAAAGGAGCGATTACCCGCCACGATGGTGCCTTAAATCACTTATTGGCAGAGTATGATGAACTGGAGTTAAAAGATGGATTCCGATTCTTGCAAAGTGCTGGAATTGGTTCAGATATTTCGCTATGGCAAATGCTCGCACCACTATTGAAAGCTGGAGCAGTCGTTATTATTGATAAATATGATTTGCTTAATTATACGCACGTTGTAGAATTATTAAGTACAGAAAAAATTGATATCGTCGAATTCGTTCCGTCTTACATCTGGGGAATGGTAGACCATGTAAAGGAGCTGAAAAATCCTCCTGCATTTCCTGATCTTCAATGGATCATGATGGTCGGAGAAGCGGTGCCAGTACCTTTAGTAAATGAATGGAAAACGCATTTTCCACACGTTCGTGTACTGAATGGTTATGGTCCTTGTGAGGCTTCTGATGATATTACACAATACGAGGTTAAAGGATTATTAGATCCTAATTTGCAACGTGTACCTATTGGTCGACCTTTGACGAATATGCATATGGTTGTATTAGATCAAACGGGTAAACTATGTCCACTCGGGGTTGCAGGAGAGCTGTGTGTTACAGGTGTTGGAGTCGGTGCGGGATATTGGGGAATGCCAGAAAAAACAGCAGCAAGTTTTATCCCTAATCCGTTTCAGGAACTCTTAGGAGATACTTTATACAAAACAGGGGATTTAGGAAGATGGTTGCCAGATGGTAATCTAGAATTTTTAGGACGGATTGACCGACAAGTCAAAATTAGAGGACATCGAGTAGAGTTAGGAGAAATCGAAACTTATGTAAGAGAAGAAGCGGCTGTACAAGAAGCGCACATCATGGTGCATAAGCCAGCAGATGCAAACCAAGATGCAGTGATTGCATTTGTTGTCCCAGAGAAGCAAGAAACTGAAGGAGAAACGACGAGCACCGGAGAAACGAAGGTATTGGCTGTTCTAGAAAACTTACTACCCGATGCTATTTCTTCCTCAGAGGAATCAGCGAAGGTTGGAACAAGTGCGTTCAACTTATCAAAGGGCTTGAAAACCGCTTTAGAAAAGTTGGCCTTGGTAGAAGGAGTGTCTATGTTTGACCTTTTACTCGCTGCGTTTGAAGTTTGTTTATATCGTTACAGTGGACAAGAAAATATCCAAATCGGTATTCCGAAAACAAATCGCCTAAGAAAGG
>JBGCFY010000322.1:0-16217 GCA_045110315.1 Saprospiraceae bacterium
ACTAATAACTTGAAAGCCTTTTAAGCTTCTACTTCGTTAAAAAGCCTCGCCAATGCTCTGGCATTGTCTGTGTTTTTCGCCTCGTTTAAGCTCAAAATTCTTTTCAACTTATTGTAAACTCAATTTCCGCGAACTACTTAAGATCTATTTTAAAACAACTTCATTAATAAGAACGTGAAGCCCCATATCGAGAAGCGTCAAATTTTATGGTTTATCAACGGTGGTTATAGCTCAAGGTATCATAATATCTTGCTATTCTTTTTTTCTTATTGTCTGCCCCTGACTATAATCCAATACTTCTTTCAAATGTTTTTGCACCGCTGCCGCAGCTTGATCTGCGTCTTGAGCAATGATGTGTTTCAAAATACTTTCATGCTCCTCCATTGCTCTAGTGAAGTGGTCCGTTTTACAGATATCTAATTGAATAAAATTACTGATAATATCCGGCGTAATGATTAGCATTAAAGATTTCAGAACAGGATTCTTGCTGGCTTCCGCTATTTTTAGATGAAACATTAAATCTTCTTCAACGGCTTGCTTTCCATCATTAACTTTGTTGGCATAGCCATCTAACGCAATTTTCAAGTTAACAATATCCTCTGCTGTTCGGCGCTCCGCGGCAAACTTCGCCGCCTGCATTTCTAATAAAACTCTAGTTTCAACCAAGGAGGCGAAATCATGATTTTCAAGTTTTAAAACATCGGAAATTAAACCTTCCAAGGCAGAAATGCCCATTCCAGCAATGATCGTTCCACTCTGTGGTAAAGTTCTTAAAATCCCGTAAAACTCTAGTTTATTAATTGCATCTCTAACGTGTGTTCTTCCTACCCCCAATTTTTCGGATAATTTTCGCTCCGGAGGTAATCGATCACCAGGTTTTAATTGACCAGAGGTAATCAGTTCTCGTATTTGACGAATAATTTTATCAACAGGCGTTTCTATCTTAATTTCCTGAAAATTATTAAGTAAATCTGAATTTTTCATAAAAAGCGGTGTATTTTAAATTTTATTAAATTGGTCGACCAATTTAATAATAACCCAAAATACACCTTATTTTGAATTGACCAAAGTTTTTGGCAAAAAAGTATCTTAATTATGCTCTGCAAGTGTTGAGCTTTTCCACTGTTCGCAGTTCCTACCACTCAATCGTTGCTTATAAAGTTCCTATGGATGGCTTTACAAAAAAAAACTCAGACATTCCGATTGGAACTCTGAGTTGCTTGCTTTTAACTGGTGTCGATTACTACGGCGTATACAACATACGTTGCACCACCTTACCCGACAAATCATAATAAGTCCACCAACCAATTGATTGTTTCCAGTGGCGATATTGTCCTTTCGCCTTTACTTGTCCATTTTCATAAAAAAGGGTAACGGGACCTTCTATACGATTATCAACATAAGTCCCTTGAATTTCTTTTCGTCCTTCTGGATCATAATTAATCCAAGTGCCGTCTCCCACTCCATTTTTAAATTCTTGTAGCGTTTGCAATTGACCATTATCGTAACGACCGTACAAGATTCCCGTGAAGGGTTTCGTCGTTCCTACTTCGTAATATTTATTTCCAATTCGATACGCTTTTTGATAAGTTTGGCTCATTGGAACCATCCGTTGATTTGTGGTATCAATATCGCTTTGGCCCGATAGTAACAAAGGAAAGAGTAATGCTAAGATTAATGCTATTTTCATAAGTTTTTATTAAAGTTGTTTTAAAATGATGTTAGAAATCAAACCTGCTTTAAAGGTTTGTGAGTTAGGACGAAGCGCTTTTCGAGTGTAGCTGCGATGACGAGAAATAAGGGTAAGTGTTGGGTTGTCATACTTTAGTCCTTCCTGCCTGTCGACAGGTGTAGGTATTAAGATCTATGTTAAGATTCCCTTTTTTTTAGAAAAAATGCAAGCTATTCAATTTCCAAGAATCTAGTTTCCATATAGTAAATGCTCCAAATATATTCCCCCGCTGCATCTTTTTGTTTCGCTTGATCACTGGCAAAGAAAAAGTATTTCCCGTCAGGTGAAAACCTAGGAAAACTTTCGAACCGTTCCGTATTAATATCCGGTCCTAAATTTTGAGGTGTACTCCACCCCGTTTTCGTCTTTTTACAATAATAAAGATCTTCTCCACCGTAACGATCTGATCGATCCGAAGAAGCGAAAAATAAGTACTGACCATCTGGTGAAACGACGGGACTAAGATCGTATCCCTTTCCATTGGGAGGTGTCTCTAGCGCCACTGGATCTGCAAAACGACCATCAGGTTTTCGTTTTGCCCAATAAAGATCCGCAGGAGATTCCCCCTTACCTTTCGTCCAAAAATATAAATTTCCGGCGGGATCGGTACTGGGTGATCCTTCGTAATTTGTCGGCCACTGATCGGTTTTTTGCATTACTTTATTAATATTTGAGCCGAGAGGAATGGGTTGAGACCAAGTATTTTCTTTTCGCTCTCGGTACCAGATATTGCTATCAAACGCTTGCTGCTGGGGTTGATTGGGTAATGCTCGAAAAGAACTGCTGTACATCCTTTTACCATCCGCACTTATAAAAACACTAACATCATCTGCCTCGGAAAAAACGGGTATTGGTTTTGTCCATTTTTCATCTTTGAGTTGAGCAGAAAAAATCTGCTGTTGTGTTTTTCCTGCTTCCCGACGAATAAAGTAAAGGGTACGGCCGTCGGGCATAAAACTAATGTCCCATTCGTTGTGCTTAGCAGTAGCAATTTTCCCTGTTTCAAAAAGGATAGGTTTGTCTATGACCGCTTCGTTATTAGCGTAAAGTTGGGAAGAAAGAAGCGTGCCTTCTGTATCATAAGTATAAACAATTCCGTTTTTTTTGCCCTCAACGTAAGTCGTCTCCGAGGCTAATTGTCCATTCGGATGATAAGTTCTACTTAAGCCAATTGGAATATCTTTTTGGTACACAGATACGGAGCGAAGTGTGCCATCGGAATAAAAGTATTCCCATTTTCCGTGACCTCGGTTATCTTTCCAATAAGCTCGATACCTCAATTCACCGTTAGCATACCATTCCAACCATAAGCCATTCGCTTTCCCCTTAATCACGTTTTTCCAAAGTTTTGGTTTACCATTAGGATAGTTTTCACTAATAATCCCCGTATACTGCTGCGGATCAATTTCTTGTTCTGTGCGAACGGTAGGACTAGGTGTAATTTGCGCAGTAACCGTAAAAACGATTGTGCAAAAATAAAAAAGTAAGGTAACGGATATCAAGTTTTTCATTTTCATCTTTTTAATGAATCTAAAAGTACATCACTATTTATACGAATACAAACGGAACTAGATCAATTCGTATATAAGTCGATGAGCTGGTTAAGTCCTGCGGTTACACCTCCTATTTTTATTCCTAAAGGCAAATTTTCGATGATCCATAATAGCAAGTCGTATAAAAAATTTAAAATAGGTGATCTTTTCTTATGGAATTTTCCTGTAATTGTGATCTTATAAGAGGAAGCTTTTTCTAGCAGAAAATGAATCTGATAAAATTACTAGATTGATTTCACGCTAGAATGACTTTAACGCAAGCTGTATAATTCCGGAAAATGACAGCGTTGTATTTTTTGTTTACCTTGAAAGGCAAAGGTAAGCATGGTAGGGGTATATCAACCAAGACCGACTTGCGAAAGTCGGGGCGGCGGAGGCAGCGGGTTGGGTCCCTCCCCAAGCGGACGGTATTCGTATATTTATTTTAATAATAAATTTTAATTCGCAAGCAACTTCCTGATGAAAACTGCTGTGTGATAGAAAATAGTTTCCTTTTTCCCTCAAGTTTCTATTAATCAGAAAGCATCCAAATCATTAGCTTTCGTATCAATGGAATTCTAAGTAGAAACCCAATATCCTTTTCGCTCTTTTCCTTGTTCCGCATCGTAAATCTGCTAAAGTAAAAATTTTCTGATTTCCGATAAATAAGATTCGCTGACTTTAAGTTGCTGTTTATTGGTCAACACTAAATAGTAATAGCGACCTACTTTCCGCAACGCGGTCACCCAAGAAAAATTTATCAAATACGAACGATGAATACGTTTGAAATTTTTAGGATTTAGTTTTTCCTGTAAAGTAGAGATTCCATTCGTCGATAATAATTTATCCCCATTTTCTAAGTATACTTTTGAGTAGTCCCCAAAAGCTTCGATGTAAGTAATAACCGCAACTTCAATCAATAAGCTACGATTTCCTTTTTGCAAGATTACTTTGTTCGGAAATTTTTCTTCTTGTGCTAATAATTTTTCTGCGAGTGGCAGCAATTTCTCGGTCATCGTTTGTAAGCGCAACATTGTATTTTCAAATCTTTTTTTCCCGTAAGGTTTTAATAAATAATCTAAGGCATGTACCTCAAAAGCTTTCAATGCGTACTGATCAAACGCAGTAGAAAAAACAACCTGCGGCAATTCTTCCAGTCGAACTAAAACCTCAAATCCATTAAATCCTGGCATTTGTATATCTAAAAAAATCAAGTCGGGTCGCAATGCATTAATCAAGCTAACTGCTGCTCGCCCATCTTCAGCTTGACCGATGACTTCATAGTCAGGATACGCCCTTAGATATTGCAAAAGCAAAACTCTTGCGTCTTCTTCATCATCAATGATAATTACCGATTTCATAAGCTAAAAGATACAATAAGTCCAGTAGGTTGATTATGCGCAAATTGAATTTCAGTACCATACATTTTTTGTAACCTTAATTTAGTATTCGACAAACCCAAACCCGCTTGTGCTAACTCCTCAAAACGTTGAACACCAAGACCAGTGTCCGCGATTTTGAAATGTACCTTTTCTGCTTGCATAAATACCATAATCTTTAATTCACTCTTCCCAACTTTGGGTGCAATCCCGTGTGTAATTGAATTTTCGACAATCGGTTGTAAAATCATAGGAGGAATTAATTTAGCTAAACAGGCGCTTTCTATTTCGTAGGATACTTGCAAGCGGTCTTTGAGTCTAACCTTCATTAAATCTAAATAATCTTTGATAAACTGTAATTCTTCTTCAATGGTTACAAAGGTACTTTGGGAAGCTTTATTTTGGTAGCGAAATAAATTTGAAAGTTGAATAATCAATTCGCGCGTTCGTTCATTTTCGGGCGGAATGGAAGCATTGATTGAATTAAACAAATTGTGCAAAAAGTGTGGATTCAATTGTGCTTTGAGCGCCGTAATTTCACTTTGTAAAACCGCTTCTCGCAAACTAGCTTTTTCTAAGAGTTCCTGCCGGTATTTTTTGTGATAAATAAAAGCGTGAATCAAACCAAACTGCACCACGTAAAACAGAATTTTCATATAGTAATCCCAGACCGTAAGGTAACCTCCAAAGTAAGTCACCCAACCAAAAATTCCTAAAACTTCTAATTGTAAATAATAAGAACTAAAGATATAAATAGGTAAAAAAATCAGATGTGACAATAACATTATCCGCAAACCATATTTGGATAACCGCAAAACAACAACGTACCAAATGGGAATCGTAACGAGTAAGCTACAAAAAAAAAGTGTGCCCGCCGCTGCAAAAAATTCTTCAATGTTAAAGTAAGACGGATGACCATTAGCGCCATATTTACTCCGATAACTGATGTAAGTCGCGGTATAATGTACCATCGTCGAAACGTAATAAAAAGCAAAGAAGAGTAAAACTTCTTTCCCACTCAGTTTCGCTTTAAGTTCTTTGATCATTTTCAAAGATAAACACTATGCTTAGCATTGCCAAGCTAAAATCGACGGATTGGGATATAAGTCGCTCAATTCGGTGTCCTACGTTTTATCTTATGAAGTTGTCCATTTCTGAAAACGGCTACGCTAAATAAAAAGCGAGATTCCTCGTTTCGAAGAACCTCGCTTTCTAAATTTATATTTTACCCACTAATGTGGAAACAACTCGTAGTCTAATGCTCCAACATCATTTTAGCTTTTTCAATCGCTTTCGGTAAGCCTGCTAAATCGCTTCCACCCGCCGTAGCGTAAAATGCTTGTCCACCACCGCCACCACGAATTTCCTGTGCGAGAGTTCTAATCATTGTTCCGGCGTGCAACGATTTATCTTTGGTAAGACTTTCGCTAATGGTAACACTCAATTGTGGTTTACCATTTACATTAGCACCAAAAACAATGACCGCATTTCCTAATTCTTTTTCCAATTGGTAAGCTAAGGTTTTAATCGCTTTGGAATCTCCCAGGGGCAATTCCGTTGCAAGGAGATTAACGCCATTGACCTCGGTAACTTTTGTTTTCAAATCGGTCTTAAGATTACCCGCTTGCGCTGCTAGCAGCTTTTCGATTTGCTTTTGCAGTTTTTTATTATCCTCTTGTAGAGCGACAACACTTTTTACCACGTCTTTCGGATTTTTAAAAAGCTCTCGGACTTCTGATAATTCTCCTAAAGCTTTGTTGATATACTGCTCTGCTCGGTCTGCCGTATAAGCTTCTACTCTACGGATTCCAGAACCAACTGCCGATTCGCTAACTAATTTGAAGTAACCAATTTTGCCGGTAGCGGCGACGTGACATCCGCCACACAATTCTCGCGAATAAGAAGGATCAAAAGTAATCATCCGTACGGATTCTCCATATTTTTCACCGAACAACATCATTGCTCCTGCCGCTTTTGCTTCTGCCAAAGGAATATTCCGTTTTTCATCCAACTGAATATTTTCACGAATTTTCTGGTTGACAATTTGTTCAATTTGAGCAAGTTCTTCTTCCGTTACTTTTTGGAAATGTGCAAAATCGAAACGAAGATATTTATCATTTACCAAAGAGCCCTTTTGCTGAACGTGGCTGCCCAGCACTTCCTGGAGTGCCGCGTGTAATAAGTGCGTCGCGGAGTGATTATTTTCGATTAAGTGCCGACGCTTTGCATTGACTTCCGCTCGAATGGAAGCCCCAATGTTTTTAGGAAGATGTTTCACGAAATGAATCATCAAGTCGTTTTCCTTTTTGGTATCCAATACGGGTACTTTTTCTTCTCCAAACCAAAGCAAGCCTACATCTCCAACTTGTCCACCGCCTTCTGCATAGAAAGGTGTTTTATTTAAGACCAACTGAAATTGTGATTTATCTTTTACAATAACGGTCCGGTACTTTGTCACTTTTGCACCGATGACTACTAATTCATCATATCCTAAAAACGCTACTCCTTTTTCATCGTTTAGTATCGTCCAATCGCCAACTTCTTTTTTTGCATCTGCTTGCGAACGTTCTCTTTGTTGTGCCAAAGCTTTTTCAAAACCGACTTCGTCTACTTCCAACCCTTTCTCTGCGGCAATCAATTTTGTCAAGTCAAAAGGGAAACCAAAGGTATCATACAATTCAAATGCGACGGTACCATCCACTTGGTTATTTTGATGTTCTAAACTTTCAAATCGATGCAGTCCTTTCTCTAAGGTATTCAAAAAAGCCTGTTCTTCTGCCAAGATTACATTGGCAATTTGCTTTTGCTGCGCTTCCAATTCTGGAAATACACCGCCAAAACCTTCTACTAAGACCGGAATAATTTTCGTTAAGAAGGGTTCCTTAATATTAAGGAAGGAATAATAATACCGAACCGCTCTTCTCAATATCCGCCGCACAACATAACCCGCGCCATTGCTCGCGGGCATTTGTCCATCTGCAATGGTAAAGGCTACTGCCCGAATATGATCAACGATCACCCGCATTGCCATATCAGATTTGGCGGAAGCCTCATAACTAGAGGTATATTTAATGCCAGAAGCTTTTTCTACAAATTGGATCAACGGACTAAAAACATCTGTATCGTAATTAGACATTTTATTTTGGAGCACCATGCAAAGCCGCTCAAAACCCATTCCCGTATCAATATGCTGTTCCGGTAATAGTTCTAAACTACCATTTGCCTTACGATTATATTGAATAAATACAAGATTCCAAATTTCGATTACCTGCGGATGATCTGCATTCACCAAGCTCCGACCATCTACTTTTGCCCGATCTTCGTCGGAACGTACATCTACATGAATTTCTGAACAAGGTCCACAAGGTCCTGTTTCCCCCATTTCCCAGAAATTATCTTTTCGATCAAAATAAAGAATTCGATCCGAATTTGTCCATTTTTTCCAAAAACCTACCGCTTCTTCATCGGCACTCAAGTTTTCCTTGGGTTCTCCTTCAAAAACGGTAATGTAGAGGCGATCTTTATCAATTCCATAAACTTCCGTCAACAGTTCCCAAGCCCAAGCAATAGCTTCTTCTTTAAAATAATCTCCAAAAGACCAATTCCCAAGCATTTCAAACATCGTTTGGTGGTAACTGTCTCTTCCTACATCTTCTAAGTCATTATGTTTGCCAGAAGCTCGCAAGCATTTTTGCGTATCCGCAATACGAGGGATATCAGGCGTCTGATTACCAAGGAAATAATCTTTAAACTGATTCATTCCAGCATTGATAAATAGTAATGTGGGATCGTCTTTATTAACGATTGGCGCCGAAGGAACGATTTTATGCTTTTTTGATTTAAAAAATTCAAGAAATTTTTGGCGAACTTTTTGTGATTCCATTGTTGATATAATATTCTGCTTAACTATTATTGTAAAAAATTAACTTTTCGAGCTTTTTATATTAAAAAAAATTTCTATACCACTCTGTTTACACTGTCACATTTTTCAATTATAACCAAAAAAATTACTTTGATATTACAATTACAGCTAATATTGTAAACAAATAAGTTAAAGTATTAAAAATAAGTTTAATTTGATAAAACTCAAAATAAAATTTTTGGTTAAAACTTTTGAATAATACAAAATTCGATTTTAACTTTGGGCTGCCATACTAAGAGAAAACAAGTAAACAGCCTAAGAATATAAGTGCTACAAAAGTACTTATTTTTAGTAAAGGAATAAAAATTTTATGAGGAAAGAGAAATTTGTATACAATACACAGACTCTTCGTTACGAAAAGGTTGTAGAACCATTACGTACCAAGGTCCTGAGACTTTTCGGTTTTCTATCAGCTGTTTTAGTAGCTGCTTTCATTATCATATCCATCACGCTTAAGTATTTTCCTTCTCCAAAGGAAAAAGCTTTAATCAGAGAGTTTAAGCAAATGGAATATATGTATATGCAGCTCAACAATGATGTAGAGAATCTGACTAAAGTACTCAATAATGTTCAAGATAGAGATGCCAGTGTTCACCGTCTGATGTTTGGAATGGATCCCATCGACAAAAACGTGTGGGAAGGTGGTATTGGTGGACATAATAAGTACGATAAGCTCACCAAATACAAGCGTACGGGAGATTTGTTGTATGCCACCTTGGATAAGGTTGGAAAACTGAAGCAACAAATGGCCGTTCAGTCCAAATCATTAGATACCATTCTTACTTTAGCGAATGATAGAGAAACGATGTTGGCTTCCATGCCTGCGATCAAGCCTATCCGTTCGGATAAATTAAGTAGAAATATTCGTTCGCTCTCTGGCTTTGGAATGCGTTTGCACCCAATCTTTAAAAGAAAGAAGCGACATACGGGAATTGACTTTACTTCTCCGAAAGGAACCGCCGTACAAGCGACGGGAAATGGTAAAGTGCATAAGGTTTTGAATAAGCGCAGTGGCTACGGAACGCACATCATTATTGACCACGGCTATGGTTTTAAGACTTTATATGCGCATTTAAGCGCCGTAGACGTAAAAGTAGGTCAAAAAGTAGTACGAGGTCAGGTTATTGGAAAAGTGGGAAGCACGGGTACTTCTACCGCACCACACTTGCACTACGAAGTAATTCTAAAAGGAGTAAAGGTAAATCCAATTCATTATTGCATGGATGGCTTAACACCGAAACAATACCAAGAACTAGCGGACATGGCTGCTATTTCGAATCAATCTTTCGATTAAGCAAAAATTCAAAAACAAAAAAGCTTGCTTTTCCACCTTGAAGAGCAAGCTTTTTTTATGTCCTTTAAGCTGATTTGCCGAGTTTATGCTACCATCAGCCGATATTTGCTGCACCTCCCACTCTTTTTTCCTACTTTGACCTCTGTATACTCAGTGCCCCAAAGCTGTTGCTAAATAACCTTTAAACTTGCGTGTATGCAACCAACGGAAGATCAACATCAGAAAATTTGCAGGAATTGTGCTCATATCCTCTCTCCTACCGCAAAGTATTGTTCGCAATGTAAGCAAAAGTACAGCACGGGGAGAATCGCTTTTAGTGATCTTTTTCACGAATTCTTTACGACCATCTTCAATTTCGATTCGAAAATTTTTGTAACGCTTCGCGATCTAGCCTTTCCAGGTAAGCTAACGCAACAATATTTTCGGGGCAAACATCAAACTTATCTTCACCCTTTACGGTTATTTTTGGTCACGGCGTTGGTCCATTTTGCCATTATTGGCGTCTACCTCGGTGGCGAAGAAGGCTTAAAAGCCGAATTTTCTGATGATAATTTTATGCAATCCGCTTATTATCAAGATTTTGTTACAAATTTGGACAGTAATACCATTCAACTTAAACAATATTATGATAATCCTACGGTAAATGTAGCTTTTGACTCTTTAACTTATTCCCTAAAGAAACGCTTTCCTTTTCAGGATAGTCTTGACCTCTCTTTTGATATTTCCTCTGGCAAAGGCTTTAATTATGGACAGAATATTAAAAATCGAGATCTACGCGTCTCTTATCAAGATTATACTCGACTCTCTCCAGAAGCATTATTTAATAAATACGGGGTAACAAATTTTTGGTCGCGATTTTTAGGAAAACAATTTATCAAGATTAACAAGAAAGGAGGGAGTTTTGGGTTATTTATTTTTGGTAAACTGACTTGGATGACGCTCTTCATGATGCCTATTCTCGCCTTGGTACTCAAATTACTCTACATCCGTAGTAATCACTACTACATCGAACATCTCATTTTTTCATTTCACTATCATGCTTTTGCATTCATTCTGGTGAGTTTATTGATTTTATTGGCGGAATACTTACCTGATGTGGTAATCGTCATTTTTGCAATGTCCATTCTCTTTTACTTGTATAAAGCCATGCGTAAAGTATATGAACAAGGCAGATTCAAAACCATAGTGAAGTTTTGTATCCTAAACCTATCCTATTTGGTATTGTTTATCTTATTTATAGCCCTTACATTTGTAATTGGATTTTTCTTGTTTTAAAACGTGTATTCAACCATTTGATTTTACCTATGTCCGTATATGATAAATATGAAACCGTGATTGGCTTAGAAGTTCACGTTCAGCTATCTACTTTAACCAAAGCTTTTTGTGCTGATCGTACCACTTTTGGAGCGCCACCGAATAGCCAAACGAGTGTAATTTCTCTAGCACATCCCGGTACACTTCCGCGCTTAAACAAGAAACAAGTTGCTCATGCAGTTCGTTTGGGTTTGGCATTGGGTAGTACAATCAACACCGAAAGTTATTTTGATCGAAAAAATTATTTCTACGCGGATCTTCCCAAAGGCTATCAGATTACACAGGATAATTCTCCCATTTGTGTGGGTGGTGCACTACATTTTTCCATTGATGAACGAGCAGTTGACATTCGAATTCACCATATTCATATGGAAGAAGATGCCGGAAAATCAATTCACGATCGCTCCGATCACGCCACCATGATTGATTTGAATCGAGCCGGTGTTCCGTTATTGGAAGTCGTCACCGAACCTGATTTTCGTTCTCCCGAAGAAGTAGATGTCTTCATGAATACGATGCGACAATTGGTCCGCTACCTCGAAATATCCGATGGCAATATGGAACAAGGCTCCATGCGCTGTGATTGTAATGTCTCCGTCCGTCTTAAAGGAGCGACAACTTACGGTGAGCGTTGTGAAATCAAAAATATGAACTCGATGCGGTATGCGCGGCGAGCCATTGCTTACGAAAGTAAACGACAAATTGACTTACTAGAATCCGGGCATAAAATCACACAGCAAACACTCAACTTTGATCCACAAACAGGAATTACAACGCCGCTAAGAAATAAAGAGAATGCGCACGATTATCGTTATTTTCCCGATCCAGATCTCGCCCCCGTTATCATCGACGAAACCACCATTGATCACCTTCGACAAACGCTTGCCGTATTGCCTTGGGAAATAGAAGCTCGCCTACGAGACGAATTCAAGATACCTGCTAAAGATGCTAGCTTGCTCACCGAAGAAAAAGAGATTGCACTTTACTTTATCGACTTAGCCAATTTGGCGAAAGATCCTAAAGCTTGTGCCAATTTGATCATTAATAAAGTGCGCCCTTATTTACAAGAAAAGAAAATTAGCATTGGAAAATTTCCGCTTTCACAAAAACAATTGGTCGCTTTTATCGAACTGATCCAAACGGGAAAACTAAGTAGTTCAATTGCTTACCAACGTATTTTCCCAGCGCTGATTGAAAGTCCTGAGCAAACGCCATTAGCCGTCGCAGAAAAACTCAATCTGATTCAATCAGATGACGAAGATTTTTTAACAAAAATCGTAGACGAAGTATTGAGGCAACATCCTAAAGAAGTTGCCGCTTACCAGAAAGGGAAAAAGAATCTCATCGGTTTTTTTATGGGGGAAGTGATGAAAAAATCTCGCGGAAAAGCGGCACCAAAAGCTTGTAATGCGCTGCTGAGAGAGAAACTATCTTAATACGATCCTAATCAAGAGCTATTACCTAAGTTACATCCGTTTTTTGCAATTCTGCTAAAAGCTGTTTATCTTGTTGAGTATCTACTATCATAGTAGATTGAGTTTTAAAAAATCAAACTAAATGTTACCAAATAATAATAAAGACGAAATTACGAAGCTATACTATTCAATCGGAGAAATAGCCGATATGTTTGGAGTATCTAAGTCTTTAATTCGTTTTTGGGAAACGGAGTTTGACATACTTAAGCCACACAAGAATAGCAAAGGAGATCGCCGCTTTACGCAACAAAATATTGATCAAGTCAAAATGATCTATAATTTAGTCAAGGAGAAAGGCTTTACGCTGAAAGGAGCAAAAAAAGAAATTAAAGAGAATAAAACAAACCTCAAGCAACGCTTAAAAACGCTTGATACCTTGAAGAGTTTACGAACGTATTTGGAAGATTTGAAAACGAGGATTTGAAAACGAGGATTTGAATAAATTAAGCCTTATTTTTTTTGCGCCCCGTTTTATATTTCGAAATGTCAAGCTCTTGGCTACAAAAACTATAATCGCTTTTAATATTGGAAGCCACAACCACTAAGCGATTTTTCCCATACTTTTCCATCAAGTCTAAATACCATTCCATTCCTTGCTGATCTAAATTGGTAGAAGGCTCATCCAACAATAGATAAGGCGTATCGGAGCAGATGTTAAGGAGCAGCTTAAGTCGTTGCTTCATTCCCGAAGAAAAAAATCGTAATTGTTTGTGTTTAGATTTATGGAAATTGAGAAGTTCGAGTAATTCTTCCGAGGTATGATTATTTTGGAACTGCTTGAACTGTCGGTGAAATTTGATCGCCTCAATAAGTGTAAATTCTTCGATCAAATCAATGTACGGCGCCGCGTAGCTTAGATGGTGATAAACTTCTTCCACTTCGAGCGCTTGATCACCTTGTTGGAATTGAATACTCCCTTTAGAAGGAGAAAGATGACCAGATAGAATTTTTAAGAAAGTAGATTTTCCAGAACCGTTTGGCCCGGTAATAGCGTAACTTTCGCCGTGCTGCAAGCTCAAGTCGATGTGTCTAAAAATCCATTCAAACTGATATCGCTTCGCAAGATTTTTAAGAACTACGTCCATTCACTTTTCCACCGTTGTGATGTCGGAATCCTCTGATGATTCCTCGATCTGCACCTTGAATAAATTGAAGAATTTTTTCCCGCTCTGGAGAAACACTGATCGTATCTTTGATAACACCTACGGCTTGAGTTGTATTGTACCCTTTAACGTAGAGAATTCGATAAATGCTTTGAATGGTATTGATTTGCTCATCCGAAAAACCTCTTCTTCGTAGACCAACTGAATTTACCCCTGCATAAGATAAAGGCTCTCGAGCAGCTTTGATAAAAGGAGGAACATCTTTGCGCACAAGAGAACCGCCACCGACCATTGCGTGGTCTCCAATTTTGACGAACTGATGAACGGCGGTAAGACCACCGAGCACTGTTTTCTCTCCGATTTCAATGTGCCCCGCTAAATTAACACAATTAGCCAGTACGCAGTTTTTTCGAATGATACAATCGTGTGCTACGTGAACGTAAGCCATGATCAAGCAATTATCCTCGATGATAGTTTTATAATTCGCTTTGGTGCCTCGATTGATGGTGCTGTATTCTCGAATCGTAACGTTGTTGCCGATTTCTAAAATAGATTGTTCTCCCTCAAATTTTAAATCTTGAGGAATCGCACCAATGATTGCTCCTGAGAATATTTTGCAATCCTCTCCTATTTTGACACCATCTAAGATCGAGACAAAAGAATGGATGTGTGTATTGTCTCCAATAACCACATTTTTCCCAATATTGATATAAGGATCCATCGTTACGTTCTTCCCAATCTGGGCCTCAGGGTGAATGTTTCTTAGTCCGCTATTGAAGTTCATTTTAATCCCGCTTATTGATTTGTGCAGTTAGTATCGCTTCAGAAACAATTTTATTTTCTACATATGCAGTACCTTGCATTTGGAAAATTCCCCGACGAATCGGATGTAACAGTTCCAGCTTAAATAAAATTGTATCGCCTGGAACAACTTTATTTTTGAATTTAGCACTATCTATTTTTAAAAAATATGTGTCCCAATTTTCTGGATCAGGAACAGTCGACAAAGCCAATAATCCACCTGTTTGTGCCATTGCTTCAATTTGCAAAACACCTGGCATCACAGGATTACCTGGAAAATGACCTTGGAAAAAGTCTTCGTTAAAAGTTACATTTTTAACACCAACAACGTGATGATCTGATATTTCAGTAATCTTATCGATCAACAAAAAAGGATATCGGTGAGGTAGTCTTTTGGAAATTTGT
Organism: Saprospiraceae bacterium; assembly: GCA_045110315.1. Lineage (GTDB taxonomy): Bacteria > Bacteroidota > Bacteroidia > Chitinophagales > Saprospiraceae > CALFBG01. The sequence goes on from JBGCFY010000322.1 coordinate 14,958, forward strand.
ACAATATCGTATACTGGTTCTAACAGTGGATCATATTTAGGTTTTCCTTTCAACCGACGCTGTTCTTGATATTGTTTTCTCAGCAGTTTGGCAAATTCGACGTTAGCGGTATGTCCCGGTTTTGTAGCAACGATTTTACCTTTAATCGGTTTGCCAATCAGTGCCATATCTCCTATTACATCTAACAATTTGTGTCTTGCCGGTTCGTTTCTGAAGTGTAAGGCAATCGTATTGAGAATACCTTCTTTTTCTACCTTGATACTTGGCTTATCCAGTTTTTTGGCGAGGGCATCCAACTCATCTTGGCTCATTACGCGATCTACAATTACGATCGCATTATCCAAGTCTCCCCCTTTGATCAAGTCTTGACTGAGTAAGAGTTCTAATTCGTGCAAAAATACGAAAGTTCTACACGAAGCAATTTCTGATTTGTAATTATCTAAATTATCCAACGACGCGTATTGATGCCCTAATACCGGAGAATCAAAATCGATCATCGTTGTTACTTCGTAATGATCTGACGGAAGAGCCATCAACTCGGCACCCGTCTCTTCATCTTTATAATGTATAGGAGCTAAGATTTCAAAGAATTCTCGATCGGCATCTTGTTCTTCTAATCCTGCTTTTTCTAGTTCTTTGACAAAACCAATCGCACTACCATCTAAGATTGGCGTCTCTGGACCATCAATTTCAATCAATACGTTATCGATAGAAAGCCCAGTCAAAGCCGACAAAGCGTGCTCGATGGTACTCACTTGAGCCTCTCCGTTTTTGATCGTTGTTCCTCTATTCGTAGAAACAACCCTTCCAACTTCGGCACTAATGATCGGTGCGGTAGCTAAATCTACGCGCTGAAACTTATAGCCGTGATTTACGGGAGCAGGTTTGAAGGTCATGGTTACGTTTTCACCCGTATGCAAGCCTACACCATTTACACTAACTGTCTTTTTTATTGTATGCTGTCTCATTGACACTCTAAGGTCTATTTTGGGTGCAAAGATATGTTTTTTGTGGGAAGAATTAGTTAAGAGCAAGTTTAAAATTGCAATAATTGACTAGAACCCGTGAATTTAGGCGTATATGCTATTCCTAAACGCTCACCGTTTTGCCAACTTATTTTATATTTATTTAAGTAGTTTGCAGAATTAAATTAACTAATAACTTGAAAGCCTTTTAAGCTTCTACTTCGTTAAAAAGCCTCGCCAATGCTCCGGCATTGTCTACGTTTTTTGCCTCGTTTAAGCTCAAAATTCTTTTCAA
>JBGCFY010000323.1:0-33954 GCA_045110315.1 Saprospiraceae bacterium
GACGCTCTTCCGATCTTTTCTTCCCACTTTTTCTCAAACTGAGGGAATCGTAACTCAGGAATTAATTTTTTTTGTTTTTCTAAAATTGTCATGACCGTATTTATTAAGTTGGAGCATCAATCCCCAACTCCTTACAAAAATCAGCAATCACTTGATCCGTTTTTGCCATTTCCTTATCCAAAGCCTTCAAGTCCTGCGCGACAACTTTCAAATCCACCGCTTCCTCTTCTTCAAAAGTATCCACATACCTAGGAATATTTAGATTATAATCATTCTCTTCCACTTCACTGAGCAAAGCGACGTAACTATACTTATCTATCGTTTCCCGACTTTCGTAAGTACCGATGATTTTTTCAATATCTTCCGTTCGCAGTACATTTTGTGTTTTTACTTTTTCAAAATGTTGACTAGCATCTATAAATAAAATATCCTTGTTGTGTTCCCGATTTTTCTTCAAGACCAAAATACAAGTTGGGATAGAAGTCCCATAAAAGATATTCGCAGGCAAGCCGATGACTGCATCCAAGTAATTCTTCTCTTGGATCAAGTGCTTTCGAATGTGTCCCTCGGCGGCACCTCGAAACAAGACGCCGTGTGGCAAGACAATCGCCATCGTTCCATCTGCGGCGAGTTGGTGCACCATGTGTTGTAAAAAAGCAAAATCTGCCTTGGTTTTTGGTGCCAATTTGCCGTACGCCGCAAAGCGATCATCGCTCATAAATAAAGGACTCGCAGACCATTTGGCAGAGAAAGGAGGATTGGCAACAATGGCTTCAAAGCTATGTGCAAGGTGCTGCGGTCGCTCTAAAGTATCTTCGTTTTTGATGTCGAAGCGTTTGTAATGAACATCGTGCATGATCATGTTCATGCGACACAAGTTATAAGTCGTCGGATTCATCTCTTGTCCATAAAAAGCGGCAACACTTTTCACTTCCTTAGCAACGCGCAGCAATAGCGAGCCGGAACCGCAAGTTGGATCGTAGACGCTTTTAAGTTTCTTTTTCCCAATTGTTACGAGTTGCGCGAGTACCGAACTCACCTGTTGCGGCGTATAAAATTCCCCCGCTTTTTTCCCTGCGCCACTCGCAAATTTTCCAATGAGGTATTCGTACGCATCCCCGAGAATGTCACTTTCCGTATTTTCCAAATCAAAATCAATCGTTTCCAAATGTGCAAGCACTTTTACGATCAATTCGTTTTTATCGGCTTCTGATTTCCCCAGTTTATGACTACTCAAATCAAGATCTGCAAACAGGTTCCCAAAATCTTCTTCACTCTCCGAGCCCATCGTACTTTGCTCAATATTGGTCAATACCTTCCCTAAATCGCCTAGGATAAAATTATTTTTTCCACCTGCGTTACCTCTCCGCGCGAGTTCGCTAAAGAGTTCGGAAGGTTTGAGGAAGTAACCGAGTTTGTCGAGTGCAGCATATTTGACTTCCTCCATGAGTATCGTTTCACTTGCGTGACCTTCTAGCTCCGCAAAACTAAGCTGATCCGGTTTTAGAATCTCATTGGCATAGGCTTTCATCTTTCTACTGAGGTATTTGTAGAAAATAAACCCGAGGATGTAGTCGCGGAAATCATCGGCGTCCATTTTCCCACGTAAGGTATTGGCGATGTTCCAAAGCTGCTGTTCTAGCTGCTGTTTTTGTTCTTGTTCTGACATGTAGTGTTTACTTAGTTCGAGCCTAAAAAGGCTTTTGTAGCTAGCTTTTTAAGCGAAAATGCTCTTGAAAAGAGGAAGCGTTAGCGAAAACAGCTCCAGCGTCAAAAATAGTTAAAAATAGTCAAAGAATATAGTTTATTCTAATACAATAACATCCAAGAAGCGCCAAGAAAGTAGTGGAGTGGAAATTGTTAGGTCTTATTGCCAATACAAAATAGCGCTTCCTTCGTCTGTATCATTCGATCCACTACGTATCCACCTTCCGCTCCGCTCTACTTAGTCCCCGAAACAGCCCAATTCGAGCGCATCTAAACCCAATTCGTTGTTTTTTGCTGGTATTGAATCCTTTTAGCTGCTACATTTGAAAGAAAAAACATGAATTTAACCGATCGCATTTTGAAGTTTTTATTGCACTTATTGGCAACCGCTTTTGTCCTTTTTTCTTTTAGTTCCTGTTCCGCATCTGGCTTGCAAAATCTATTTACCAAGCGGATTGAGTTGGATTACGAAAAGCCAGCGGATTATCAACGACTATCCAAGTATCAAAAGGATGCTCTTTATACGACGGCAATGGTCAAGCAATCTTATCCACGACTTCCTACTAAAGTTGAAAACTTTGAGCTGCTAAGTCAGCAATTTATGGCTAAAGTAGCGACTATTGATCATGATTTTGAATTCAGCGTTGCCTTGCGGAATTTTTTAGCAGCGTTGAAAGATGGACATAGTTACCATGCCATGCATTATAAAGGGAAAACGGTATTTAACATACGACTTTTTAAGAGCGGGGAGGAATGGGTAGTGGCGAATATTGATCGGACGCAAGATAGTTCAATCATCGGTTCCAGCGTTTTGTCGATTAATGGAAAAGATATTGGAGCAGTTATGAGAATGGTCAATAGGGTGGAAAGTGGCGAAAACGAATATTGGAGATTGAAGCACTTTTGGTTTAGGATAAGTCAGCCTATTTATTTGGAGTGTGCGGGTATTATTGGTGCGCAGGAAAACCTTTCGCTGGAAGTATCGAAAAATGGAAAGACCCGATTGGTGACCTTAGCAAGAGATATTGCCAAAAAACAGTATCGGGTACGTCGCAAAAAACGGAAATATCCATTTGCCAAAAAACAAAACGACGGCTTTTATAGCTATTTTGACCAAGAGAAGAATTTTGCCTACCTGCAAATGAATACTTGTCTAGATTACGTAGCGGTTAAATCTGAAATTGATAATTACACTAATTTTTTTACCCGTCCCATTGCATTAGGATTAATGAAAAAGCGGAAAAAGAACGCCTTGAATTTTGGTCAGTTTTTGCAAGATTATTTTACGAAAGTGGAGCAAGATTCCATTCAAAATATCATTATTGATTTGAGAAATAATACTGGAGGAGACGAAAGACTAGGCAAACAATTAATTTGGTATTTAACGGAACGAGCCGAGATAAAAGGGTTTACGGATTTTTGGCACAACTCAAGGTTTGCTAGCAAGTCGATGCCGGTAGATGCTAAAGCTTACGATGCTGCTTATTTTGAAAAGCATGGAACAAGTATGCCCGCTGGAGAAATAAATTTGACCAAGGAATTTTATACGAATCCTTATTTTTATGAGATTGAGAAACCAGATGCTGCGTTTGAATTGGATACTACGATTTCTAAATTTAAAGGAAAAGTTTATGTCTTAATTGGGGAAATGACCTTTAGTGCGGCTCAGATTTTAGCGACTACGATGTATGACAATGGTATTGGCACTTTTGTCGGGACACCGACGGGGAATCAGCCTAGCTGCCAAACTGGTTTTACGATGGTCAAGTTGCCACATACCAAAAAAATCGTAAATTTATCTTTAGCTTATATGGAAAGACCTGATAAATCGAAAAATGAGGAAGATGCACTCTTTCCGCACGTAGAAACGCCATTCACTTTTATGGAAACCTACGTTCACCGCATTGACAATAGCATTGACTACATTATGACCGAAATCAGTAAAAATAAGGAAGATGTCCAAAAGTGATAAATACTTGATCTTGGTTTATTATGTGTTCTTTATCATAATTGGGTTTACGTTTGAAAGCTACAATTATAGTTTTTACACGGCAGTTTATAATATCATCGTTACGGTACTATTAAGCTTTAGCCTTTTTTGGATAATTGTGTTTGTAATTTTTCCTAGAAATTTGCCAAAGGAGCATTACTTATATATCATTCTTTGGCTCTTGTTGGCTTTATTTGTTTTTGGAATGGCAGAACAACTCTTAACGGATGCAGTCAGTGAAAACGAGCAGGATGTTTTTTATTTATTGACCAATCATCCCGTAAAGCTTTTTTTGTCTACCATTCTTAATGCTTTTCTAAGTGTTGCTTTCTTAGTGTCCTTTTATTTGGCTAAAAAATATTTTGAATCGCAAATTGCCTTAAAGAAAACGAATGAAATTAAAAAAGAAAATGAGCTTAGGATTTTAAAATCACAGATTGATCCACACTTTTTATTTAATAACCTAAATTCCGTAGATTCTTTAATTGAGCTCAACCCCAAGAAAGCGAGAGAATACATTCAAAAATTAGCCAGTCTCTACAGATATTTGCTAAAAACGAAGGCGGATGAATTTGTTACTTTAGCGGAGGAGTTAAATTTTTGCTACGATTACGTTTATCTTTTAGAACAAAGATTTGGGAATACTTATGCCTTCAAATTTGAAATCGATGCTGCGCTAATTCAAACGGATAAACTTATTCCTCCGGGCGCTATCCAAACGGTGCTCGAAAATGTCGCAAAACATAATATTGCAACGGAAGCAGCACCCATCGTTACGGCGATCCTTGCCAGTGAAAATGCCTTGACCATCACGAATAATATTAAATTATTAAACCGAACGGATAAAGTGGGTGGCACGGGCTTAAAAAACTTAAAGGCAAGATATAGCTTGCTCACGGAGGAAGAACTGCAAGTCATAAAGACGAGCGACTATTTTAAAGTTATCTTACCACTCATTAATGTAGTCAATTAATTGTATGAATATTTTAATCATCGAAGACGAGATCTTGGCCAAGAATAAGTTGGATTTATATATCCATGCTGCTTTTGCGAATACATCTATTATTCACTGGGTACGAACAATCAAAGATGCCATTGATTTTCTCGAAAGAGAAGTTACTTATGATCTTGTTTTTTCTGACATTAAATTATTAGATGGAAACGCATTTGAAATATTTACAAAGGTCAAAATTGAATGCCCGATTATTTTTTGTACCGCTTATGATGAATATTTATTGGATGCTTTTCAGACCAATGGCATTGCTTATTTATTGAAGCCTTATAACGAGGAACATTTCAAGCAAGCGATTAGCAAGTATGAATTGTTGCGGGCAAAAGATACGAGTGGCACGCTTTCTAATCTTGCCGTTCAAAACTTATATCATCTCGTCGAAAAGCAAATCAAAAATTATAAATCTCGCTTTTCTATCAAAAAAAAGAATGGCATTAAATTATTGAAAATTGAGGATATCGCAAGTATCGAAGCGCAAGGTTCCTTTAGCCTTGCCTACGATCAAAAAGATAATAAACACATCATCAATATTCCGATTAGTGAAATTGAGTCATCGCTTAATCCTTCTTTATTTTTTAGAATAAATCGCAGTGAAATCGTAAGTATTGATTACATCGAAACCATCGAAAATTATTTTAAAAATAGATTAATTGTGAAGTTCAAAAACAGTGAAAGAGTTGCGCATACGAGTTCTTCAAGAACTGCAGATTTTAGAAAATGGCTAGATCAATAGCTTTGAACAACTTTAGTGGTTGATCCTCGACCGAGTTAGATTTTTAAACAACTTCATCAAATTTTGCTTGATGTTTTTATAAAAAATAAAGATTTCAAGTTCCGCAAAAAATATTTCCCTAATTTCACCAAATGACCGCAAGCACGAATCCAACGATCCTGATCAAAGGAGCAAAAACCAATAACCTAAAAAACATCTCCTTACAAATTCCTCACAACAAATTCATCGTTGTGACGGGCATTTCTGGATCGGGAAAATCAAGCCTCGTCTTTGAAATTATTGCCAAAGAAGGACAGCGCCGCTATTTTGAAACCTTGCCTTCTTTTGCACGGCAGTTTATGGGGAAATTAAATCGACCGGAAGTCGATGAAATTGAAGGACTTTCTCCGGTGATTGCGATTGGACAACGGACGGCGGGTATGCATGCGCGGTCTACCGTGGGAACGATGACCGATTGCTACGATTTGCTGCGCTTGTTGTTTGCCAGAACGGGAACCACAACTAAGGATATTGCACTTTCTCGTGCGCTGTTTTCTTTTAATTCCGTGGTCGGAAAATGTCCCCGCTGCAATGGCATTGGCAAGGAGGAACAAATCGACTTGAACCGCCTGATTACTTTTCCAGCGAAAACAATTCGCGAAGGCGCATTGGCACCGACTTTACCCAATGGTTATATCATGTACTCGCAGGTGACGATCGAGGTATTGAATCAAGTTTGCGCAGCAGAAGGTTTTAGTGTAGAGATTCCGTGGGAGGAACTGACGGACGCGCAGCGCAAGGTAATTTTGTATGGTAGCAATAAAATCAAAGTGCCTTTTGGAAAGCATAGTTTAGCATCGCGTTTGAAGTGGACGGGAATCAAAGCAAAGCCCCGAGAAGAAGGATATTATAAGGGAATGATTCCGATCATGGCGGATATTTTGAGAAGAGATCGCAATGCGAATATTTTGAAATATGTGCACGCGGTGACTTGTCCAGCCTGTCAAGGGACTCGCTTGAATACCGATGCGTTGAGTGTAACCATTCACGGGAAATCAATTGCGGAAGTTGGGCGCTTTGAATTGAAGGAACTTAAATCGTGGATGCAGGCGAATACTTGGAGCGTGGTGGCGCAGGAAATTATTGAGCAGTTGACCGCACAAGTGGAGTTGTTGGAGGATTTAGGATTGGGACATTTGACCTTAGATCGTTCTTCGAAGTCCTTGCGGGCGAGTGAGATTCAACGGATTCGAGTGGCGAATCAAATCTTGGTGCCTTTAAGTGATGTGCTTTACGTGTTTGATGAACCTTCCATCGGCTTGCACCGAGCAGAGACGGAACGTTTGATTTATCATTTTAAACAATTGGTTGAAAAAGGGAATACGGTCATTGTTGTGGAACATGATTTGGATACGATTAGGAGTGCAGATCATATCATTGAAATAGGACCCAAAGCTGGTGTCCACGGCGGCGAACTTATTTTTAACGGTGCGTTTTCAGTATTTGCAAAACAAACGGAGTTGGAAGCAATCAGTCCAACCTACCGAGCGATTAAAAGTCCAACGGAAGGGAGCTCCGCTTTGCCAATCCAAACAGCGCCTAACTCGATACGGTTGATCGGTTGTCAGGCTAGAAATCTTAAAAATATTGAGGTCGAATTTCAACTTGGGAAACTCAATGTGGTGAGTGGAAAATCGGGCGTTGGGAAATCGACTTTGGTAAAAAGCGTTTTACTGAATGCCGTTCGAACACAGTTGGGTATGGAACCTGAGCAAGCTGCGAAACTAACCCGTCACGAAAACCTTGATGCCATCAATAAATTGATCTTTATTGATCATACGCCCATTGGCAAAACACCCCGTAGCAATCCCGCAACTTACCTAGGATTGTCAGATCATATTCGCGATCTCTACGCAAAATTTCCCGCCTCCAAAGCGCAAGGGTTCACCAAATCTCGTTTTTCTTTCAACAACAAAGGTGGACGCTGTGAAACCTGTCAAGGTGCAGGAAAAACACAAATTGGAATGCATTTTTTAGGGAAGATAGACTTGGTTTGTGGAACTTGCCACGGCGACCGTTTTAACGAAGCGACACTTCGGGTAAAGTACAATGGTTTGTCGATTGCGGAGGTTTATAAATTATCCATCAAGGAAGCCATCCGTTTTTTTGAAGGTCAGCAAAAAATATTAACGGGTCTCCAGCTTTTACAAGAAATTGGCCTCGGATACTTAACGCTCGGACAATCCTCGACCACGCTTTCTGGCGGAGAAGCGCAGCGTATTAAAATTGCCAATCAACTACAGAAAAAAGATACGGGAGCAACTTTGTACATCATCATTGAGCCGAGCATTGGCTTGCACCATAATGACCTCAAAACCCTCCTTCAATTGTTTGACCGCATTAAGCAAAAAGGTAATACGATTGTTTGTATCGAACAAAACGAAACGGTGATTAGTTGGAGTGATTGGCACCTTGAGCTTGGTCCTGAAAGTGGTGCGGCGGGTGGTACCGTTATTCACCAAGGCATACCCAAAGTAACGCAAGTAAATCCTAAAAATGAAGTTCTAAAAGCAACACCTGATTTACCAATTGCGACCGAAATTATTCTGAACGGCGTAACGACGAACGGTCTTAAAAATATCACGGTGCGGATTCCTAAAAACCAATTAACCGTGGTGACGGGCGTTTCGGGAAGTGGTAAATCTTCTTTGGTGTACGATACCTTATTTGCGGAATCCAATGCCCGTTTTACCGAGTCCTTATCAACCTACAACCGAAGTTTTTTGCAGCAAAACAGTGAAGCTGAAATCGTTTCTTTCTCCGGGCTCGGACCAGCGATTGGTATCAATAGAAATGGAGGAGCACCTTCGAAGCGATCAACGGTTGGTACGCTGTCGGGCGTGTACGATGCTTTTAGAATATTGTATTCCAGAATTGCCCAGCAGGAAGGGAAAAATTATACCGCGCAGCATTTTTCTTTTAATCATCATCTTGGTGCTTGTTTGGAATGTGAAGGACTTGGTGTAATTGAGCAATGCGATCCAGATCAAGTAATTGTCGCTCAGGATAAATCTATTTTAGGAGGAGCAATTGCTACGAATAAAGCAGTTGCTTATTATGCAGATCTTAATGGTCAATTCATTGCAACGCTCAAGGAAGTCGCCAAACAAAAAGCGTGGGATATTGAACGACCTTGGCAAGTATTGGAAGCAGAAATCAGGGAAGCCATTCTTTACGGGACGGGCGACGCGGTCTGGGAAGTCACTTGGGAGTTTAATACGAAATCTAGGAAGGGAACGCAGGCCTTATCGGCAAAATGGCTCGGGTTCTGCAATTATATTGACGAGGAATATCAGCGAAAACGGCACAATAAGAATGTCAAAAACTTAACGGAATTACTGCACGAGGTAACTTGCCCTAGTTGTCGCGGGAGTCGCTTGCAGCCGGAGTTGTTAAGTACTCAATTTCTTGGAAAAAATATTCAGGAGCTTTCCCAACTCAGCATTTCGTCTTGTTTGAGATTACTTAAACAAGAAGCGGAGCAAGTAGATGCTGTTGTCTTGGCGATTAGCAAAGTGGTGTTGCCCAGCGTCAAAAAATCTTTGCAAACGATTGTTGATCTTGGCTTGGGATATTTGAATTTGGATAGAGCGGTGCGTACGCTTTCTGGTGGAGAACGGCAACGGGTTACGCTCGCGGGGCAGTTGTCAACGCATTTGTTTGGCGTACTTTACGTTTTGGATGAACCTACGATCGGATTGGATGCTGCGCAGGTCGTCGTTTTATCAAAAGTATTAAAAAATATTGTTGCCAATGGGAACACCGTTGTAGTGGTGGAACACGATCCTTCTTTTATCCGCAGTGCGGATTACTTAATTGAAATGGGACCTGGTGCCGGAAGACTTGGCGGCGACGTGATTTACCAAGGAAAGCTGAGTAATATCGCTACAGCAAAACATTCGGTCACGTACAAGTTGTTGCACACTCAACGCATCACTCTAGTTAAAGAACCAAAAGCAAAAGGGAAACTTTTCGGCGTGCAGGGCGCATTTGCGAACAACCTTAAAAATATTGAGGTCAATTTTTATGCGCAACAAATAACGGCGATTCAAGGTGTCTCAGGAAGTGGGAAATCAACTTTAATGAAAGCGGTGTTATATCAATCTTGGCTACAAAATCGCCCAATTGGTTGCATTTCCATCAAGGGAATGCAACAATTTGAAACCGTTTTGCTCATTGATCAGGAGCCACTTACGCAAAGTAGATTGAGTACGCCCGCCTCGTATACAGGCATTATGGAAGAGCTAAAGACTGTCTTTTCCAAAACGGATTCCGCCAAAAAAGCAGGGCTAAAAAAAGCGGCTTTTTCTTACCAAAGCAAACAAGGAAAATGTGCTACTTGCAGCGGACATGGAAAACTAAAAACCAGCATGGATTTTCTAAGCGATATCTGGCTGACTTGTGACCGCTGCCAAGGAATGCGGTACAACGATACGATACTAGCTTGCAAACTTAACGGTCGTTCCATTGGAGAGGTATTGCAGATGAGCGTCGCAGAGGCGATTGAATATTTCGAATCAGGAATACTTGTAGAAAAATTGGATATTCTCAAGCGTGTAGGTGTCGGTCATTTGCGTTTAGGGCAAGCGGGTAATACCTTGTCAGGCGGAGAAGCGCAGCGATTGAAACTAGCGAAATCACTCTTGCAAAAACGAAACAGTGCGACTTTATATCTTTTTGATGAACCGAGTACAGGGCTGCATTATTTTGATATTCTAGGCTTGCTTAAAGTTTTTCGATCGTTGGTAGATCGCGGCGATACGGTGCTTTTTATTGAGCATAATCGGACGTTGCTTGATGCTGCGGATCGAGTGATTTGTTTGGGACCGGGGAGTGGGGAAGAAGGAGGAGAAATAATAGATTGAGCGATGGACTATCCTTTTCATTTGGCGATCAAAGGGAAGTGATCAGACTTGTATTAATTACTTTATCGTGGTTTTTATTACAAAAATGAAGTAAGTACTTCACGACCTCTTCTAATCGTTTTGCTTGGCTGTTCACTGATAATTGTTTTGCGATAGATTTTAGATCATGCTTTAGTATTAGTTGTGTAGTAGTAACAATTTCCCCATCCATTCGCCCAATAACCACAGAACCCGTATCTTTACCCACTGATGAAGCATAAACTCATTTCTTCGCCACTCCAAGGGTACACAGACTTCCATTTTCGGAATGCTTTCCAACAATTTTTTGGTGGGATTGATTACTTCTATGCTCCTTATATTCGTTTCAACGGGAAAATGGTGATCAAGCCGATTTATGAACGAGATTTGAAGCTTAAGAACAATACGGGTTTAACGGTAATTCCACAAGTCATGACTTGTAGTGCGGACGAATTTATCTTTGCGGCAAAATATGTACGTGCGCTCGGTTACCAAGAACTCAATTGGAATTTGGGTTGCCCGTATCCAATGGTTACCAATAAAGGGATGGGCTCAGGATTAATCAAAGATCCAGAAAAGATAGATCGCATACTTGATCGAGTACATACCGAAACCGACGTAATCGTTTCCATGAAAATGAGAATGGGCTACGAGCACGCTAGAGAAATACTGGAGGTCTTTCCGGTACTCGCAAAATATCCTATCAAAAATATTGGTATTCACGCACGGATTGGCGCTCAATTGTATAAGGGTGGGGTAGACTTAGAAGGATTTCAGCGCTGCATTGATCACTGTGACCAAAAGTTATATTTCAACGGCGACATTACCTCCGTTGCGATCTTCGAAAAATTGACCGAACGTTTTCCTAGCATTGACCATTGGATGCTGGGCAGAGGATTGATTGCCGATCCGTTTTTGCCAGAAATGATCAAAAATCAAACGCAGCAATATCCAGAAAATAAGTTAGATCGCTTTAGCAAATACCACGATACACTTTTTACCGCCGCTGAGCAAAAACTAACGGGCGAAAAAGCGGTAATTCGCAAGATGTTGAGTTACTGGGAATACTTTTCTACGCTATTTCCAAATCCAACTAAGGTGGTTAAGAAAATAAAGAAAGCTAAAACGTATGAGGTTTATGATGCTGCGGTTAGCGAAATATTGAAAGGTGAAACGTTTGCCAATTACTAAAGTATACCAAACTTAGTACTTAATTGTTGAAATTTGTGATACAATGAAGGATTAGCTAAAAGCAATTCCGGCATTCCATAAATTTTCCAGACATCAGTTTTATTAAACAACTTCATTATCTTACCTGAATATTTAAGCTTTTATTTAGTCCGATTTCAATTATTTTTCTCAGGGTACTTAATTCAATATCCGATCGATCATTTTCTATCCTCGAGATGTAGTATCTAGTTGTACCACTTTTTCTTGCTAATTCTTCTTGGGTTAATCCCGCTTTTGTTCTAGCTGATTTTATGATTTTTCCAATGGAGTTTTCTTTGACTTTTTCCTCGTTTGGTTGGCTATTTTCAAATAGAACAATAGGGTCTAATTCGAAGGAAACATCATATTCCATTCCGTTAGATAATTTTATTTTTTTCTTTATTGACTCCCATCCAAGGGTATTATCAGTTAATGCAATTTTGTTAAAAACTTTCTTATCTAATAGTGGATACCTAAAATCTTTTTTCTTTTGCTTCAGTTTCCATTCTTTAAAGAAGTTGTTGAAATCAATTATTCTATGTTCGCCATTATTAAACACACAATAAACTTGGAAACTATTTATTTTATCTATTTTTAAAATTTTAGGTATTTTTAATTTTCTTCTCATTTCATAAATTTTAATTCTCGCTCAGTTGATTCCAAATTTCCATTAATAAATCTTGATTTTCTTTCGCGAATTTTTCAACCTTTTTTAGTTGTTTTTTTGGTAAATCTCCTTCTATTATTTCTAAGGTTTTTATTCCTATGATAAGTTCATATTCAGCAAAAAGAGCATGAAAATGAGGTGGATTATGATCATTAAAATAAAGGCATATCCTTATTCCATCAATAGTAAAAAATGTAGGCATTTCATAGTTTTTTGTAGTCTAATTAGATAACAAATATATTGAGAAAATACTATTTTGTCAACTTTAGGAAAACATTTTTTAATGTAGATGATTGATAACTGTAGCTCCATACGTCATCAAAAAATACCTTTTTGGACTTCAAGCTGTTCCCCCAACTTCCCAAAATCAAACCCAATCCCTTCAAAAACATCCAACAATTTGCCTAAGGCAGGATTGCGACTCTTCGGATTCCAAGCCATAAAAAGCACCGCCCGTTGTGGGATTTTTTTCAATTCAATAAACTTGATTTTTAACTGGTAGCCAAGTTGGAGAGAAGTAGGGACGATCGAAATACCAAACTTGTTTTCAACCAAACGGAAAATGGTATTGGCGTGTACCGTATTGTGAGAAATAGTTGGCGAAAAGCCCGCCGCTTCAAAAATACTCATGACGCGAGCGTGATAAATGGAACTATAACTTTTGTCAAAAAAAATGAAAGGCTCCGCGGCAAGTTGTGAGAGATCTTTAAAGTTCTTTTCGTTGATGGGATGATCCTCGGGAAGAACCAAAGAAAAGGTTTCTCGCCAAACGGGTTCAATCCGCAATTCTTTGGGGACTTGGTTGAGGCGTACAAAACCCAAGTCTATCTGCTGGGAAAGCAAGGCGTTGACCTGCGCGGCGTTATTCGTTTCGGCAAGATTGAAACGGAGTTTGGGATGCATTTTGCGTAAACTGAGCATCAAGTTGGGAATGACGTTTTGCATCGCTGCACCGACGTAACCCAAATTAATGATTCCTTCTTTTCCTTCCGTCAACATTTTGGCTTGGGTGGTAATGTCGTCAATATTTTTGAGCACCAGTCTTAATTCCTTTTTAAGGTAAAGTCCTGCGGGGGTTAAACTCACCGTTTTATTGTTGCGTTCAAACAATAAAATGCCTAGATTTTCCTCCATTTGTTTAATCTGACGACTGAGACCCGGCTGAGAAATGTAGAGCTTGTCTGCTGCTTTGCGAAAGTGCAATTCTTCCGCTACGGCGAGGAAATACCGGAAATGTCTCAATTCAGTTTGATTACCCATAGTTATCGTAAGTTGTCTTTATTGGTCTTGTTGGTTATCGAAATTACAAATATTTTTGGGAAAGCCTATGTTCTTTTGAGAGGAAGTTGTTTAACTTCGGTTTCAAGGAATTTTTAAACATTAAAAATCAGCGGTTTATCCCGAATTTCGAGTATTTGCTCCACAGAATGGGAAAAGGAACCAACTATAAAACTAAAAATCATGTTTAAATACGGGGAAGATCATTTGACGGTATCTAAATTGTTGAAGATCGCCAACGGAACCTTAGCGGCGGGAATTGCTGCGGAGACAGCAGTGAAAATTCAAAAATCTTGCGAAATTGTAAAAGATATCGCGATGGAGGATAAAGTGGTCTACGGGATCAACACTGGATTTGGTCCGTTGTGCAATACGATTATTTCTAAAGATCAAACGGAGGAATTGCAACGCAAAATTTTGTTGAGCCACAGCGTCGGTGTCGGCAATCCTTTGACGGAACAGTTGTCTAGAATGATGCTCGTACTCAAAGTACAAGCGCTTTCAAAAGCTTACTCAGGTATTGCGTTGGAAGTATTAGAACGTATTCTTTGGCACTTGGAAGCAGGCGTTATTCCTGTCGTTCCAGAACAAGGATCGGTTGGTGCTTCGGGCGATTTGGCGCCTTTGTCGCATTTGTTTTTGCCCTTGATCGGGGAGGGAAAAGTATATTATCAAAACGAAATAAAACCCACCGCGGAAGTCTTAGTTGCTTTAGGCAAATCACCTCTGACTTTAGGTCCAAAAGCGGGTTTAGCCTTAATTAATGGTACTCAATTCATTGCGGCGCACGCAGCTTTATTGGTCGATCATTTTCATACTTGTTTGACGCAAGCCGACGTAATTGGTGCAATGATGGTGGAAGGTTTACTCGGTTCGGCGATGCCATTTCATCCCATTTTACACCAAACACGTCCTTACAAAGCCAATATTCACGTCGCACATAAAATTTCCCATTTACTGAAAGATTCGGCGATTGTTGCTTCTCATAAAAACTGCGAAAAGGTACAAGATCCCTACTCTTTGCGATGTATGCCGCAGGTACACGGAACTTCCCGTACGGCTTGGTTGCATCTGAAAGAAGCGGTTGAAATTGAAATCAATTCGGTCACGGATAATCCCGTTATTTTTTCGAAAGACTTAACGATTAGTGGGGGTAATTTTCACGGTCAGCCCTTAGCTTTGCCCTTGGATTATGTTTGTTTGGCAGCAGCAGAATTGGGTAATATTTCTGATCGAAGATCCTATCTTTCGCTAGAAGGAAAAAGTGATAATACGCCTAAATTGCTGATGAAAAATACGGGCGTTAATTCTGGTTTTATGATTTTACAATATACTTCAGCGGCTTTGGTGAGTGAAAATAAAACGATGTGTTTTCCCGCGAGTGCCGATAGTATTCCTACTTCTTTGGGACAAGAAGATCATGTGAGTATGGGTTCTATTTCGGGCAGAAAAGCAATGACGGTTTGCCATAATTTGCAAAAAATATTAGCGGTTGAATTATTATGTGCGGCTCAAGCTTATGATTTTAGAAGACCTTTGAAAGGGACGGAATTAATGGAAAAAGTGCACGCTTACGTACGTACGAAAATCTCATTTGCAAATGAAGATCGCATCTTTGGGGACGATATCGAAAAAGCAATTGCTATTCTTGAAAGTGGCGTGATCAAGCAAATGGTCAACGAAGAAATTGCAAAAACCGGTGCAGCATTCTACGATTTATTCGAAGTGTATTAGTAGTTTTTTTTGAAAAAAAATATTTTAAAACAACTTTATTCTTCCACTTTCTCCGCTGGCATTGCTTCCACTTTTTTATCTGGAAAGCCTTGGGCAATAGCTTGTAAAAGGGCGACGTGGATATCCTTCGACTCATCGCCAATTTCTTTAAAGTGATGATTGGCAGAAGTTTTCACAATGACAAGGTCTTTGCTGGGATTTACATAAATGTATTGATTGTAAATACCTGCCGCAAAATAATCTCCTTGCCAATTTTGGGGAATCCACCATTGAAAACCGTAGCCAAAATGACTATTGGAAAGGGTCGTCGCTCCGGGCATCAAGTGTGGTTCGGTGGGCGTTACGGCTTGTTTTACCCAAGTCTTAGGCACGATTTGTTGACCTTCCCATTGGCCTTCTCGCAAATATAATAATCCTAGTTTTGCGTAATCGCGTAAGCTGACATTCAATCCTCCCAGCGCCATTTCTACGTCATCCTGATCAATGACCCACTGCGCATCATATTCCATGCCCATCGGGTCCCAAATTTTTTCTTTCAGGTAAGCCGCTAAGGTTTTGCCCGTTACTTTGCGAAGCAACATACCTAGCACTTGAGTGTCTAAACTGACGTAATGATTGTAGGTTCCGGGCGGTTTTTCATTTTTTAAACTCAAGGCAAAACTTTCAAAAGACTTACCCAGTGCGAAATGTCTACCAAAGCGATTAATATCCGAATTGAAATCTCGATAATCTTCGTTGAAGCCTACGCCCGAACTCATTTGTAAAATGTCTTTAATCTTAACGCCATCGTATCCTGTATCTTTAAACTGAGGTAGATACTTGGTGATGGGATCTTGAATACTTTCAAATAAACCTTCCTCCAAAGCAATGCCGACCAACGTCGAAACAAAGGATTTTGCTACGGACCAAGAAATATGCGTCGTATTTTTTTGCATACCTAAATGATAAGATTCGTAGATAATCGTATCGCGGTGCAGCAACATTAAGCCCGTTGTATTACTATAGTTTAGATAATCTTGCACTTGGAAGTTTTGCTCTTGATAGCTAAAACTACTAGGCAAAGTGTAGCCTAAATTGCTGGGCATAGCGTAGGGAACTTTACTTTTTTCAATGTGGTGAAATGGAAAGCTCTTTTCCATATTCATAAAATTATCAACGATGTTTTTTTCATCAAATAAACTATTGACGTGCAACAAGCGTTGAATTTTCTTGTAGTGGTAAGCTGCGAATAGGAGCAGGATTAAAAATAAAAAAGCAAGCACTTTGGCAATTTTTAGTAACATTTGAATAAGGTTGTTCGACTCAGAGAAATAGTGGGGTAATCGTTTTTATCGAGCGAGTACGGAGCTGTTTTTTGCTAAAAAGGATTACGCTTCAATTCTTTTCCAAGCTACAACTTTAGCTTAAGAATAAAGAATAATTGAGGAATGAAGCGCAGGCTATTTTTAAGAATTATCACATTTTGATTGCTTCGTGGAAGAGACATTATCCAAATATTTATTTTCCCTTACGGGGGAAAACCTTGTATTTTACTAGGTATAAACCCCTGATTTTGGTCGATTGATCGTAGATTTTTTGAATGCTAGGAACGGGTGTCCTATCTTTAGTAGACAATGCATTACACCATTTCAGTATAATTACTTATCCATCCTAGAACCTATCATAACCTTCTACATTTTATAACCAAAAAACAAAATACGGATGAAAACCATTATTGGAAATCAAGTAACTTCAAGATCTAATCAACCACTTACCGAAGAAGGTCGAGATGCAGAGTTTAAGGCCATGCGTAAAAACTGGATGAAAACACCACAGAATAAATTAGCTAATTTATTTTATACCTACTACGAAAATAACGATGGTAGTTTTTCTGCTCAACGGGCTACAACGTACTTTTTATCGAGTGATACTTTGGGAGCGATTAATACCGCGTACGAGAATTTCTCAGTAGAGGAGAAAGAACAATGCTCCTTGGTTGTATACATGGCTTCTCACGAGAATAGTTTAAATGAGATGAGAGAAGGAACACCTGCTTTCAACCCAATTGTTCAACTTCATTTATACAAAGAAGGAGAAAGTTCTTATAAAGATAGTTACTTAACTTCGTGGAGAAAAAATTCCACCGTTTCTTTTGGGAATTCTACTTTTTATAATCCCGAAAAGGATAAATCTACGAATGGAATTATCCTCTCAGACTATGAGACTACCAACCTCAGTAGAATTTCTCCCAAAACGGCTTATATCTTTTTGCAAGAGTGGGCGGAATTGCCTTACGAAGAGATCAATAATTTGTTTGGCGGTATTGTATATGCCCAACTTCCTAAATTAAATAGTTATTCCTTCTCGGCGGAAGATGTGCAATCAATTTTATCCTTGTACAAAGGTAATCCTAAGCGAGAATTATTTTTTCATTTAACGGTGATTAATCCTAGTATACGAACACCATTCAAATTTCACATCGTACTGGAAGTTACTGAAATGGGAAAGGAGGAGTCAAGAGATGGTTTCAATCGAGAATCTGAATTTTATGAATTTGGCTATCCTTGTCCACCGTACTGTGGAGACATCATCGAAATCTCTCCTCCAGAAGCATCGCCAAATGTAAGACCGAGACGCTAAATTTTGATTAAGCGAGCAGTAAAATAGCTCGTTGCTCAATTCCCAAAAAGATTATGAAGTTGTTTTAAAATGGGGCTTGCAAATAAATCATCTATCTATTTTAAAACAACTTCTATTAATAGACCTTCAATTACAACGACTAGCTATGGATATGTTAACGTCAAAAATATTGGCTCAAACTTCGGTATTCTTGGCTTTATTGCCAGCGCTAGTAGCCTTACTGAATTGGAAGAACTTAAATCATGCACAGCGCTTATTAAGTAACTTGGTTTTTGTCGCAGTTTTAACGGAACTCTTCGCCTATCTTTTAGCGAGAATGGAAGTTAATAATCTTTTTATTTCTCATATTTTTACCATTGTAGAATATTTATTACTGAGTCTTATCTATCGAAAAGCATTGTCTAGTGTAATACCTACGAAGGTGTTCAACCTGACAATGCTTTTGTTTTTATTGTATGCGACTTTTAATGGCATTTGGGTGGAAAGTTTGACCAAGTTTAATGGTCTGTCCAGAGCAGTTTCTAGCCTAATTATTCTATTTTATGCGCTAGCTTATTTTTACAAATTATTAAAAGAGGTAAAAATAAAAAGACTAGAAACTGAAGCTTTATTTTGGTTATCCGTTGGTTTGTTACTCTACTTCTCCGCTAATTTTTTTATTTTTATTTTTAGCAATTATATTCAACCCTCCGTAAAATTAAGTTTTACCTTCTGGGGAATTCATGCTATCTTGAATATCACCCGTTACATTTTTTATACAATTGCCTTATGGATCAAGCCACCGAAGAGAGTGTAGCGTTAATGATGTTTATTGGTATTATTGGGATGTTGCTACTCGCTGTGGCGGTCATCCTCTTTTTCGTATTGTACCAACGCCGATTATTGCAACAACAAGAAAATATGCGTTTGATGGAAATCGGTCACCAACGCCTTTACCTAGAAGCAGTCATCGAAGCTCAAGAGCAAGAACGAAAACGAATTGCGCAAGACTTACACGATGGCGTAGGAGCTTTACTTTCGGCTTCCAAACTGTATATCAATCGCTTGCCTGCCGATCAAAGTAAGTTTGCGGATGTTGCTTTTATTAAACAGGAAACCGTTGGATTGTTAGATGAAACGATTGATAATATTCGTACCATTTCGCGCAATTTATTACCAACGAGTTTAGAACGATTTGGACTCATTGCGGCCATAGAAGATTTGGTAAAACGACTGAACGATTTAGGCACGGTACAAATAGATTTTCAGTATACACAAGCTTTACGTTTTGATATTCAACAAGAATGTGCACTCTTTCGAATTATTCAAGAGTTGCTTAATAATAGTTTGAAATACGCAGAAGCGACAGGAGTAGTGCTCTCAATTGAAATTTTAAAGGATAAACTTGCTCTTCATTATCAAGATAATGGCGTAGGATTCGATATCCAACAATGGCGAGCGAATACAATGTCTAAAAAAGGACTCGGGCTGAGAGGAATTCAGTCGCGAGCTGATGTTTTGCAAGCAGCATTAGTGATGCATTCTAATCTGCAAGAAGGTTTTTCTGTAAATTTAAATATGATAATTAAACCCTATAGTAATGATTAAATTAGCCATTTGCGATGATCAAGTTTTATTTTTACGCGGTCTTAAATACATTATCGCGGATTTTGATGAAATTGAAATTATCATCGAAGTTACCCGAGGAGAAGATCTACTCGAACAAGTCAAATTCAATCGACCCGATGTGGTCTTGTTGGACATGAAAATGCCAGGGATGGATGGAATAGAAGTCACCCGATTTTTGAGAACTAACTTTCCTGAGATCAAAATCATTCTGCTTAGTATGTACGACGAAGAGCGCTTGATTACCCACGTACTCGAAATTGGTGCAAACGGTTATTTGTTGAAAAATGAAGAACCTGAGATCCTCAAAGAAGCCATTGAGTCCGTAATGACCAAAGATTATTACTTTAACGATTACGTAGCGAATGCGCTGATTAAAGGCCTAAAAAGAAAGGAGCGTTCCGCCAAGGCTCCGATTTCTTTTAAAGCACCTTCTCACCTAACGACTCGGGAATTAGAAATTTTAAAACTCATCAGTGAAGAATTAACAACTGCCGAAATTGCTAAAAAGCTTTTTATCAGTGTCCGCACAGTTGAAGGTCATCGTAAGAATTTAATGGAAAAAACGGGTGTTCGGAACACTGCGGGACTGATTATTTTTGCGATTAAAAATAAATTGATTGAGCTAAGCTAAGTTATGACTGCATTTCATCTTCCATTTTTTATGGCTGAATAACTTCCTGAAAAAATCGTACATTTATCTTTTTTTAACTGGCTTATTTCACAATGTACGAAGTACATTCGTCTTAACCGCAAAACTGAGAACTGATGAAAAGCGTGCTCAAAGTATTAAAATGGATTGGATTGTTCTTGTTGACTTTCTTTGCGCTTTATTTCTTGGCTGCTTTTGGCTTGGCAAGAATTGGGGTAGGAGAGGAAGAAGGTGCAAAAGACGAATTGACGGTATTCATTAAGACCAATGGTGTGCATACTGACATCGTTGTTCCCATTCGGAATGAGCAAAAAGATTGGAGTCAAAACATTAAATTTGAGGATACGAAGTCTGGAGCTACCAATTTTCAATACGTTGGCATTGGTTGGGGCGATAAAGGATTTTATTTAGAAACGCCTACTTGGGCAGAGTTGAAGGCTTCCGTTGCGTTCAAAGCTGCTACGGGATTGAGTACAACGGCTATTCACGCTTCGTTTTATCCAACGATGTCCGTCGATTCTACGACGAGAGCAATTAAGATTAGCAAAAATCAATATGAACGGTTGATTAACTATATCGATCAGTCGTTTCAGAAAGATGCAGAAGGATCTTATATCCACATCAAAACGGATGCCGTCTACGGAGAAAACGATGCTTTCTACGAAGCCGTAGGAAGCTATAGTATGTTTCATACTTGCAATACTTGGACGAATAAAAGTCTAAAAGCTGCGGGACAAAAAGCAGCTTTTTGGACGCCTTTTGATACGGGGATTTTTTATCACTACGACTAAAACTTCCGGTTTTCTTTAAACTATTTTGGAACTTTTTTATGCGATAGGGCGTAAGTATAAACAGTTGTAATTTTCAATGCAATAAACTGTCTGATACAAGTTTCTCATTTATGGACTTACCAAAAATATTCCCCCCAATACTTACCGAAAGATTAGTCTTACGTGAAATTATAGCAAGCGATTTAGCTTCTATTTTTAAAGGTTTATCACATCCTGATATTATCCGATACTATGGCATTCATTTCGATACACTAGAGGCTACTCGGGAGCAAATGGCTTGGTTTGCGGCACTCGTAAAAGAAGAGAAAGGAATCTGGTGGGCAGTTTGCGATCGGGAAACCGAAGCGTTTCTGGGCGCTGGTGGATTTAACGATTGGAACAAAGTACATCGACGCGCGGAGATTGGTTTTTGGTTGTTGCCCGAAGCTTGGGGGAATGGATTTATGAAGGAAGCGATGGACAAAATTTGCGACTTTGGTTTTACTCAAATGGGCTTGCGCCGAATTGAAGGTTTTGTGGAAACGGAGAATACAAATTGTAAAAAAGGATTAGCTAAGTTAAACTTTAACTTGGAAGGAACGATGCGCGATTACGAATGGAAGAACGAAAAGTGGATTGATTTATCCATTTACGCAAAGTTAGCGAAATAATTGATTTCCCTTGGATGGAAAACTACTTTACTGAAAAATGATAACCAACTCCTTTTAAGGTAATAATTTCGATGCCAGCATCGTCTTTTAAATAATTACGCAGCTTCTTGATGTAGACATCTAAATTCCTAGAATTAAAAAAAGAATCATCTCCCCAAATGCTTTTCAGCAACTGGCTACGTTCAATTTTTTCATTTTGATGTGCACAAAGTAATTTTAAAATTTCTACTTCTCGGTAAGAAAGTCTCTTAACTTTTTCTTGAAAAATTAATTGCATCTTTAGTGGATCAAACTGATATTGTCCAATCGAAATAATACCATTTTTTTGTAACGACTGGTCAGGGTGTGTGAAGTTTAAAATATTATAGATTCGGACAATCAACTCCTCCATGCTAAATGGTTTTTTGATGTAGTCTCGGGCACCAGTTTTAAATCCTTCTAGCACATCTTCGGTTTGCGACTTTGCCGTTAAAAAGATGATTGGTAAGTGTGGAAATTGCTTTTTGGTCAGCCGTGCAATGGTAAAACCATCGAGCGTAGGAAGCATAATGTCTAGCAAACAAACGTCCGCTTCCCAATTCGCTAGCTGATCCAAGACGTTACCACCATCGGTAATTAAGCGCACCGAAAAATCACGGCTCTCCAAACTTTCTTTGACGATCTTTGCCAAAAAAGGTTCATCTTCTACGTAAAGGATTTTATAACTTTTCTTCATACTTCGGTATACTGATGTCAAATTGTGTCCCTACATTTTCTTCGCTGGTCAAATTAATTTCTCCCTCGTGCTGACGAATAATTTCTGCGACGTAACTCAAGCCTAAACCGTGTCCTTTTACTGCGTGTACGTCACCCGTTGGTACTCTAAAAAAACGCTCAAAAATACGACTTTGAAAAGCAGCTGGAATGCCAATACCTTCGTCCTTAAAGTGCAACAAAATACTTTTTCCTTTTTGGATTATTTTAATTGAAATCTTCGCTGGTGCGGTGCTATATTTTAAACTATTGTCCAAAAGATTATTCAGGATGTTGCTCAAATGAACGGGATCACCAAATACTAAGGAAGTATCGGCTTGATCGTATTCAAAATGAACTTTGGCATTTAATTTATTCAATTGCAATTGCATGGAATCTAGTACTTTTTGTACGAGTGGAACGAGTGCGGTTGGTTCCCGATTCAAAGCGTAACTGCCATCTTCAAAGCTCGCGATATTAAGTACCTTTTCTACCAGAAGCGAAAGTCGATTGAGTTCCGTCTTAGAAAAATTGAGATATTCTTTAGTTCTTTCTGGGTTTTGTAATGCGCCAAAATCTTGGATCGCTTCGATGGCTACGCCAATAGTTGCAATGGGTGTTTTGAGTTCGTGCGTCATGTTACTAATGAAATTATTCTTGAGCGCCATCAACTTTTTTTGTTCTTGCAAGTTTTGGTGTACGAGGTAAAAGGCTAAACCAGTCAAGGAAAAGAGAAAGATAGAAAATAAAATTTGCGGAATAATTTCCTGGATAATATATAAAGGAAATTGCCGAAACTGTAGCACTTGAGTGGCTTGATCTGTAGTTTTGAAAAGGGGGAGAACAAAATCCATAGTAGCAATATTCAAGCTATCGAGAGATCGGCAGACAAAGTTTTGAGGCAGTGGCGCGGCCCGTAAATTCTCTAGTATTCTTTGTACCATTTGTTGATTGACTTGCTGATTCTTGGGACTTACTTTTGAGAAAGAATGCTGTTCACTTCCCCCGTAATCGTCCGTCATGATAATGGAAATGTCAGTGGCTACTTCCCCTAAATCCATTCGTTTAACTTGATCAAAAAGTTGTTTAATTTTGCCACCTGCCATTTCATCTGAAGTCGAAAAAGAATCAAGGGTAGTTTGTTGGGTAATGATTCTACGCGTGGGAAAATCAAACTGAAAGGTATCAATGTCGGTCCGGTCGTTGATCGTATCAAAAGGCTTGATTCGTGTTAAGACTAATTGCAACAAAGAATCTTGGATTTCTCTTTTGGAATCAATTACGATGCGCGTTAGTTCTGTTTCAACTTGTGTTTGCTCTTTTTGGTAAGCACTATGTAACCAATAGGCTAGAAAACCCGCCAGCAAGAACAAGCATCCCGCCATTAAAAAATAAGAAATCTTTTGCTTTTTCACTTTTCAAAAATAAGCATATTCTACTTCTCTTCCTTGTTTTATTAACCTTAATTAACCTTATAGCTAGATTGTTTAACCTAGTCTTGAGTGGGAATCTCCTAAGTTTGTGGCAGACATTGGGTAATTGAATTACCACGATTGTCTTTTTTTAATTGATTCAAACAAAAAAAATATCATGAAAAATTTATGCTTGATTTTCTGTTTTTTACCTTTTCTCTGCTTAGGACAAAAGGAAGGACGAATTATTTACACGGAAACGATTCAACTAGGAGATATTGAATTACCACCCGAAATGGCTGCTTACAAAGATATGTTTCCGAGTAGCAAAAGCACTGAGATGAGTTTAGCTTTTACAGCTTCGGAAGGCATTTATCAAACGCACGAAGTGGCGGCTAAGGAGAAAGAATCCGCTTCGATCGAAGAAGATCATGTTCAAATAGAAATTAAAACGGAACAGAATGAATCGGTTATTTTTACAGATTTAAAAAATAAAGAACACGTAAAAAGTCAAGAGATTTTTGGTAAGAAATTTCTTATTGAAAATCCGCTAAAAGTCTTGCCTTGGAAAATGCTTAATGAACAAAAAGAGATTTTAGGATACAATTGTATGAAAGCAGTTTGCACGTTAGATTCTAATAAAACGGTTGTCGCTTGGTTTACACCTCAGATTCCAGTCTCGATTGGTCCTGCAACTTATCAAGGTTTACCAGGAGCTATTCTTGCGCTGAGTGTGGGAGAGGATAAAATTACCATTGCGGCAAAGACGATTGAAATGCAAAAAGGAATTGCAGGGAAATTAGAACGACCAACAAAAGGAAAAAAAGTGACACAAGCTGCTTTTGATCAATTGCAAGAGGAAAAGATTAAAGAAATGCAAGAGATGTACGGTGGAAAAGGAAACGTAATTATTCAGATGGATAGGAATTAAACCATTGCATTTATCACCGAATCTATCGCTTCCGCATTTCTGTATATTTCAAACGCTAGTCCCATGAAAATGACCAAATTAAGTTTTTCGTTGCTAAGTATTTTTTTCCTTCTATGTCTAAGTGGAAAGTGGACTACGGTGCAGGCACAAACCACTGATTTGAAGTTGGTAGGCGTGGTAGCAGACTCTACGGGTACGCCACTCGTTGGTGCTACGATCGTTTTGTTGCAAGCCCAAGATTCGGTGATGGCTGCTTTTGCGCTGAGCGATTACGAAGGTCGATTTTTATTAGAAGGTCTAACGGCGGGACAATATTTTTTGCAAATTACTTACATCGGATACGGGAGTTTTCAAAAGGAAATAACACTTCGCAGCGAGCAGCAATTTACGGATTTAGGAAAACACAATTTGAGTCTTACTAGTCATCAGCTGCAAGCCGTTGAAGTAACGGGCGCTTTCGTTCCGATTCTGATAAAAAAAGATACGATAGAATATAATGCTCGTGCTTTCAAAACCCAACCGAATGCAGTTGTCGAAGATTTGTTGAAAAAAATGCCAGGCATTGAAGTTGCCAGAGATGGTTCGATCAAAGCGCAAGGGGAAACCGTTGAGCAGTTATTGGTAGATGGAAAGCCATTTTTTGGAAGCGACCCAACTATTGCTACGAAAAATTTACCGGCGGATATCGTAGATAAAGTTCAAGTATTTGATCATGCTTCTGAAATGGCTAGTTTCTCGGGTATTGACGATGGTGAAAAAGAGAAAACGATCAATTTGAAATTGAAAGCCGGCAAAAATCAAGGCGTCTTTGGCAATGTCATGGCGGGCTACGGAACGAAAGGAAGATACACGAGTAAATTTACTGCAAATCGTTTTGATCAGGCGATGCAATTATCTTTTATCGGAATGGCAAACAATCGCAACGAACGAGGTTTTAGTATCAAAGATTATCTTGACTTTCAGGGTGGTTTGGGAAATTTGCTGTCGGGTGGAGAAATTAGTTTGAGCAGTGATGATGGACTTCCTTTGGATTTTGGAAATGGAGAAGGAATCACGCAAACCATCGCGGGCGGTGTGAATTTTAACTATGATTTTAATAAAAAAATAAGCTTGGAGTCTAGCTATTTTATCAGTGAATCTCGCAATGATTTGAAGCAGCAATCCGAAACGGCTAATCTCTTGGACGAAGGCATTTTTATGACTACGCAAGCAAGTGAGGAAGATATTTTGCAACGACGACATCACCTTAAAGCTAAGCTGAACTATAAAATAGATTCAACGCAAATGTTTACCCTACGGGCGAACGCAGAGTATCAGGAATCGGGTAAAGATCAAATGGCGAGTAGTCTCTCTTTTGATCCGCTAGTAGCGTTACAAAATGATGGATTGCAAGATTTTTCGGGAAATGGGGAACGTTTAAAATGGTCTTCTTCCATCGCTTATCGCAAAAAATTAGGTCGCAAAGCTAGGATTTTGAGTGGAAAACTTGATTTCGGTAATGGCTTATCAAATAGTCAAAACGCGTTAAGTAATACTACCCGTTTTTTTGCACCGAATCAGGCGGTACTTTTTAAAAATGAATTAATTCAAGAGCAAGCCATTGACCAAGATCAAATCTCTTATGGATTAAATTTGAAATACTTAGAACCGATGGGAAGAAAGTATCACTTAGGCTTTGAGTTGCAGCGCGAAAATTTCAGTAAATCTAGTCAGAATGACTTTTTTGATTTGCCCAATCCAGCCAGTGTAGAACGGAACTTTAATGCTAATTTGAGTAGTGAATATACGCAGGATTATCAAGTGGAACAAGCTGGAACAAGCTTGAGGTGGAATGGGAAAGTAACTCGTTTTTCGGCGGGTGTTCGTTATCAACGTTCCATCTTGACAGGAAGGGTAGTTGCGCCGATTGAAAATGATTTTGCTCAACAGTTTTATCGTTGGTTACCTCATTTTTATTTGAATCACGACATTGGAAAACGACAAAGTATTCGATTGCGCTACACTACGCGCTTGGAAGAACCGAGTTTGAACCAATTGCAACCCGTGGTAGATAATAGCGATCCGCTACGAATTTATCGGGGGAATCCCAATTTGCGTGCGGCTTTTGATCATGATTTTTCTGTGCGCTACAGTTTGATGGATCAATTCAGTTTTATTCATTTATTTGTAAACGGCACGCTAGGTTATACCGAGGATAAAATATTGCAGCGTACTTTCGTAGATGGACTTTTACGACAGGTAATTGAACCCGTCAATATTGACGAAGCTTGGCGAGCAAGAATGAACGTTTCCTACGATATGCCATTTCCTGGCTTGCCTTTAAAAATAAGCCTTTCCGCTCGACTCAACTATGAGAGTAGTGATTTTTTTATCAATGAGCAAGTAGATTTTAGCCAGCGATGGAATACAAGTTACCGCTTGAGTGTTGAAAATAAAAAGAAAGATTGGCATGATCTAGTCGTTGGATTACGGTGGAATGACAATCGTAATTTGTACCGATTTCAACAAAACTTGAATCAGCAGTATTATGATTATACGGCTTATTCTGAATGGCAAATTTACTTGAAAAAAGCGTGGGTAGCTGAGGTGAGTTTTGAACAACAATTTTATTCGGCGGAAGCTTTTGGAGCAGCGCAGAATTTGAGCTTGCTGAATCTTGGTTTTAGTAAAAGTATCTTGAAGAATCGTTTGACGTTCAAGCTAAGTGCCATTGATGTTTTTAACCAGAATGTTGGCATTCAACGGTTTAGTAATTACAATTTGACGCAAGAACGAAAAACAAATGTGATTGGAAGATTCTTTTTGCTAACAGCGACTTATAAATTATCTGCTTTTGGCAATGATACGTTCGGTAACACGAAGATAGATCAATAAGGAAGGGCATTTGCTTATTTCTTTTTAATGCGCCACACCCCTAATAAAATGCAACACAAGCCCAAGATTTGCCAAGCACTAATCGGGTCTCCCAAAAATAAAAAAGCTAAAACCAAGGTAGAAATAGGACCGACACTCGCTACAATGGCCATATCACCAGAACCAATCAAGCGAATACTTTCCGAAAAGCAAAATACAGGAATGACCGTCGCAATGACTGCCATGAGTAAAGCATATTGATAAATAGCGGCGTTGTATCCCCAAAGTGGAACGGGATGAAAAATGAAATAGTGCGTAATAATGGCCAGACAAGAAAAACACATGGCTAATGCCGTAAAGCGAATGGTTCCTAAACGAGGAATAATTTTTCCACTGCCATAAATAAACCCTGCAAAACAGAACCCACAAAGAAAAACCAGCATCACGCCCCAAAGAGTATGCTGGTCATTACTAATCTCTACTTCTCCCAAAAAAGCCACGACAATACCCAAATAAGTTAAAATTAAGGCCAATAGCTGTGCTCGACTAATTGGTTTTTTCTCAAAAAAGGCAACGAGTAGTACTACGATCGTTGGGTATACAAAAAGAATGAGTCTTTCCAATCCAGCACTGATGTATTGTAGCCCTAAAAAATCAAATAAGCTTGCTAAGTAATAGCCTAAGACACCCAGTCCAATCACCTGCCACCAATCTTGCTTGCTCAGCCGTGGTCGATCTTTTTGTCGGAAAGACCAAAGGGCAATTAGAAAGAAGAAGGGGAGGGCAAATAGCATCCGCAAGGTTAGGGCGGATAAAGGATCTACCCCTTGTCGATACATTAATTTTACGATAATGGCTTTCGTGGAAAATAAAATGGAACCCAAGAAAACGAGACCAACTCCTTTCAACCGTCGGTTGGATTCGGTTGTGCTAGTTGCGGACATGAATTGTATTTTGGGATAGAAGCGCTCAAGAAAAAAGTTTGAAATAAAGCATCCTAGCAATTGTTTAGGGTGTGCTCATTTAAAAGTCAATAATAACAATTGTTTTTTGTAAATCATCCATAAACTCATTTTTAACAAAATCTTCTTGATAAATAATTTGTTTTTTTTGTAAATCAGGCTATCTTTAGCTTGAAATCAGAACGCCTATCTTAGTACTAATTTACACTAATCCTCTATTATTGATATTAAATTTCAGTTATACATCCAAATTGCGCCATTAAAACGTTGTTAGGAGAACACTAATCTTAGTCTATCCGATCATCCATTATTTAAGTTTTATTAGAATTTGAAAAATTCTATAGTAAAACTTCGTTTCAAAATAAGCTAAAACCATCTAACTTAAAGTTTAAATGCTTGACTATCAATCTAATATTGGTAATCTAAGCACACTATAGATGTACAATATCACCAAAATTGTTAGCATAATTGGGCACAATTTCTAATAATCAGTAATAAATATTGCACAAAATATTCCCTTGACAAAATGCTTATAACAGTCTATTTGCTGGACCCAAGCCAGTGGATAGGGTATTAAGGTGTTCAAAATACTGAAGAATAGAAGTTTTAGCTTTTATTATGTTTCGGCATGGATTACTCTTGTAGTTCATGCCGCTTTTAATTGGTAAGCTATGGTGGATTTGCATCGCTAAAATTTACCACATTTTAGTATTGAATGTTACGAACGTCGGTAAGCGTTTGCATTGATTTATTTATAATTGATACTAAGGACTTCTAAGATACAACGAAGGATTGTAAGCATTTTGTCTTGGTCTTTATGGCTTTCAGATTAATTATTTTACCTTTGGCGCTTTGATGAAAATAACTTTTTAAACTGCTTTATATATGTCGACAAAAATTAATTACTTACTCCTCGGAATTATCTTTCTTTTAGTTGCTGCTTGTGGGGAGTCTTCTGAGTTAGACCGAGTCTTTAAACCGGGAACTTATAAAAAAGAATACCAAATTCTTTTCCGTTCTCCAGAAGTTTCTGGCAACGATTTATTTTTGATTAATTATGTGATTATGCGCCATCAAGATCACTTCTCTTACGAAATTGAGGGAAAAACTTACCGAGAACTTTTAGCTATGGCCAAAAAATTCGAACAAGAAGGAATGTCCGTGGAAGAAGTTTACCAACAGAACGGAGAACAAACGACTGTCCAACAAAGTATCATCAATGATGGTGCAGGCTCGATTCGTAGAGCCAATGATGCTCGTAAAATTATCAGAGCCTTACTTTTTACTTGCGAATATGAGAATACTTCAAAATCGGATATCGTCTTATTGAGTAGTAGCTTTTTGATTAATGGCCCTTTTAAAAGTAGAATCACGACGGCAGGTTACGAGGTGAACTGTGTTTTGAAAGCAGGAGAGAAGACAAAGGTTAATTTTGCGGTAAGCGGCAAAACTATTTCCGATAACCTAAAATTCAAAGCTAATAATTATACGGAATACTTGATGGTCGATAGTTTATTTCAAAATATAGAAATCGAAGTGGCCGGTAACACCATTCAAAAAGATACTCGATTCTTTGGAATTTGTAACTTCAAAACGCGGCTTGAACCTTTCCAAAGCTATAAAATGGGAGAGGATGAAGCATTGGCTCAACGAAAAACCAAAAAAGCGGATGGTACGACCAAAATTGATTGGGGCGCAGCTCATTATTTACCAAAAGAGCAAAAAGAACCGATCAATATGCAATAAGTAGACAATGTAGGTGCTACCTTGCAGGAAACAAAATTTTGTAAAGGGTGAAAACAATCCAAATCCTATCCTTGATCGTTGCCATATTCCTGTTGTCGGCTTGCAAAACAACGAAAGTCGGTCAGCAAAACCCACAAGATTTAACTGATTTGAAAAAGGCAGTCAATCAATTGGTCGATTGCCTCAATCAGCGGGATGAGGCTTGCGTAACTCGTTTGTATGCAAAGGATTTTGAGAGCTACTCGCCGTTAATTGAATTCTCGTCGGTGGAACAATTGGTCGCTAAAACGATCAGTAATTTTGAAAATAACCAGTTTCAAGTATCAATCAATATTATTGACTTAGAGGTCGGAACACACTTGGCTTACGTGGTGCTAGAGTGGGAATTGATGGAGCAACGAGCAGATGGAGTATGGCTTAGTCTCCTCCTCGAAAAACGCTTAGATTTATGGAAAAAAAATCCAAAATTAGGCTGGCAACTACAACGGAGTCTGTTTTATAAACCCAAGTTCTACTAAGAAATTCTTGTATTCCCCCCGATTTTACAATTTACGAACGACTACAACTAAAGCAAAGCCCCGATTTTTCCAATAACTTCGCGGGTTTCTAGTCAATTATCCTTAACTTTGCAGCTTTTTAAACGGTAGGGGAATTCTTAAGAGAAATCTGCCGTTGTTTAAGTTGAAGTTTGACAAAAATAATATATCAATATGTTAACAGTATCCAATATAGGTCTTCAGTACGGAAAGCGAGTATTGTTTGATGAAGTAAACCTGAAATTCACCCTAGGAAACTGCTACGGTGTAATCGGTGCCAACGGTGCCGGAAAATCAACTTTTTTGAAAATCTTATCTGGGGAAATTGACCCTAACCGTGGAAATGTACTTTTAGAACCGGGCAACCGGATGGCTGTGTTGAAACAAAATCACTTCGAATTTGAAGAAGAAGAAGTTTTGAATACTGTCATCATGGGATACCAAGAGATGTACAAAATCATGGTAGAAAAAAATGCCATTTACATGAACCCCGATGCAACGGAAGCAGAAGGCTTGCACGCGGCTGATTTAGAAAATAAATTTGGAGAGATGGGCGGCTGGAATGCCGAAAGTGATGCAGCGGAACTCTTGAGTAACCTCGGGATTAGTGAAGATTTGCACAACAAATACATGAAAGACCTTAGCGGTCCAGAAAAAGTAAAAGTTTTATTAGCACAAGCTTTATTTGGCAATCCTGATATTTTGTTACTGGATGAGCCTACCAACGATTTGGATGCACGAACGGCAACTTGGTTAGCCGATTTCCTAGCCGATTTTAAGAATACCGTCATTGTGGTTTCGCACGATAGATATTTCTTAGACATGGTTTGTACGCACGTCGTAGATATTGACTTTGGTCAAATTCGTATTTTTACTGGAAATTACACTTTCTGGTACGAATCGAGCCAATTGATGGCTGCACAGATTGCCAATAAGAATAAGAAGATGGAAGTGAAGCGCAAGGAAATGCAAGAGTTTATTGCCCGTTTTAGCGCCAACGCTTCTAAGTCTCGACAAGCGACGAGTCGTAAAAAAGCGTTAGAAAAATTAAACTTAGAAGAGATTAAACCTTCTAGTAGAAAATATCCTTTTATCAATTTTCAACCCGAACGAGAACCGGGCGATCAAATTCTTCGCGTAGACAATTTGAGTAAACGGAACCACGAAGGGAAACTCCTTTTTGATAACGTTAGCTTTATTATGAATCACGGGGAGAAAATCGCTCTGTTAGGAAAAGATAGTGCCGCGTTGAATGCCTTTTTTGAAGTCTTGTCAGGAGAAACAGAAGCAGACACCGGAACGATCGAATGGGGACAAACGATGACCTCCGCTTACTTACCCAACGAAAATGAAAAGTTTTTCTCTAATGATCAAGATTTAGATTTGATCAACTGGTTACGACAATATTCGGAAGAAAAAGACGAACAGTTTATTCGTGGATTTTTAGGTAGAATGTTGTTCTCCGGAGAAGAAGTATACAAGAAATCATCGGTGCTTTCTGGAGGAGAAAAAGTACGTTGTATGCTCTCAAAAATTATGTTGAAGCATCCTAACTTTTTACTACTAGATGAACCTACGAATCACTTAGATTTAGAGTCAATTACGGCGCTAAATAATGCGATGCGCGACTTTAAAGGTAATATGATCTTTACCACGCATGATCACAAATTAATCGAAACTGCTGCGAATCGAATCATCGAAATTACACCCAACGGTATGATTGATAGTTTGATGGATTTCAATGACTATTTGCACGCCGCCAACATTAAGAAACAGCGAGATGCACTTTACGGTTCTTTAGTGTAAAAGTAGAAATTTAGCTGTTTTAAATAAAAAAATAAACTGAATTCCCGAAGTTGCCTTGTGTAGCTGCGGGAATTTTTTTTATAAGAGAATGTATTTCAAGCCCGCACGAAGTCATACAATAAAAGAGTAAAACCCTTTTTCCAGAGCTCCATGGGAGGGAAACCTTAGTAACCAAGCAATCAAGATCTCTTATAAGCTCCAGCGGAGCGACACCTCAAATCACTAAGTTCAAGCCACTACTCCGCCGTATAACCTAGCTCCTAATCTCTCCAAAAAAGCTTTATTGTATCGGTAAATACTGCGGACCGAGCGTATCACGGAGCCGGAAATAACGCTGCGGCAAAGCCATTTGATCCATCGGCCCGTACGGACTTAACCATTGATCAGCTTGAGCCTTTTTGACAAATTTATCCACTTTTTCTTGCGTAGAAATATAAAGCGTCCGCGCAGAATCTGGATGTAAACGTGCAGTCATCATCAAGCTTTCGTAAGGTGTAGACCAACTCAGAAATAGCTTCGACTTATCTACCTCTTTTTCGTAACTATAAAACTTAGTGCCAGTCTGACTTTTAGACTTATTCACTAGCTTTTGCAAATAAGAAACCCGCTCCGTATAACGTTCGTGTCGAATGCTCATATTCCCCAAACGTACCACGAGCACGATTGGAATCAAATACCACAACCAACGCCGATGAGCGTGGCGCGGAAAAATATCATAGACCAAAGGGTAAAGTAGAAAAATAGCCAAAACCTGATAAAAACTCTCCACGTGAAACGTAACGATGCCCCAGTTATAAGTCGTATTGACCAACAATAAATAGCTGAAACAAGCACTCAAAACGAAACCTAGTTTCAAAAACTGCTTATCCCATAAGTAATGGATCGTGGTCACGAGTAAGAGTAGGGGATAAAGATAATAATCCGTCAGCCAAGCAGCTCTGAAATTAATAGTACTTGGTAAATGATTATACTGGAAGCATTTTTTAAAAAAATCAGCCGTCAGAGAAGTATGTCCCTGGTCGTAAGCATAAATGCCCTGCGGCAATAGAAAATATTTTGTAAAAAGGCAGAGCGGAACGAGGAGAACCAATGTGGAAAAAAAGAGACTCCGGTTTTCTTTTTCAGATAAAAATAAAAAGCCCCAGATAAAAACGTAGGGAATAAAAATAAGCGGATGAGAGAAAAGGACCAAAATGGCTAAGCCGTAGGTTAAAGGTGTAATTAGCGGGTGAAACTTCCGCTGATACTGACTCAGCCCAAAGGTAAATAGTAATAAAATACAAGATTGTAACAACTCAGATTGTATCCAATAAAAGGTATGCGAGCAGAGTAAAACGGGAAAGAGCAGGATAATCCAAGCTGTTTTTTTTTGCTGAATCCATTGCTTACTCATCCAAAAACAAATAA
>JBGCFY010000324.1:0-15424 GCA_045110315.1 Saprospiraceae bacterium
GGGTGGCAGAGCTGGTTGAATGCACCGGTCTTGAGAACCGACGTACCTTAACGGGTACCGGGGGTTCGAATCCCTCCTCTTCCGCACTAAAGAGTCCTCCTTGAGGGCTCTTTTTTTTTGCACTTTTTTACCGATCAGAAAGTTTTATGCTCGGAGACTAATTTGGCCTTAAATTTTTCTTGGATAATGACTTGGATCGGGCGATTTTCAATCTTGCTTTCCAACCAAGAAATGATATCGAGGTAGGAGAACGAGCGTTTTTCGAGTGGATGCTGGGCGATTTTATTGATTTTTTCTTTTAACTCTTCGAAAGCTAATTTTTGATCATAAGGGTCGACTAGATTCAGGGCATTTCTTAAAAACTTCAAGATTTCTCGTTGCACCAAATTAAGGTCTTCCATTTTTCCTAAGAAACGATAGACAGATTTTACCAAATATTCCAGCAAGCCAAAATGTTGCAATTCGTAGTGGGCAATTAGGTGGAGTAGGCGAGCATAGCATTGGATATCTGCCCGTAGATGCCCGACTTTGAGTTGGATAATTTTATTAAGGTAATCAATCGAGGCTTTGATATTTCCACTGCCGAAGTAAATACAAGCAATTTTGTAATGAAAGATCATAATTCGGTGGGAATCTAAGTGGAAACCGTAATCTTTAATTCCACGTTCTAAATCGGGGAGGAGCTTTAACCCTTCAGTAAAACTGCCTTCAAAGATATGCTTGTCTAGTTCCGCCGTTTTCAAACAAAGAAAAATGAGCACTTCTGTATTTTTATTAAAACTGTCGCCGTGTAAAGTATTGAAAGCTCTCAACTCTTCTAGGTGAATACAAAATTTGGTGTAATTCCTCAAGTTGAATTGTGCCACTAAAAGGTGATAGCGACCCCGAATATACAGCACGGAATCTTTGAGTTGCATGGACGGATTATCAACAAAAAGATCTACCCATTTTTGTGAATATCGGTAGTAATAAAGGAAATTTTGTAAAATGTAATAATACCAAACGTAAGATTGGTAAAGGTGCACTTTTTGAAAAAAGCTTAACTCTTTAGAATCAATGGACTGAATGTGGGAGCGAAAAAAAGCTTTGACCATCCTTGCATCCTCTTCGGTGCGCACTTGACCCAATTTGAGAAAAAAGCCATACATTTTAAGACTTAAGCTGGATAATTTACTAGCGTTGTAATTGACTTTATTTCGTTTTTCGGAATCGTCACTAAGCTCCTCTGCTCGATTTTCGATCGTCTTCGTAACGTGTCTGGATTCAATCAGTTTTTCAAATTCGATAATTTCTACGAGCAGCAAATCTTGGTGTGCCTCTTTCGCAATATTTTTAACCCGATCGAGCAATTTCAAACTCTGTAGGTAAAGGCCTTTGCCGTAGAGAATACTCGCAAAGTCGATTTGTTCTCTAATCTGAGACTCTAAGTTTTTTTGGATATGAATTAAGCGTAAGCTTGTCAAAATTTGGCGATACAAATGTCTTTTGAGGTTGGATAATTGTGATTTTTTAAGACTAGGAATTTTTTGAAAAATCACCTCTTCCTGATAATTTTTTTGTTTGTCCAAAACATCAAACAATTGAATAAACTTAGCTTTTTCCTTGGACTGAATACGATTAACGTACAGTTTGAAATTCCTTTTTTCTGATTTGGATAAAGACTTAATTAAGATGAATAAAGGATCAGATTGCATATTGGACGTAGTAATTGAGGTTTGTTTAAGTGTTTGGCTGTCAACTATTTAATCTGGTTAAGTCTAGTTTTGGGCATTGTAAAATTACAATATTTTGATTCTTGTAATGCCTTGCTGAGTTGTAAATTTGTGAAACCAAATGTAGAAATAAATACTTTAAAAACGCTATTTATTTTCCAGCAGAGATGAAAAATCGATGCTTAAATTTATACTGGACTAGTCCTTACTTAACCAAATCTAAAGTCAAGAGATGAGCTTTTTACAATTAAAATCAAGTTGTATTCCTCTAGCCATGGATAATGCTAGTGTTCAGGAGATTGTTCCTGCACGGGTATCGCAAGATACGAGTAACGTTAAGTTTGACGGAAAACTTTTTTACGATCATCGAGATGTTAAAGACGAAACCGTGAAAACTGATTTTGTTTTGGACAACCCCGCCTACGCAGGACACATTCTACTAACGGGGGCTAATTTTGGCGTAGGCACTCCGGCAGCATCTGAGCTGCTTTCCTTGTTGGACTTCGGTATCAAAGCAATTGTAGCAAGCTCTTTTGATTCAGCGTTTAAAGCTGTAGCAGAAAACTTAGGTTTAGTATTGATAGAAGTGCCTACTACGCTTTTGCAGAACTTAATGATCGCAGTTTATACGAATCCTCGGTTAGCCGTAAACATTGATTTAAGTACCCAAACCTTAACGGTGGCAGACCTAAATTTGACCTATCATTTCCCTTTTAATCCTTTTCAGATGCTTTGTCAACTACAAGCTGTTCCAACCATGGACATTTTGACGAGCTTAGAAAAGACTTTGAGTGAATTTAAAACAGTGTGCGCTTTTCCAATTTAAGTTGATAAGCTAAATTTTTCTATTTATTGTCCTCCGTTTCCGAAACCTAGTCCTGAAGTTTCCCTTCCTATCTATTTAATATTCCTTGCATTGATATTCTTTTTAAATGACCCAACCCTTTATGGAAAAGGCTTGGTCTATGCTAGGGTAAGCATTTTTTGTTGATGCGCTTGGAGGTTCAAACCTTAATTTTAAACAACTTCAAGAAGAACCTACTGTTCCTCAACAAAACTCAAGAACATAAAATTAAGGAGCAATAGCCTCTTTTTTAATATCTTAGAGAAAAGAAAAAATTAGCTTCCGCGAATGCTGAAAAAAGTAAAATATTCAGAAAAGGAGATGATTGATGCCTGCGTTCAAAACGATCGTAGAGCACAGGAATTTCTATATCGAAAATATCTTCCAAAAATGATGCAAATGTGTTTTCGGTATACAAGTGATCGGGAGCAGGCACTTGATATCATAAATATTGGCTTTTTGCGGGTGTTTAAAAAAATAGCTAGTTTTTCTTTTCAAGGTTCTTTTGAAGGGTGGATTCGAAAAATAATTTATCATAGTGTCGCAGATTATTTTAAGAAAAATGAGCGCTACCTACAGTTTTTAGTGTTTGAAGAAAGGGACGAAGAAGCGCCGGCAGAAGCACTAGATAAAATGTACGTTGAAGATATTTTGAAATTGGTGGATCGCTTACCGCCCGCGACCCAAGCCGTTTTTCGACTTTATGCCATTGAAGGATTTACCCACGTCGAAATTGGAAAAAGACTACAGATTAGCGATGGAACGTCCAAGTGGCACTTGGCAACAGCTCGTAAAAAATTAAAGAAAATGATTGATCAAAATACGAATAAGCGCTATGCAGGATAAGAATAACTTAAACGACGAATTTACGGATTTTGCTTGGTCAAAAATGAGTACGCTTTTAGATCAAGAAATGCCCGTCAAAAAGAAAAAGCGACGAGGTATTGTGCTTTGGCTAATGCTTGGATTGTTGATGGGAATTGGAAGCAGTGCGTATTATTTTGGTACAACTACAAAGAAAGTTGATGCTGATTCCAAAGGCGTTTCGCCTACTGTGGAAGTAGCGCCTTTGGCAACAAAAGAAATTCCTATGACTCCCAGCCATTCTGCTAACGAAACAGAGGAAACTAAAGAGTCTACGGAACTAGTTGCTAGAAAGGAAATAAAATCACCGCCTAATGCTAATGTTCAAACTACAAAAATAGTTACTACCCCAGTAAAAACGAGCGCTAAGGTAACGACTACGAATTTGCAAAATACAATTGAATCTAAAGTCACTATTCCTATGGAAAGCATTTCCCTTTCCTCAAAAACGATCCTCCCCGAAAAGATCGAAAAGCCTGTGTTACAAACCGTGGAAATAAAGCCAGCAGTTAGCCTGTTGGAGGGTTTGTCAAGGGTAAATAGTACAGAAGATATTGTTGCCATCAAACGACTTGCGCTGAACCCTTTGAGTTTCGTGCAGATAGTAGGTCTTGTGCCTCCCATTTTTGAAAATACAAACTCAACTTTGAAAGATAAACCAACGTTGATTGGAGGAAGTATTTATGGTGGATTTCAACATAATAACCGTTCTTCTGCGATAGGCGGACGGCTAGGGGTAGACTTGATTTTTCAATTGCGTCCTAAAATGACAATGACGGTTGGCTTAGCTTATCAAAGACTGAAAAATAACTATGCGCTAAGTATCGCGAAAGTGGAAGACGATAACTTTAGCTTATCTAGCGAAGCGTATCGATCATTTTTTGACAGTGGTTTAAACGAATATTATAATCAAGATCCGCTTTCGGTAGAGGAATCTAGAGAAAAGATATTTTTACCAATGGAGTATTTCGACTTCGTGAGTTTACCAATACAGTTTCTTTTCCAAGCGAATCCAAAATGGCAGTTTAGTGCGGGTATAGATCTTTCGTACTTGATCGCTATGCGGGGACGCAGGTTGTATCATCAAGTGGGCGTTGAATCCGAGTTGCAAATTGATGGTCAAGGTTCTCCTAATATTTTTAGTGGAGGAACTCGTTCTAGTGAACTCCAAGAACAATTAGATGAATTAGATGGAACGAGTTTGTTAAACCAGATTAACGAAGAAGATTTAGCATTTAGAAAATGGAGTTTTGGTACTTCTATTGGACTTAGCTATAGCCCAATTCCTTCCTTGGGAATTGACTTACGCTATCATTTTGGTTTATCAAACATGGTGAAAGATGAGCTTTTTGGAGCAGGGTTTTACAACCGATCTTTGAGTCTTGCAGCGGCGTATAAATTTTAACTCAACATAAAAGAAGCTATGAAAATTGGGTTGGTGATCATCGTTGGTTGCCTTTTCATCCTTACAGCTTGTTGTAAAGAAGCGATAAGTGATGCAACTTCCGGTAAACCCCCTTATTTTAGCAAACTTTGTACAAAGAATATCGAACCCGTGATTGGCTGTGATGATAAAATTTAAGGGAATGAATGTGAAGTATTGGTACAAGGTATTATTCCTTTAGCAGAATAAGTAGACTACTTTTTGACAAACTGCAGGCCGAATTTTCCTCCGAATTGTTGGTTGGGATGTAAAATGATTAGACCATCTTGATTGTTAAAAGCATCCACGTTGCAAGTCATCGGTTCAATGGCAATACTTTTTCGGTGGGGTGGCGTGAAAATTTGGACAAATGGCCAAGCGTGGGTTTTACGTTCTTGCCAATAGGTTAGCGTTGCGGTGTCGCTTTCGATTTTTATGTAACTGCGCTTACTTGTTGATGCAGTTAGCTTAAAGCAACTATCTAAAATAGTATTCTTAATTGGAGTACTTTCATTAAAATTCGTGTAAGGAGTTTGACGCCCCGTGGGAATCATTGTTGGATCAACCTCAATTAGATCGCAAGCTGGAAGTTGCAAAAAATATTGATCAACCGTATTGCCCAAGGTAAAGTATGGATGCCAGCCCAAACCGGCAGGCATGGCTTGTGTACCAAGATTTGTCATTGTCAGGCTAACCTCAAAACCGTTGTCATCACTAATTGAGAATTTCATTTCAACTGAAAAAGGAAAAGGGTAGCCTGGCTGCTCGCCAGAATCTTCGTAAAGACAAGTAATTGATCCTTGGTCGGATGTTACTTGATAATCTTGTACCGTAAAAGCTTTTTGTCTACCGAATCCATGGATTGCATTGGGACCACTGGCATCATTCAAAGGAAATTGATATTGCTTTCCTGCAAAAGTATATCTTCCATCGCGCAAGCGATTGGGAAATGGAAATAACACGGCACTTTTCGCCCAATCTCCTAGTTTTAATGCTTCGGGGGATTGGAAACTATCCAAAACCTGTTGTCCTTGAAAACACAGGTTGAGTAAGCAAGCGCCCATCGTAGGAACGAGGGAAAAGCTATTGCCTGTGGTTGGGTTACGGAGGGTAATTTTTTCCCACTCTCCAAATTTCGATTGCTCGTAAGTATACATTTTGTACGCTATGAATTTAAAAGATAGTGTGAATTAAATTTTCATCATTGAGCGAGACCAGACAAGTGAAAAACTAAACTTGTCGGTCATCGCCAATTAGTCGTATTTTAAAATAAGCCACTGATATTTCCATCGTTATCAATGTCGATGTGTTCCGAAGAAGGCACGGAAGGTAAGCCTGGCATCCTCATGATATTACCGGTAATTGGAACTAAAAAGCCTGCACCCACGGCAATTTCGATTTCTCTAACGGCGATGGTGAAACCGGTAGGTCTACCAATTAACTTAGCATTATCAGATAAAGATTTTTGTGTTTTGGCGATACAAACTGGCAAATGGTCGAGTCCTAAGCGACTAATTCTACGTAAGTCAGCCTGTGCTTTTGCTGCAAACTCAACTGCTTTAGCGCCATAAACTTTAGTTGCTACCGCTTCAATTTTCTCTTTGACAGGAGAAGCCCAATCGTACATTGGCGTAAATTCTTCGGTGGCAGCGTCTACCACTTCAGCTACTTTAGTCGCTAGCGCTTCGGCACCTTCACCACCTTTACCCCACACATTCGATAGCACGGCATGAATGCCTAACTCTTGACAACGATCTTTGATAATTTGAATTTCTTCTGCAGTATCACTGCTAAACTGATTGATGGCTACGACAGGTTTTAAATTAAATTGTGCAACGTTTTCTAGGTGTTTTTCCAAGTTAGGTAAACCTTTGGATACTGCTGCTGGATTAGGTTCACTAAGTGTTTTTGGATCTGCACCACCGTGGTATTTTAACGCTCTGATGGTTGCTACAATCACTACTGCTTTTGGAGATAATTTAGCACTTTGGCATTTGATATCCAAGAATTTTTCTGCTCCTAAGTCACAACCGAAACCTGCTTCAGTCACCACGTAATCAGCTAGCGATAAGCCCATCTTGGTAGCGATAACCGTATTGGTTCCTTGCGCAATATTGGCAAAAGGACCTCCGTGAATAATGGCTGGATTACCTTCGATCGTTTGTACCAAATTAGGTTTAATCGCATCTTTTAAAAGCGCAGTCATGGCACCGTTGGCATTCAAATCCCTAGCATAAATTGGTTTTTTGTCGTAAGTGAAACCAACGAAAATATTTCCCATGCGTTCTTTAAGGTCTTTAAGATCTTTAGAAAGGCAAAGGATTGCCATAATTTCTGAAGCGGCGGTAATATCAAAACCAGTTTCTCTTGGAACGCCGGAAGTTGTACCTCCAAGACCAACGACGATATTTCTCAACGCGCGGTCATTCATGTCGATTACTCGCTTCCAGAGCACCGTTCGGGGATCAATATTGAGCGAGCGTTTTTTACTTTGTAAATTATTATCAATGAGGGCAGCGAGTAAATTGTGTGCTTTCTCTACGGCAGAGAAATCTCCGGTGAAGTGCAAGTTGATATCTTCCATGGGTAAGACTTGCGAGAAGCCACCTCCGGTTGCGCCGCCTTTAATTCCGAAGACGGGGCCCAAAGAAGGTTCTCTGAGCACGACCATTGTTTTTTTACCAATTCGGTTCAGGCCTTGTGTCAATCCGATGGACATAGTTGTTTTTCCTTCACCGGCGGGAGTAGGAGAGATTGCTGAAACGAGAATGAGTTTACTCTTTTTTATTTTTTCTTCGTCGATGAGGGTTAAGGGGAGTTTGGCTTTGTATTTACCATAAAGTTGTAAATCCTCTTCGGTTATATTTATTTTCGCAGCAATGTCTTTAATTGGTTTGAGTTGGATGGATTGTGCGATTTCGATATCTGTTTTCATCTCAGTACTTGGTTAGGTTGCCAAAAATGCTCCATTGGCAATGGTTGGATTAAAAAATTAGGTTTCGTTTAACGAAAGATAAGGACATTTGCAAAAAGCGCTACGAATTTACAACAGCTTATCTAATGGCTGGTAAATATAAAAAAATAAGCTCACCGAAACGGATTTCGATGAGCTTATTCTTATGAATTTTATGGATTCTTGTTGGATTAAATTTACAAATGCAAACGTGCTTTTCTTGCCAAGAGTACTTCATCCGATTCTTCTCGATCTGGATCGGGGACACAACAATCGACGGGGCAAACTGCAGCGCATTGTGGTTCTTCGTGAAATCCTTTACATTCGGTACATTTATCAGGAACGATAAAATAATAATCCTCTTCTACCGGAGCATTTTCTGCGTCTACATGAACTTCTTTTCCATCTTCTAATTTGTACGTTCCTGTTACGGAGTTCCCTTCTGAGATTTTCCATTCCACGCCACCTTCATAGATTGCATTATTTGGGCATTCTGGCTCGCAAGCGCCACAGTTAATGCATTCGTCTGTAATAATAATTGCCATAATTCTTTACTAATTTATTTAATGCTATTTCGACCGTAGACGATGAGTATGATAGCAAGCTAAAACACTTGTCGAACACTTTTATTATACAAATAACATAGAATTCTTTATATTGTTCGGAGCGGAAAATATTCTTTTAAATGGAGTTTTTAAATAATTCCTATAAAAAGCATCTTCTCCTTTTGCTGCAAAAATAACCTTCTAAGAGAAGTAAATCAAGCCAAACGAATGCTAATTTTACGATGTATGGTATTTTTTAATTTGTTGGATTT
Source organism: Saprospiraceae bacterium (assembly GCA_045110315.1). GTDB lineage: Bacteria > Bacteroidota > Bacteroidia > Chitinophagales > Saprospiraceae > CALFBG01. The sequence continues at coordinate 8,614 of JBGCFY010000324.1, forward strand.
TGTTTTAATAGTATAAATCCTATAAAAAGCTTTTCTTTGCTTAATAAATGAATCTCGACTATTTGGTTTAATTTATTGATAATAAATGATTTAGGTTTGTTTGTGTAAAGTGTTTTTTCTCTTGCAGTTAAAAAGTATTGGTTGCGATTTATAGGATTTTCTATAGCTAGAAATTTAATCATTGAAGTGTAAATAAATATGGAAAAGTATCCCCGTTACCTCCAAGTAGGTAATATTTTAGTCTTATTAGCAACGATTTTAGCGATTGTACACGCGTTAAGGCTTTTAGATGTGCTTAATTTTTCGGAGCCTAAAGATTTATTTACTCCGGCGGTTGTGATGGGATTGATGGGAATTGTGCTACACGGCTGGGCGACTCGAAAGATCAAAGGGCAAGAAACTAAGGTTGAATAAAAAAGTCAATTCTCACCGATGACACCAAACTATTCTAAAACACGATTGTTGAAAAAATTGGGCATCAAAACTCAGTTTAAGCTACGGATTATTGACGAGCCGATCCACTATTTAGATTTGTTAGGTGACTTACCGGATGAGTTGATTTTTTTGGAAGATGGTCAGGAACTAGCCAATTTCGTCCATTTGTTTTGTGAAACGGCGGAAAGTATGGAAGCCTATTTACCGTTCTTGAAAGAAGAGATTTATAAGGACGGAATGATCTGGGTTTCTTGGTATAAAAAAGCTTCAAAAATCCCAACAAATTTGGATGGTAATCGAATTCGTAGCTTTGCTCGTAGCCTCGGTTTGATTGATGCAAAAGTATGTTCCGTAGACGAACGTTGGTCTGCCATTAAGTTGGTTTGGCGAAAAGAATTCCGGTGAGTTAATCTGTCTCCATATCTCGCCAAGAGATCCGTTTGAAATCTCTTAATATGAGGAGGATTAAAATAATGCCGATTCCTCCCCAAATAACTAATGCGATTGGGCGATCCAATAAATACCAATGCCCAAATCCCAATACGCCAATAAACAACATGGAGAATAGATTCCAACCCGTATAGCTTCCTTTGCTTTGATTGCTCCAGGCTTCAGAAAAAGGCATTCGTTTGAGTACGATTCTGCTAATTCCCACGGCAACCAATAACACATTGATCAAACCAAGCATAATATCATCAACGGTTTTTATTCCCCAAATGGATAAGGAGATAATTGCCATAATACTAATTACCGGCACGATGAATTTCCCGATCATTGCTTTTGTCGCACCTTTTAGAATCAATCCTGGATATTGGATTGGCATGGCGTAATATAACCAAGAGGCTTTATATTGATCTGAAAAGCGAACATTGAAAATAGGGATTAAGATGCCATAGATCGCAAGATAAATAAGAAAGATATAACGGTCACTCTCAATCAAGCTTGCCCAGCGCTCGCTAACGGTTCCTTCGCCTGACATGGCTGTAAAAATGAAATAACCTGGAATGATGCCAAATAGTGGGTAAGTCTTCAATTTAAAAGTTCTACTTCTAGCTGTAATGAGCCAAACGGATTCGAAACCTACACTTTCGGTAGGATTACTTACCAACTTGTTTTTCAACCAATTCTTCCAAGTTAGCGCAGGTGTTTTAAGAGCTTCTTGTTGCACTTTTTTAAGCACGACACTATTTTCATCTAGCGCAATTAAACGCTGACTGAATTTCTTTGATAATACTTGGGTTACTAGGTACAACAGGAATAACGGAACGAGGAAACCCATACTTGCCAGAAGGAGTGTTTGGGGTGAAAAATTTCCTTCCATAACTACTGCCCACCAACTTCCAATCCAAATGCTAGGAATATAAAACCGGGCAGAATGTTCCAATAAATTTATGGTTTCAAACTGACTAAAATCAATGAGTTTGGGTAAGGCATAGTAACAGGTAATGATGGAAATAATAAAACCAATTTGAAAGTAATTAATGAGTTCTTTAAACCTTTTGCCAGAGGTGAACCGTAGTAATTGTAGATATAAAATATTGACCAAAAATATAGCAAGTAGTAAAACGAAAATACTTTGTACGACCAATAAGCACGCTGCCATAAATCCATAACTACAGCCTAAATAAATTATTGATGGGGTCAAAAAGGCTAAGGTCAGGCGAAAAAGGTATAAGAAAAGATGCAGGAGTCGAGAGAGCGCCAGTGTTTTATCATCTACAGGGCGCGGCAATAAGATGTAGTTGTCTTTGACGTCAATGAGCACATCCGTGAATTCTGCAACGAGGGTAAACATGATAATGATGAGCCAAAAACTCAAGAATAGTGAAATTCCCGTCGTTGGTAATTTGAAAATGAATAATAAAAACATGGCAACAAAGCCCATGATCAAGTAAAATAGCATGGTCAGCAAATCCAAGTCACTCTTATTTTTGCCTTGGTAGCTTTGTGTAAAACTTGTAACACGCCTACCATCCATCAGTAACTTAGTCCGTAGAATAATAATGAGCTTGGAAATATCTACGCCTATCATTCGCCATAATGGCGCAAATAATTGAATGAATTTTAAGAGTAGTTTATTCAGCATCTTTGATGGCATTTAAAAACCCATCTACCTGTGTATTCGTATCACTGGTTCCCGTGAGTTGCGAAAAAATTGCCTCCAAACTTCCATCGTTTTGTTGCTTAAGCTCGGCAAACGAGCCATCGGCTAGAATTCGACCACCTTTGAGTAAAATGATGCGATCACAAACCTTTTCTACGATGTCCATCATATGGGAACAATAGAAAATGGTTTTTCCTTCCTGTGCGAGTCGTGCGATAATTTCCTTGAAGAGAATGACTGTGTTCGCATCCAATCCCGTTAAAGGTTCATCCATGAAAATGATGGACGGGTTATGAATCAAACCTGCTACAATTAATACTTTTTGACGCATGCCTTTAGAGAAACTATCCATGCGTTGATCCATTTGATGGGACAAGCCAAAAAAGCCTAGCATCTGCGTTGCTTTTTCTCGGATTCTGGCTTCTGACATTTCATATAACTGCCCAATGAGGGACAGGTATTCCATTGGCGTTAGTACATCGTAGAGTTCCGCGACTTCAGGGATATAGCCGATCATTTTTTTTACGGCAAGGGAGTCTTTTTTTACGTCATACCCATTGATAAAAACTTCCCCTTCAAATTCGTTGTCAAGCCCGATTAGAATCCTAACCGTTGTGGACTTTCCGGCACCGTTCGTCCCAATGTAGCCAATGATTTGCCCAGGAGCAATGTCCAAAGAAATATTTGATAAAACCCTTTTTCGGCCGTAACTTTTAGAAAGGTTCTTAATGGTAATAATATTATTTTCTTGCATAGCTTTGTGCAATTTTCTGATTTGAAACGGATAATTTGAAGATAGGGAATTCTAAGCAAAATTTACTAGAATCACGATGAGTAAGCTATTTTTGTCGACGGAGCGAACCTATGTAATCAAGGTACTAGGTTGCAGTGCATAAAAGAGGAATTAGTGAATGACCAAGTCGTATTTACTTAACAAACCAGCCAAGCCATCTTTTGAAAATTGGGCTTTGCGAACTTGGTTTTCCGCAGGGTCAAAAGCATAATGCATGGCAGTGCTAAAATCTGTACCCGACAAATTTGTATTAGCAAAAGTAGCATCGGATAAATCGCAATCTGCAAAAGTAGCTTGCGTCAGATTTGCTTCCACAAAATCTACAGCGTTGAGTTTGCAATTTTGAAAAAGGGTATTCTTTAAACTGAGCTGATAAAAGGAAGCAAACTGTAATTGGCAATCTTCAAATTGCAGTTGTAATAAAAAAGGATTACAATCTTTAAAATCTAGACCTAGGAGCTTACAACGAAGAAAGCTTACGTCCTTAAATCCCGTATTGGCTAGCTTTGCATTGCTAAAATCACAATCTTCCCAAGTGCAATCGACAAAGCTAAGATTGGTCAAATTGCAAGCTGCAAAACTGCATTGTACAAACTGACAATTTTCGTAAGTCGCCGAAGGAAATCCTTTTTGGGTATAATCCTGTGCTTTGAAAGTTTGATCTTCAATCCGTCTTCTTTCCATCTTAAAGTCCTGTTTTGGTGGTAGAAAATTCTTTGGTGCCGTAGCAACGAATACGCTGCAATTGATGATTTGGGTTAACACCAATCAGTTGAGCGAGTGCTAAAACTTTGGCATAACGATCCGGAATTTGTAAGGCTTTCTCTTCGCCAGCTAGTGGCGTGCCTTCATTTTTAACTACAACTCCGCCATTATACTGCAAGTCTTCCACGACGTAATCTCTTACTACTTTTCCATTTTTATCATAAATAAAATCAAAAGAATCATCGACATTACCGACGGAACAACAAAATATATCGTAGCGTTGACTTAAAACTTCTAGTTTTTCGGAAAGACTTTCCAAATGCCACAAGGTGTAACAAAAATCATCCATGAGATGTGTCCACTCTGCATCCTCGGTGATAAATAAGTAACGCTTATCAAAATGTTCCATTTCTCTCTCTTCCTCTTCCGTGACTAACTGGTAAGCTTTTAAGTCGAATGCTTGCAGCAACGCTTCGTCCGAAAGGTTTCTTTCCGCTTTAATGAAAACATAGAAAGGAGCAAAAAAACTATCATTTATAATCTGCATAAGCCTGTAACTTCTTTTCTAAGAACGATTTTTTATTAAAAACATAAGAGCAGTATTAAGCTTGTGGTTCCATGTTCGTCAATTTGATCGCTCTCCAAATGAAGAATAAACTAATGGTACCAACAACAGCTACTACGGTGGCAATGATGGCACTTTCTTGGTTGTTATAAATCCAAAATCCAGTAGCAAATAAAGCCCCATATACCGTAAAGCAACCGACGACCATTCCTAAAATCTTGAGTGGGAGTTGCCCAGAACTGACTTGTCTTTCTTGTAGTTCATTATTCTTTAAAGCGCGATTAACAATGGGGGACCAGCCTACTTTAGCAGGACTAATCGTTCTATAAAAATTCAATAAAACGGGATAGCTTGTGGGGCGAGTAAACAAAGTTACGATTGTCCAAGCGAGGGTCGTTATTCCTACGCCAGTGACTAATTTGACGTGGTTGGCTAAAGGTTCAAAACCTAAATCCGCGTGGAAAAATTCGAAGTAAATGGCAATGATAAAAGAAACGACCATTCCGGTAATTTCACTATAAGCATTAATTCGCCACCAGAACCAGCGGAGGATAAAAATCAATCCAGTACCCGCTCCAATTTGTAATAAAATATTGAAAGCTTGTAAAGCATCGCTGAGCCAAAGAGCAACCCCCGCGGCCATTGCCATGAGCAAAATAGTTGAAATTCTGCCAATGCGGACAAGGTCTTTTTCCGTGGCACGAGGATTCATAAATCGTTTGTACCAATCGTTCGCAATGTAAGAAGCGCCCCAATTGAGGTGCGTCGAAAGGGTAGACATAAACGCGGCAATCAAAGACGCTAATACCAATCCTAGTAAGCCTTTTGGCAAAAAGTTAAGCATTGTCGGATAGGCTAAATCGTGTCCTAGTTTACTAATTTCTAAATTTGGATTTGCGAGGTGTAAGTAAACCAACTGCTCCTCTTCTAAAGGGTCAGTCCATTGTGTATTATCTTTGGCTTTACCATCGGTACGGTTTTTTTGTGCGAAGATGTAGGCTAAAGATTTGATCTCTAAACTATTTGAATTTTGACGGACTAATCGCTGTAGTCTTTCATAAGCATTTCGTTGCGTTTGTGCGGCCTCGCTGGGCAATTTATTGAGTTGATGAGTAATCCCATTGCTCAAAAAGCCTAAGTCACTTTGGCTAACGGCTTGATCGAGAAAGCCCTGCGCGTCGGCGGAAATCGCAATTTGATTGTCGCCCCGTTGTTCATTGATTTTTAGCGGAAACATCACCAAGGAAGCTAGGGCAATCAGAATCCAAGGCCAAGGGCGTAATGCGTAGTGTGCAAAGTTAAAAAGTAGGGTAGCACCCATTGCATTTCGTTCATCTTTGGCTGCTAGCATTCGTTGTGCAACGTAACCGCCACCACCAGGTTCTGCGCCAGGATACCAAACACTCCACCATTGCACGGCAAGTGGAATGATTAACATGGTAAAGATCAAATCAGAATCATTAAAGTCAGGAAGAATAGACATCTTGGCAATGACTGAATCGTATTGTAATAAAGCATCAAGACTTTCCACACCTGGCATATTGACAATTTCGTAAGCCGCCCAAATGGAACCGACCATCGCCATGATAAACTGGAAAAAGTCTGTAATAATTACACCTCTTAGACCACCAAGGGCGGCATAAATTACGGTTACGATTGACGCAATTAGTAGCGTTTCCAAAGGAGAAAATCCCAGCATGGCACTTCCAATCTTAATGGCTGCGAGACAAACCGTTGCCATAATCATCACGTTAAAGAAAACACCTAAGTAAATTGCGCGAAATCCTCGGAGGAAAGCGGCTGGTTTTCCGCTGTAACGCAATTCGTAAAATTCTAAATCCGTCAAGACACCGGACCGTCTCCAGAGGTTAGCATACACAAAAACGGTAAGCATTCCCGTCAAGAGAAAAATCCACCAAACCCAGTTTCCAGAGACACCATCTGTTCGTACTACATTGGTGACAAAGTTAGGTGTATCCGCCGAAAAGGTGGTCGCAACCATTGAAATTCCGAGTAGCCACCAGGGCATATTTCTCCCAGAAAGAAAGAATTCTGAGGAACTCTTGCTAGATTTTTTGGCTGTAAGAATACCGATGACGAGAGAGAAAACAAAAAAGCCAGCGATGATATACCAATCTAAGGGGGAGATATTCATAATGTTGGTGTTTTAAGTCTGAAATTATTTAATACTTCCAAAAATGTTTACGAA
>JBGCFY010000325.1:0-6028 GCA_045110315.1 Saprospiraceae bacterium
ACTAATAACTTGAAAGCCTTTTAAGCTTCTACTTCGTTAAAAAGCCTCGCCAATGCTCTGGCATTGTCTGTGTTTTTCGCCTCGTTTAAGCTCAAAATTCTTTTCAACTTATTGTAAACTCAATTTCCGCGAACTACTTAATTTGGAAATATTTCCTTACTTACTATGCTTTTTAATGAACGTCATCAATTGTTGTTGGTAAGCAATTCCACCCGTAGCGAGTAGACCAAAGTGTCCGCCATTTTCAATTAGCGCGAATTCTTTTTGTGGAGCGGCAAGTGCTTCAAATAATGCTTTGCCGTACGCTACCTTGATATTTTTATCGGTATCGCCGTGTGCAATCAAAACGGGCTGTTGAATCTGTTTTACGGATTCGATCGGTTGAATGCCATCCGCATCAAAGCCTGCAATGTCGCCGGCTCTCCGAATAGCATAGTCGGAAAAAAGACGTAGACCAAGACCTTTGAAAATTCTTTGCTGATAATCAAAAACGATCTGTGGTAAACTGGTAAAAGTGCTTTCGATAATCCCAAATTCAATTCTAGGATCTAAGGCTAAGGCTTGAAGCGCAATCGCACCACCGAGTGAGTTTCCCCAAATTCCCAAAGGAGTATCTGCTTGTCTTTTTTTTATTTCGTCAACGATCTGAACGATGTCTTGCTTTTCTTTAAAGCCATAAGTACAGTATTTTCCTTCACTTTTTCCGTGCGCTCTCCCATCAAAAATAATGGTTTCAATACCTTGCTCGGAGAGGACTTGTGCCAATGCTAAAAAGTGATCTTTACAGCCACCAATCCCATGAACTAAGATCAAAATCGAATGAGTGGTGTCAAGCGCAGAAGCAATCCAATGTCCATCAAGTTTTAGCTGATCTTGCGTGACAATATTGAAAGATTTGGTTGCTAAATTTAAAGCTGCGGGACTGCGTTGCGTTAGTATTTTTGGTGGTTGTAAAATGGCATAAGGGGCGATGAAATGTAGCCCAAGAAATGCGATCAATAACAATAGGCTGAGCAGTATAAGCAGGTATTTTAGTTTATTTTTCAAAAAAAAAGTTTTAGCTGTTTATCTCGTTTGGGTTTATTTTAAAACAACTTCATTGACTTCGATTGAAATCTCAAAGAAAGAACGTACCGTTTTAAAAAAAAATCGGTTAGGATATTTTTAAAACGGTACGAATTAAATTATAGTCTATTTAAAGACGATTTGAGTGAAATTAGCTATTGAAGGTTAGTTCGTTAGCGTCGCCTTTTCCGTTTCTTGCGGAGAAAAAACAGTGTCTTTTTCTGCCATCCACTCTTTGCGCATAATTTCCTTGAACTCAAGATAGCCTGCATCGCTGTTGGGCGTAAATTGTGCAATTTTTCCATCTTCTCCAATGTAGTCAAAATACTTATAGTGTTGGTGATTGTCTTCGCCGTATAAGTAGCATTGAATGGTAATACAAGTTGGTCCCGATTTGTTTGCATTTACAAGTTGATGGGTCTGGTTGTAACGGGGAGAAATCCAAGTGACATCATCCTTACGGAATACTTTTTGCTTGAATGGCTTCTCGTGATATTTAGAGAGCATAGGGAAAAGTTTGACGGTAATTTCACCGTGAAGGACTCTAATTACGGCATTTGCATTTGCGTGATTATGGATTGGAGAGTAATTACCTGGAGGCCAAATTTCAAGTACAAAAGGAATGCCGGGCGAGTCTCCTTGGTTTGCGCCAAGTGTAATTCTTAAGTAGGTTTCGTCGGGATTATCTTCGCCGAACTCCGTTGCCTTTTTAGCTAATTCTTTGTAGCACCATCCGTCAGGATTTTTAATACTTGCCTCGATAGCATCTACAAAGTCTGGAAAATCGGAGGTATTCAAATTAAAGTTTTTGCCCGAAATATTAGCGTACAAAGATTGGCAACTTGGCGTTAAATTGGCAGGAACGATATAGTTGTTGTAAGCAATGTCGTCAATCGTAATATCATCGGTAGGCTTTACGAGTAGAGATGGATCGTAGACAATTGGGTCTCGGTAAAGTTCCGTAGGAATGGCCGTTCTAGAAATGTGAAAAGCTTCCACTTCTTCCAACCAATCCAAATCCAGTTTTTGTTCTAACATTTTTAGGTCGTTGCGGACTTCTCCCATTCCAAATTTGATGACTTTCGATAAGCTATCAAAGCTGTACCAATATTTTGCATCATCGGGTTGTACCATTTTTACATCGTAGGTTTCAATTAACTTCTCTACACCATTTTTCATGAGGAAAAGTCTTGCTTCTTTTTCATTGATCTGGAAAGAGAGGGTATTTTCACCCGCAACAAGGTTGAGGTAGAAACTTCTGGTGGAAGGGTTTTTTAGGGCAAGTGTACCTTGTCCTTTGATCAGGAGGGTTACTTTTTCACCAACTTGTTGTTGATCAGCATCACTAAACGTGAGCATGGCGGGCGCGTTGAAAAACGCTTCGTCAAAGTGTGACATACGTTAAGGGGTTGTAGAATGATGCTAAATAAATGCGATGGTTACAAGGTACTAGCAGCATCCTTTAGTGTTGAAAATAAATAATTAGTAACTCCTAGAAGCTTACCAATTATTGTTGTCCCAACAAAAATATAAAATAAGTTAACATTATTGTTAAAATATATTTGTAAAATATAAATATAAACAAACAAACATTCCACTTACTCTAGAGAATGACTACAGAATAAGTGGAAGGTAAAAGAATGTAGTAGGATTGTAGTGCGGTAAGCGTTTAGTTATTGTTTAACAATTTTTGTGTATTGGACTTTTTGGGTAAGGGGGTTCGTCAAACTAAGGAAATAAATACCTCTCTGTAAGTTTGATAAATCTAGTTCGCTATTATTCGTTTGGGAAAATAGCACTTGTCGTCCCTGCAAATCCGTAATGCGATATTGATAAAGTCCCGTCGGTAGATTTTTTATTTGTACGATGTCCGTAAATGGGTTTGGGAAAACCGTGAGACCCGCTTTTGTCAAATCAGTAACGCTTACGGGAACTTGGGGTATTGTGTTTTCAAGCCACCAAAAATCACCATTGGAAACGATTAAATCTTGATCTCCGTCCATGTCTAAATCCGCATTGATAATGGAGAGCGCAGGAGTGATTCCACTGATGTTTTTTTGTTCAAAGCTTAGCGGTGAGTTAGAAAGATTTTGATTCCAAGTCATACCATCTCCGTTGGTACTTAAAATAAAATCCATGCGACCATCGCCATTATAGTCACCGATCGTCACCCGTCTCAAAAGATCTCCACCCGTTGCTAAGACAGCATTTTCAAAGTTATAATTTCCTTGATTGCGAAAAATTGCACAACTGAAATCTCTAATGGCAACGATATCCTGTAAACCATCACTATCTAAATCTTGAACCTTCAAGTCGTTGATTCCACTAAACGTATTGGTAACAACTTTCGTTTCACTAAAATTGTTTGCGCCATCATTGAGGTATAGAAGAATGTGATTGCCAGAAGGTTGGTCATAGGCTAAAATTAGATCTAGGTCATTGTCATTATCTATGTCCGCGATGTCGAAGTACTCCAAATCACCATTCGCCAAAACGGGTATCGCTACGGTGCTAAAGTTTTGATTGCCATCGTTGAAATATATATTTCCGGTATTATCCGTAGTATTGATTCCTACGATATCCAAATCTGAATCGCCATCTAAGTCGATAACTTGCAAGTCTCTGGCGTCAAAAATATTTAAAGCAACTTTCGTGAAATTAGCGGCACCATCATTCTCGATTAAATAAAGTTGTTGATCCGTATTTTGAGCGACGATTACATCAAGGTCACCGTCACCGTCAAGGTCGCCCAAGGCAGGTGTTCCCAGCGGAGAAAATTCAAAATCGAGGATTTTATTCTCAAATTCAATGGGTGTATTCCCAGGCGTATTGAGTTGTAAGACGAGTTTGTTGAATCCCGTTAAAGAAAACTGAATACCTAAAACATCAAGCTCATCGTCTCCATTAAAATCTGCAACGACAGGAACCCCTAAGTTGACACTTTGGAAAGGACTTTGGATGAAGTCTTGGGCAGATAATTGTAGAAAGGAAAGTAAGCAGAGTAAAGTTAAGTTAAGTTTCATAATTTAAGTTTATATTTTTGTAAAAGAATAAATTGCTTTTCCTCGAAGCGTGAAAAAACTGCGGCAAAGTTAAGCAGCTGTTTGGATTTGGCTTTTGAAATTTGTTATCGTTCATTTTTTAGCTAGTCGAGGTTCAAAAAGCGGAGTTATGCGGTAGCATAATGAGCATTTGCTTCTAAGCATATCTGATTATTTCATGATCCGGTATTCGATAAAAAAAAGTGATTCGTTTACTTCCGTTCCCCCGCAGCTAACGGCGTTAAAGGTTCGGCTGCTGGAATTCGTCCTTGGATGATGGGCATCGAAAAAGTTTCTAGTTGTGGCAAAACGTATTTTGCAAATAATTCACACTCCTGCAAATGCGGATAACCCGAAAAAATAAAAGACCGAATACCCAAGTCCATGTAACGCCGTAGTTTTGCCAAAATCTGATCCGGCGTACCAACCAAAGCGGCACCACAACCCGAACGCGCCAAACCAATACCTGTCCAGAGATTATCTTCTACAAAAAATGTATCATCTGCACTGTTACGCATTTCCGTTTGTCGTGCGACACCATAAGATTGAGCATCCAAGGCTTTTTCTCGAATCGCTTTTCCTTGATCTAAGTCTAGTTTTGAAATAAGTCGCGCCGCATAATCTCGTGCTTCGGCTTCCGTTTCCCGCACAATCATATGTATTCGTAATCCAAAATCAACTGTTCGACCATAAGCAGCCGCTTTCTCACTCATTGTAGTCATGAGTGTCGCTAGTTTTTGTTCCGTTTCGGGCCACATTAAATAGACGTCACAATGTTCCGCACAAAGATCCACACCCGCTGGAGAATAACCGCCGAAGTAGAGCAGAGGTCCACCATTTTGCTGATAAGGTTTGACGGGAGCGGTATCCAATTGAAGTTGATAAAATTGTCCCTGAAAATTAATCTGATCTTGTGTCCAACATTGCTTTAAAATTTCGATTACTTCTCGCGACCGTTGATAACGATCTTCCGAACTCATATTAACACCCGGCAGATTGGAGGAAATAATATTGATGGTCAAACGCCCTTTTAAAATATGATCCAGCGTAGCGAGGGCGCGAGCCAACATCGGTGGATGAACTTCTCCACAACGAATGGCGGTGAGTAAATTAATTTGCTGCGTTGAGGGCGCGACGGCGGAAGCAAAGGTCATCGTATCTTGTCCGACGAGGTAAGAAGAAGGACACAAAATATTTCGGTATCCCAAACGATCTGCCGTTAACAAAATCTCCGATGCATTCCGCCAATTACTTTTGTACTTGGGATCCAAACTGCCCAAAAAAGCATCGTCTCCATTACAGATCGGCGCAAACCAAGAAATTTCTGCGCCAGCTTGTGCACGCGAACGTACTTGTATCATATTGTTTGTCATTGCGTTTGAAATTTATTAACCCCCAAAAAACTAGGCAATTTCTTCTCCCGTTGAAGCTTGCCAAAGGGCATACCATTCTTCTTTGGTTAACTGTAAGTTTTGTTGTACACAAGCGGCTTTGATTCGTTCAATTTTGCTAGTACCCAAAATAGGAATAATGCCCGCCGGATGGGATCGTAAAAAAGCTAATAAGATTTGATCTACGCTCGTATCATATTGCTTTGCTAAAACCGCTGCGGCAGCTTTGAGGCGAATTTGTACCGGCGTAGCTGCTTCGCCAAAAATGGCACCTCCTCCAAAAGGGGACCAAGCGGTAGGAAGGACCTGATGTTGTAAGCATTGATCTAAAATACCATTCTGAAAAGGCGCTAAGTGTAACGCTGAAATTTCAACTTGGTGCACAGAAAGCGGCGTAAAACTATTGAGGAGTTCAAACTGTGAAGGGCTAAAATTAGAAACGCCAAAGTTAATCACTTTGCCTGCGGCTTTTAGTTGGGTAAATGCCTCTGCAATTTCGTGCGGATTCATTAAGAAATCTGGTCGGTGCAA
>JBGCFY010000326.1:0-18694 GCA_045110315.1 Saprospiraceae bacterium
CACCTCCTGCCATAGGAACGCCCACGCATTGTAATAAGCGCATCGCTCCTTTCATATCTTCCTCCTTATCGTAGAACAAGCTACTACGACCTACATTTTTACCTTCTTTATTTTTGATGTAGAAATAAGTCTTTCCATTCTTGGTTTCCTTTACTTCGTACATCTTATCATTAGGAGCATTTGCAAATAAATCTTTAATCCCCTGCTCTAAATCTTCTTGTGTCGCAAAGCCACGCACATCACCGTTTATCAATACCGCTTTTCCTTCAGGGCTTTTGAAGACAAAATAGAATCGCTTATTGCCACCACTTTGGAAAGAATCATACTTCAGGTTATTACACAAATAATCCTGATCTTTCAAGACGTAGGTTCTTTCTACAGCCTCTTTCTTTACCCGCGTTGCTTTTTTCCGTTTGCGAGTTCCTCCAGTGCTTTGCAACCAAGTGATTGCCTTTTCCATATCTTTTTCGCTTTCAAACCAACGACTTGTAGCGATTTCCTGTTTATTTCCTGCCAACAAGTTGAAATAGTGATTGCCGTTTGGATGAACCATTCGGACATATCGACTTTCCGTCTTGACATTCTTCTTTATGGATTTGATTCCTTTATCTCTACCTGCTGCGGAGGTATAATCTTCACTAATTAAAAGTGGCTCTTTTTCATAATTGACAGAAAAGTAGTATTTGTCTTCTTCGTCAAAAGCATCAAACCCAAAATCTTCTCCTGCAATTCTTTCTTGATAAAAGCCCAGTGGCTTATACTCCTTATAAATGCCTTTTTGGTCGCTAGCAGGAGCGAAAATTCCACTTACGATACCGTTGCCTTTCCCTCCAGAAAGCAACAAGGAGATTACTTTTTCCATATCCTCCGCCGTATCAAACCAGCGACTTGTAGCAACCTCTTGATTGTTACCTGCTCTGATCCCGAAGTAATGTTTGCCATTACTATATTGACCACGCTTATATCGCGCTTCGATTGACATATTTTTGGTAACCGATGCAATCCCATTGTCACGTGAAGCTTCCGAAGAATAACCTTCACTAATCAGTACTACGAGTTTGTCTAAGTTATAGCTAAAATAATGTTCATTTCCTTCTTCATCATAAAAACGATCAAAGCCATTTTCTTCCCCACTAATTTTACCTTCATAGAAAGCTAAGGGTCGATAATCATCACTTACTTTACTTGATGCAGTCGCTTTAGTTGCCGCTGGGTCGGTAGCCGTAGGATCACCTTCCGCCGCTTTGGATGCTCGCAAGGTTTTCATTAGAGCGACCGCACTATTCAACTCCGCCTCAGAAGCAAAGGTAACGCTAGTACCTATTACTTGACCGTTAGCTGCTTTCAGATTAAAAAAGTGATTTCCCTCTTCATCAACTTTACGTTCGTAATTTGCGTCATCTGAAGCATTTTTCAAGACTGAATCCTTGCCGTTTGCGCAAGCTTCTTTAGTTTGATACCCCTGGCTTTTCAAAACCGGCTCTCCATCATCCGTTAGGAAATTGAAAAAGTAAAGCTGACTTTTTTTCGTTTTAAAGGTTCTTATTCTCATAGAACAAAACTTAGTTGGTTAAAAAATTATCTCATAAAAGTAGTACTGTCACTGATTTTGACTATGCTACCTCCCTAAAAGTAACAAATTTATGAAGGTTTTCCATAAGCTTTAATTAAATTATATTTTCTAAAATATATAACTTTGGTATTTCCCCAGAGTTAGCTAATATTAAAAGTCAATTATTTGTTGTAAAACTGCTCTAAATGTGATAAAACCAGCTAATACTGCTTGTTTTTTTTGACTAGCGAATAACTTTGGACTTCCTCAAAGCAGGACTTTGATTTGGGTTAAGCCCATTAACTTTTGAGCAAAATAGATTTGTAATAATGTCACAAAACAAAAAATAATCGTTTTTTCATTTGTATATTAATAAGTTTTACAATTCAACAAAATCCCTACAATTATTTAGTATATCTTTGACAAAACAATAAGATTTAACGCTACTCAATCAAAGTCTAGGTAGCCAATCGCAAAAATACCATCCAATTCATCAAAGTCGTTACTATAGATTTCGAAAAACGGCAATAAATCCTTCCCCAATGATAAGTAGATTATTTTCCTCCTTATTTGTCCTTAGTTTTTTGATCTGTGGGAGTTGTACTTCTCTAAAAAAGTCGAGTGATGACTTAAATAATACTGATGATCAAAAAATAGAAATTGTACTACTCCAGATTAATGATGTCTACGAAATTGCTCCACTACAAGGTGGGAAAGTGGGTGGAATGGCTCGTATTGCAACCCTTAAGCAAAATTTATTACAAAAAAACCCCAATACCCTTGCCATCCATGCGGGAGATTTCCTCTATCCTTCTTTAATTGCTACGATGAAATACGAAGGAGAACGCATCAACGGTCGACAAATGATTGACGTGATGAACGCCGCTAAGATTGATTTAGCTACTTTTGGAAACCATGAGTTCGATCTAAAAGAAAAGGATTTACAAAAACGACTGAACGAATCTACTTTCGATTGGGTTAGTTCTAACGTGGAGCATAAGGTAGGTGATCGTTTAGAAGCTTTTTACAAATTTCAAAATAATCAAAAAACAACAATTCCGAAGACTTGGATTTGGAAGGTAGCGGATCAAGACGGAACTACTTTAAAAGTTGGTTTCTTCGGCGTAACCCTACCGTCAAACCGTAAGGATTATGTACATTACAATGACTTTATTAAAAGCGCCTTGGCAACGGCAAATGCGTTAAGGAACGAAGTGGATTTAGTGATTGGTATTACCCACTTAGACCTAGCAGACGATCTCATCTTAGCCGAAAAAATAATTGGGGTGCCCTTATTCATTGGTGGTCACGACCATGATCACTTATTAGAGAAAGTTAAGCAAACCACCATAGCAAAAGCAGATGCTAACGCGAAGACAGCTTATATACACACGCTTATTTTCGACAAAAAGACTAAAAAAGTAAAATTAAATTCTAAATTACGGGCTATTGATACCAACATTAAAGAAGATCCTACCGTGGCAAAAATAGTAAAAAAATGGACAGACATCGCTGATAAAAGTTTTAGAAAAAGTGGTTTTGATCCAGATGAAATCGTCGCAATTGTTAATACACCACTCGATGGCAGAGAATCCAGCATTCGTCATCGCCAAACGAACCTCGGAAAGCGGATTGCCCAAGCTTGTTTTGCCGCTGGAAAAATGAATCCAGACTGTGCTTTTTTCAATAGCGGCTCGGTTCGACTGGATGATCAGTTAAAAGGTAGTATCTACCAATTTGATATCATTCGTACTTTGCCTTTTGGCGGAGCCGTTTATGAAGTGGAAATGACAGGAGCACTCTTAAAGAAAGTATTGGAAGTAGGCCGTAAGAATAAAGGTTCTGGAGGTTATTTACAACGATTTCAGGTATACTTTGATCAAAATAAGCAAGTCTGGAAGATTCAAGATAAAACCATTAAAGACGATCAATCCTACGTGGTAGTGCTCAACGACTTTTTGCTCCTTGGCCTAGAAAAAGATATGGAATTTTTGACCGAAAAGACGCCCGGCATTCTCAAGGTTCATAAACCGAACGAAACAGATGAAAATGATATTCGTCGAGATATTCGACTTTGTATCGTGGATTTGATGAAAAAAATGAAGTAATTCATAAGTTTTATTCTTCTAAACTAAAAGTCAAGCAATTTAATTACGACTTGCTTAGTGGGAGTCAATTAGTTATCTTCACTGCATGAATCAGCTTAACCTCAACGGTGTACTGCAAGCGGCAGATCAGCCAATTTTCTGTGCCGATAACCGCGCTTTTCATTACGGAGACGGTTTATTTGAAACCATTCGTGTTTTTCAAGGTAAGATCCCTTTTTTAAAATACCACTTAGAACGGCTTACGAAGGGAATGCAAAGCCTCCGCTTGATTCAACCTGCTTTACAAAACCTCGATTTCGTTGCTACTGAAATTTATAAGCTGATTGGGCGTTCGGGGAATTTCAGGGTGCGTCTCACCGTTTTCAGGAACGGTGCAGGTCTCTACACACCAACAGACCTAAATGCGAGTTTCCTAATAGAAGCTCAAACCCTATCTACCGATAACTTTGTTCTCAACGATCATGGTCTAAAAATAGGTCTTTGCGATTCTGTTCAACTATTTCCTACGGCAACGAGTAGCTTAAAGACTTGCAATGCGTTACCCTACATCCTCGCAGGATTGTACAAAAAAGAACATCAGCTGGACGATTGCCTCTTGCTCAATCACCAACAGCGTATCGCAGAAGCTTCTAGCGCCAATATATTTCTCGTAAGCGAAAAAGAAATATGGACACCACCACTGAGCGAAGCTTGTCTTGATGGTACCTGTCGGAAATTAATCCTCAAAATTGCTCGTAATTTAAATTTTGCAATTAATGAAATTCCGCTATCTTTAAGCCGAATGGAAACGGTGGAAGAAGTATGGTTAAGTAATGCGATTTCGGGGCTGCGTTGGGTGGCTCAATTCAAAGATCAACATTATGGAAAACTTATTGCTACTACATTCGTTCAATCTTTACAAAAATTAGTCATTGAAGCCGATATAAAATGAAAAAAATACTTGTTGCTAACCGAGGAGAAATTGCTTTGCGTATTCTACGGACTATACGAAAGATGGGTATCAAAACCGTTGCTGTATATTCCGAAATAGATCGACATTCTCCACACGTTATTTTTGCAGACGAAGCGATTTGTCTAGGTCCACCTCCATCTAACCAATCTTACTTATTAGGAGATAAAATCATTGAAAAGGCGAAAGCTTTAGGAGTAGATGGCATTCATCCTGGCTACGGTTTTCTTAGTGAGAATGCTGATTTTGCTCGTAAGGTAACAGAAAGTGGCATTAAATTTATTGGTCCTTCGCCCCACTCTATTGAAATTATGGGAAGCAAGCTCGCAGCGAAAGCGGCGGTTAAAGCTTATGATATTCCCATGGTTCCAGGAATTGACGAAGCTATTGAAGACGTTGAAAAGGCAAAAGAAATTGCCAAAGAAATTGGTTTTCCAATCCTCATCAAAGCCTCCGCCGGTGGTGGTGGAAAAGGAATGCGGATTGTGGAACACGAAGCGGAATTAGCGGAACAAATGAAGCGAGCAATTAGCGAAGCAGTTTCTGCTTTTGGTGATGGTTCTGTCTTTATTGAAAAGTATGTTGCTTCGCCCCGACACATTGAAATTCAAGTCCTTGCTGACGAAGCGGGTAATACGGTACATCTTTTTGAAAGAGAATGTAGTATACAGCGTCGTCACCAGAAGGTAGTTGAAGAGGCACCTTCGGCTGTTTTAACACCTGCCTTGCGAGCAGCGATGGGAAAAGATGCCGTTAAAGTTGCTCAATCTTGTCAATACACGGGAGCGGGTACGGTTGAGTTTTTATTAGATGAAAACCTCAACTACTACTTTCTTGAAATGAATACTCGCTTGCAGGTAGAACATCCCGTAACGGAGCTCATTACTGGAATTGATTTGGTAGAACAACAAATTAAAGTTGCGAACGGAGAAGATTTGGCATTTTCACAAGCAGACTTAAGTATTGAAGGGCACGCGGTTGAATTGCGGGTATACGCAGAAGATCCACTCAATAATTTCTTGCCGAGTGTTGGTAATTTAGAAGTTTATAAAGCTCCAGAAGGAGAAGGGATTAGAGTGGATGATGGTTTTGAGGAAGGGATGGATATTCCAATCTATTACGATCCGATGATTTCCAAATTAATTTGCTACGGACCAACCCGATCAGCAGCGATCCAACGTATTCGAGAAGCGATTCAAAATTATCAGATTGAAGGAGTAGAAACGACCTTAGGCTTTGGACAATTTGTTTTTGAGCACGAAGCCTTTCTTTCGGGGAACTTTGACACCCATTTCGTAAAGCAATATTACGATCCTAAGCATTTAAAAGCAGCACAAGAAGAACGCGCAAAAGTTGCAGCACAAGTTGCTCTTAAACTCTTGTTGGAAGAGCGCAAAAACTTGAAAGTAATCGCGCACGATTCAACGAATTGGAAATAAGTAATAAGTATAGAAAATAGTTATTTAAACAGAAAGGGTGTGAAAGCTGATTAGCTTGACGGCTTTCCCCCACATGAACATAGACATATCCTCTGTTAGTACCTCAATTTTTAATTTTACTTTTGCCCCCTCAGACTTGAGTTGTTCGGGCATATTGACTGGACGCCATTCTTCGCCGTTATCGCCGATAACGCCCCAAAATCCCATTCCTAAATTTTGAAATTTAACTGTTCCTGAAATCGTTTTTGCCATGATATGGTATTAATAAAGTTTTCAAAATTTAAAACTAATTGAAAATCTAGCAACTTACTTATTTTTTCTACAGAACTAAAGATTTTGACGGCGAGCGCTGCCAGCAGAATCAAGCAATCGTTATAACGTACCTGATTGTTTCAATAATTTTTCGATGGTGAGGTTTAGATTTTCAATTAGGCGAGACTGTTGTGAAATGGTTTGGCGCAACTCGTTAACTTCGTCGTGCAAGGTAATTTGAAGATTTTGTGGCGAGGGTAAGAAAGGACTAATTTTGGCCCGAACGTACCAAATCTCTCGAATATCACCAACGTTGACGGGATACGGTTCATAAAAGGAATTATCCGAGCTCAACAACAAGCGCTTTTGTTCCTTTAATTGGTTCGCAACGCGCTTAACAACTACGTCTCCACGAGTAACAATAATATAAACGTAACTATCTTTTAAAGAACTCTCCCAGAGCGTCGGTTCGAGGAAACTACAAATCACTTTATCTCCTTCAAACAAGGTCGGCTCCATGCTATCTCCCGCGACGTCAAAAGAACGATGCGTACCCACTTTATATTTATAATCTGGCAAGGAAAACGAAGGCAAATCTTGAATAAAAGTGGGGTCAGCTAATTCCCCTGCGTACCCCGCTTGCGCCGGAACGGGAACGTGAACGATCCGTTCATCGTCCTGTGAATTCGTAACAATAGTCAGGACGCGAAAACTTTTATGGTCTTCTTCGCTCATGAACATTGGTCCTTCTCCGGTATAGATATAAACAGGATTGACCTTATATTTTTCGACTGCTTTTCGTAATAGTTCAATGGTAACGTCTCTTCTTCCTTTCAGAATTTCACTCAAACTTTGCGGTAGATATTCTAGAGAAAGCGCGAATTGGCGACTAGAGCGTACTCGATTTTCATCCCGTAACTTTTGGTGACACTTAATGAAGCGTTGTGTGACGATACTATTCATAACTAAAATTTTAAGATCAGACTAACTGACGACTGGAAGCACTTGAGTGGGCTTACCAATAATTACAGCGATTTATTTACAGTTCGTACCAAAGATAATACTTTTGTTCCTAAAATGCGTAATTTTACCTAAAAATCTATCCAAATTAGTTATACTCTATCATTTTATCAAAGACACTATCTTGGCTTGACATAAGCTACAAACTTATATTTAACGGGCGTTTCACCCTCAAAACGTGACTAAAAAAGTGTCCTAAATGGCATTAATTATTCCACCAAAATCACTTGCTTTTAACGATGCTCCTCCTACTAGACCACCGTCAACGTCTGGTTTTGCAAATAATTCCTTGGCATTCCCAGGCTTAACGCTACCTCCGTAAAGGATCGTCAAATCTTGAGCAATCTGCTCTCCGTATTTTTTGGCGACTACTTTTCTGATCGTAGCATGCATTTCTTGTGCTTGTTCGGCACTTGCCGTAACGCCCGTTCCGATCGCCCAGATGGGTTCGTAAGCGATCACTACTTTTGACATTGCTTTTGCCGTCAAGTGAAAAAGTCCTTCACGCAACTGTTTTGAAACAAAAGTGTTCGCCTTCTTCGCTTCGCGTACAGAAAGAGCTTCTCCACAGCAAAAAATAGGTTTCATTTTTGCGCCCAAAACACGATCTACTTTTTGTGCCAACAAAGCACTTTTCTCCCCAAAATCGGCACGCCGTTCAGAGTGACCGATCAGGACGTAATCTACTCCGATAGACCTCAACATTCCTACCGAAATTTCGCCAGTGTGTGCACCACTTTCTTCGTGATGACAATTTTGAGCGGCAAGCTTTACATTCGATGTTTCTTTAATCAATTCCGCTACGGCAGCTAAGTGAATATAAGGCGTAGCCAATACTACTGTGGCTTCCGTTTTTTTAGCTTTATTGATGACCGATTGGGTAAGTCTCAAACCTTCTTTAAAGGTCTTATTCATTTTCCAATTGCCTGCGACGATAGATACTCGACTCATAATATTTTTTTGAAGGGTTTAAACATACGGTACAATAAATAACACTTAGTTTTGTTACCGTATATTTGAATACTAGATTTTATTCTAAGAAGTTGTTTTAAGATTTGTGTATTAAAAAAAGCTTTACACTAAAGCTGAATGGTAATTTTCTCTCCCAAAAACTTAGGAGATTTTCGCAAGACAAAGACATCTAGAATAGCTTTCGTTCGCGCTAAACATTCTCGCAATTCAATGCGTAGCTTACTACCTCGATAAGGAACTGTTTTCGCATTAAAGGCTACGGCATCAATACCATGTTGTCCCGCTAGAAATACCGCGCGATAGTTATGAAATTCTTGGGAAACAATCGTTAATCTTTTTTGTTGAAAAATAGCATTGCTACGCACTACGGAGTCCAAGGTACGGAAACCGGCATAATCCAAAGTAATTGCAGCTTCGGGAACGCCACGCGCCATCAACCCTGCTTTCATCTCGGTGGGTTCGTCATAAGTTTCGCGACTATTATCTCCACTCAAAATGAAATGTTTCACTTTTCCCGCTTCGTACAAGGCGATTGCTGCGTTTAAACGATATTCAAAATACAAATTTTTGAACTTAGTATCTTTGCGATGAATGTAAGGATTCGTTCCCAACACTAGTGCAACATCATTCACGGGCAATTTATCTAAATCAGCAAAGACCTTATCTTTTGAGTATTTAAGCACCCAATAATTACAAAAGAAAACAAAAGCACCAGTCAAGACAACGATTAAGGTTGACCAAAGCAATATCTTTTTAAGTATTGGTAAAAATTTCATCTGATGATTTTTTGAGATGGTGCTTAAAAATCAGTATGTTAAGCTTTTTGTTCGTCTTTCAAGCTTTGTCGCTTTTCTTTGGCTAATTCTTTATACTTAATATTGGCCTCGATTTTATGCCCTGGTCTACTCCACTTTGTTCCTTCCTCCGTTTCGTTGACGGCTAACTCCGGTCGTTGGTTATTTTCCGCTTTGGCGTAAGCAGCACGAGGTTGCAAACCTAAAGCCTTGAACAAAGCATTATCTTCATCTTCTTCGGGATTCGGAGTCGTTAATAATTTTGAACCCGCAAAAATAGACCCCGCACCTGCTAAGAAACAAAGTGCCTGTCCTTCTTGTGACATTTCTGTTCTTCCCGCAGAAAGGCGAACAGTCGTCGTTGGCATCACGATTCTTGTTGTCGCTACCATTCTGACCATTTCCCAGATCTCAACGGGCTTTTGTTCCTCTAAAGGAGTACCTTCTACTGCGACTAAAGCATTGATCGGTACCGACTCTGGTTGCGGTTTCAAACTTGCCAAAGTCAAGAGCATTTGACAACGATCTTCGATCGATTCTCCCATTCCGATAATTCCTCCCGAACAAATGGTCAATTTTGCTTTCCGTGCGTTATCTAAAGTTTTTAATCGATCTTCGTATCCTCTCGTAGAAATAATTTCTTTATAAAAATCTTCCGATGAATCTAAATTGTGATTGTAAGCATACAATCCTGCATTTGCTAGCTTCTTCGCTTGATTTTCGCTCAACATACCGAGGGTACAACACACTTCCATATTCAAATCGTAAACCGTTTTCACTAAGTCAAGAACATGGTCAAAATCCGCATCATCTTTTACATTTCGCCAAGCGGCACCCATGCACAAACGAGACGACCCCGTGGCTTGTGCGCCTAAGGCTGCCGAACGTACTTGCTCCACCGAAAGTAAATCATTTTTCTCAATATCCGTGTGATAGCGAGCCGCCTGTGGGCAGTACGAACAATCTTCTGGACAACCGCCCGTCTTAATCGACAAAAGCGTACTAATTTGCACTTCGTTAGGGTCGTGATGCTCGCGGTGTACACTCGCAGCTTGGTACACTAAATCCATGAGTGGTTGATTATAAAGAGCTTTAATCTTTTCTAAGGTCCAAGCGGTAGTTGCTTCCATTATTTCAAAAGTTTATTTTTAAGATCAAATATTGTAAAGGAAATTATTTGAAAATTCTTAAAAGCAGTTGAGAATTATTAAACAATTTCTATTTGTAATGCTTAGTTTTTTCGCAATAAAAGGCTAACAGCATTGCCTCCGAATCCGATTGCGTTAAAGAGAATACGTTCTAATTTTTCGGGTGTTTTAGCTGTTGATAACCAAGGCGGACTGGCGACCAAACTTTGTTGTTGTAGCATCAAGATTACCATTTCCATACTCATGGCACCCGAGGCACCCAAGGTATGACCAATTTTCCATTTGTTTGTAGTCAAGGCGGGGATATTTTTGCCAAATAACCGCTGAATCGCCTTCCGTTCTGCCAAGTCCCCTTGACAAGTTCCGGGGCTATGACAAACCACCAAGTCTACTTCATCTTGATTGATATGCTGAATGGCAGTTTGCATCGATTCAAATAGACTATCGCCATTTTTGGAGATTGCCGTATGATGAGACACCTTCTCCGAGGCAAAACCATATCCTTCGATAATCGCTAAAGCATTGTCTAAATTTTTAGATAAGGCAAAACACGCTGCTCCTTCGCCTAGAACCATCGTATTTTGAGTTTTTTCCAAATCCAAAGACCGACAGGGAAATGCCACCTGCGAATCCTTTGCGTAAATGCGAAGGGCTTTCATTTGGGCTAGGGTAAAAGCAGTGAGTGGCGCTTCCGTTCCCCCTACTAAAAACTGTTCAGACAAGCCAGATTTTAACCAAGCAATACCGTTTAAAACACTATGCAAAGCACTGCTACAGGTGATCGAGTGATCAAAATGCAAACCTTGTTGACTCAAATGATTACCAACCCAATAGGACAAATTACCTAAAGTAGTAGTTGGCGAGCTCAGTGGAGAAAATTTATTTCCAACACCCGCTGTAAATGCTTCATGATATTTTTCAAATTTCTCCGTTGCGCCCCGAGAAGAACCGATGTTAATCCCGTACAAACTATCCGTTTTCCATCCAGCTTGATTAACTGCTTGTTCTGCGGCTAGCATGCCCAGTAAAACGGATCGATCAAGCGCCAGATAATTTTTATTGGTTCGCTGCAATGCTGAAATCCGCTGCGCTCCCACTCTATCTAATTCACAAACGAAAGCCGCTAAATCTGTCCGATATTGAATCAAACTTGCTGGCTTTTGATACGCTTTCCAAACGGCTTCCCTATTATTCCCCAAGGCAGAAATGGAGCCCATTCCTACAATCCCAATCGCTGCTGACATTCCTAAAATTGATCTAGTGCCTGTTTGATTAATTGATATACTTTGTTGAGTTGTGCCTTTGTAATACAATACGGCGGCATAATATAAATAACATTCCCCAAGGGCCGTAAAAGTACGCCATTTTTCAAAAAGAAATCGTACAATTGATCCCGAATTTCATTAAAATAAGACGTGTCTTCGGGAGAACTGAACTCTAAGGCTAGAATCGTTCCTCGTTGTCGAATCGCTCGTAAGCGAGGATGATCTTTTATTTTTTCTTGGTACTTTTCATGACTTGCCTCAATCATCCTGATTTGTTTCCAACAAGCCGGATCTTCAAACAGATCTAAGCTCGCCAAGGCTGCGGCGCAACCAACGGGATTCGCCGTATACGAATGTCCGTGAAAAAAGGTTTTGTATTTATCTTCCGATAAGAAAGCATCAAATATATCTTGGGTACAAATCGTAGTCGCCATCGGTAAGGTGCCGCCCGTCAAACATTTAGAAAGGCACATAATATCCGGAGCCGTTTTCAAGTAATTGCAAGCAAATAACTTTCCCGTTCTACCAAAACCAGTCATCACCTCATCCGCAATACAAAGCACATCATTTTCGTGACAAATAGTAATCAACTCGTCTAGCACTTCTGGTTCGTACATCAACATTCCCCCAGCGCCTAAGACCAATGGTTCAAACAAAAATGCGTATACATCTCCGCCAGCCAGTGCTGCTTTTAACGCTTGAATACTCTCCGCCTCTTTTCCTGGAACGGGTACTGGAATGCGGTCAACAGAAAAAAGCTGCTGTTTGAAAGGATTGTTCAGCGAAAGGTCGCCACTTGCGGACATGGCTCCAAAAGTTTCTCCGTGAAAACCGTGATCAAAAGCAATTAAGCGCGATCTAGGTTTACCGAGATTATGAAAATACTGAATGGCCATTTTAATTCCAATTTCCACTGCGGTTGAGCCATTATCAGAGAAAAAGACTTTGGACTGATTTGATGGCAAAACCTTCAATAGTCGTTCCGCTAATTCTACGGCTGGTTGGTGTGTAAAACCCGCGAAAATCACGTGTTCTAGTTCTAGCATTTGTGCCATCACTTTTTTAGCAATATATTCTTTGGCGTGTCCATGCGGGTTAACCCACCAAGAAGCAACTGCGTCGATGTAAGCATTACCTTGATCATCATAAAGCAAAGTATCTTTTGCTCTTACAATTGGCAACGGTGCCGGAGCGGTGAGCATTTGTGTATAAGGATGCCAGATATACCGGCGATCTTTTTCTAATAAGGATAAACTCATAGTTGAATGTTTTGAGCAGCTTTTTTAATGGAAATAGGGTTAAGTTCTGCCAGCCAATCAATGCGCCCGAGAATAGGTATTTGCCCATGTTGTGCAATAACCTCTTCCGTAGTTGGATGTTCTTCTCCGACGAAAATTATCCCTTTAATCTCAATTTCTCGACGCTTCAAAGCTTCGATGCTAAGTAAAGTATGATTGATGCTACCAAGGTATATTTTGGAGACTAAAATGACCGGGAAACTTAGTTTTTCCATCAAATCAATCATACACTCTTTTTCGTTGAATGGCACCATTAAACCGCCAGCACCTTCGATAATCAATGGGTTTTGGGTCGTTGGTGGTACAAAATCGCTGAGGGATAACTGAATTCCTTCTTTGGCAGCAGCAGCATGAGGAGACATTGGCGCTTGCAGTAAGTAACTTTCAGGAAAAAAAGTAGTTGTTGGGTGGCTAATTAAATCCCTTACTTTATTCGCATCCGTGTGATCTAGATCACCACATTGGATGGGCTTCCAGTAATCTGCCCCGAGCGCTTCCACTAAAATGGCGGAGACCACCGTCTTTCCAACTTCGGTATCAATACCGGTGACAAAAAACTGATTTTTATTTTTTAACATAATTCTTGGTTCAAAATTTCCGCTAAGGTATTGATTTCTTCTAGAGTATTAAAACTGTGCAAACAAATCCGCAAACGCTCTTGTCCAGCAGGAACCGTAGGGGCAAGAATTGCTTTGATTGCAACACCTTGTTTTGCAAAGCTTTGCGCTAATTTTTTGGCAGCTTGATTCCCAGGAATGAGCAATGATTTTATCGGACTTTCGCTAGGAATAAGGTTTGCTAGGATCGTCGGAGAAACTACTTTTTCAAAATGTGATTGTAGTCGGATGATCTGTTGCTTAGCTGGAGTGTGTTCAAGTAATTGATACGCTTCTTCAATGGCGATTAAACTATCCCAAGGTAAGGCTGTGGTGTAAATAAAAGAGCGCGCATAATTGATCAAATAATCTCGCAAATTATCATTCCCCAAAATGATCGCCCCGTGACAACCTAGTGCTTTTCCGAAAGTATGAATCCGAGCAAAAACCTCTTGCGCCAAGCCTAGTTCAACAACCAAGCCTTTGCCCTGTGGACCAACTACGCCCGTTGCGTGCGCTTCGTCAACAATCAAAGCTGCGCCATATTTTTGGGCTAATTGATGGATTTCCAATAAAGGCGCTTGATCACCATCCATCGAATAGATACTTTCTACCACAATGATTCGCTCGCCTTCTTTTGCGTATCGTAGCTTTTTCTCCAGATCCACCAAATTATTATGACGGAAAGAAAAGGCTTTACTTCGAGACAAGCGAATCCCATCTCGAATAGAAGCGTGTGCTAATTCATCATAAATAATGGTATCGTTCCGATCGCTTACACAGGCCAATAAACCTAAATTAGCGTCGTATCCCGAATTAAAAATCAAGCCCGCCGCGGCTTCGTGAAACTGGGCAATCTTAACTTCCAATGCTTCACAAAAATCGCTATTGCCAGAAATCAAGCGAGAGCCCGTAGCCCCAATCATCGGTGTACCTTTTTGTAAGCGCTCAACAATTCGACGCTTCAAATCCAAGTTTCGAGCAAATCCTAGGTAGTCATTAGAACAAAAATCAATGCTTAAAGCACTGTAATCAACGAGTGACCGAAAGCTATCTTTTGCTCGACGCAGATTTAATTTATCGTTTATGTTGGAATCCAAACTTAACATGCCGCGAAATTAGGAAATAAGTCTAAAAATTCACTATTATTGCAAGTATAGATTGGTGATAAAATGATTGCTGTAAACAGATAAACACCAACTAAATGCTTGAGCAAAATAATTAGTCAATTAAAAAGATACTTTCACATGAAATTCGGTAAAGTAGAACATCTTGATCAAATCAACTTCGATTTACCCGATGATCCGCCTCGCAACTCCGATTTTCTCGCTCAACTCGCCCCAAGTGAAAGCTTACCCAAAGTTTACCTTGGATGCACTGGCTGGAGCATGAAAGAATGGATCGGGAGTGTTTATCCAAAAGGGACTAAAACCAAAGACTATCTCAAACAATACAGTAAACAATTTAATACCATTGAGCTCAATACGACGCATTATCGTATTCCTGACCAAGCAACGATTGATAAATGGTATCAGGAATCTGCTCCAGACTTTAAGTTTTGTCCAAAGATTCCACAGTCGATTAGCCACCGGACAAACTTTGCTTACGGCTCGGGTAACTTGCTCCATTTTTGTGATTCGATTCAGGGCTTAAAAGAAAAACTAGGTTGTTGTTTTATGCAACTTCCACCTTACTTTGCTCCTGATCGTCTAGCTATTTTAAAGAATTTTCTGCAAAGCTTCCCCGATCATATTCCACTCGCGGTGGAAGTCCGACACGAGGATTGGTTTAAGGACGAAGCAGCGCAGCAGGCACTTTTTGAGCTATTGGAAGAACAAGGTGTAACTGGGGTAATTACGGACGTTGCTGGCAGAAGAGATGTTTTGCACCAACAATTAACAACGCAACGCACGATGATTCGGTTTGTCGGCAATGGCTTAGTGCCAAGCGATTATACGCGCATTGATGCTTGGATACAACGCCTGAAAACTTGGTTTGAACAAGGCTTACAGGAGGTTTATTTTTTCCCACACGAACCAGATAATATATTAGCGCCAGAATTGGGATTATACGTATATGAGCAGTTGCAACAACATTGCGAAGTAATCGTTAGAGGTCCAAATTTGGATAATAATAAGGCGCAGCAAATGAGTTTATTTTAAGAAGCTGTTTAAAACTATTTTAAAACCTATAGATTTACAGGTTTGAATTAGTACATCAAACACTTCAACCGTACGTTGTAAAATTAATACCACAATGGAGACAAAATTCCCATACGTTCACCGAGATATTAGCTGGTTATCCTTTAACTATCGCGTCTTACAAGAAGCTAAAGACCCTAGTGTGCCTTTAATGGAAAGGATTAAATTTTTAGCTATTTACAGTAGCAACCTTGATGAATTTTTCAGGGTTCGGGTGGCTAATGCTCGGCATTTGGTACGTGTAGGAAAGAAAACGCGGAAACAATTAGACTTTGATCCGATTAGTTTATTGGATCAACTGCACGATATTGTTAATCGCCAGCAAGAAGAGTTTAGTGATATTTTTGAAAATCAAATTCTACATGAGCTCCGCGAAAACAACATCTATCTCCTCAAACGAAAAGACCTTAGTCAGGAGCAAGTTGAATTTGTAGAGAATTTTTTCCAAGACAAGCTTCTACCCTTTGTGCAACCGGTGGTATTAATCAAAGATAAGATTCGACCATTTCTTAATAATGCGGCCTTATACCTTGCCCTAGATTTAAAATCTAAGGAAGATCCTGGTGAACTGGATCGCTACGCGGTGGTTAAAATTCCTTCGGATCACTTAGATCGTTTTATCTTATTGCCTTCGAGCGATCCTAAAATTAAAGAGATCATTTTACTGGATGACGTGGTAAGACATAGTGCTTTATGGCTATTTCCAGGTTATACGATTGAAAATACTTATTCCTTAAAGTTGACACGAGATGCGGAATTGTACATCGACGATGAATTTTCGGGAGATTTGATTAAAAAAATTAAGAAAAGTCTGCTCAAACGACACGTAGGTCCTGCTTCTCGTTTTGTGTACGACCGTACCATGCCGAAGTCTTTACTAGAATATTTGATCAATACTTTTGAGCTAGAAGATTTTGACTTATTGCCGGAAGGGCGCTATCACAACAACTTTGATTTCTTCAAATTTCCAGATTTTAATTTGCAGCATTTGAAGAATACGCCGATGCCGCCCATTCCCTATCCACCACTAGAAAATGCTAAGAATATTTTTACGGCTATTCGCCAACGAGACCATTTGATTCACGTACCTTATCACTCTTACGAATCCGTCGTCCGTTATTTTGAAGATGCCGCGAAAGATCCAAATGTAACCCACATTAAAGTCATTCAGTATCGAGTAGCTAAGAAATCTCGGATCATGAAAGCCTTGATGGATGCGGTAAAAGTAGGGAAGCTCGTAACGGTGTTTATTGAAGTTAAAGCACGCTTTGACGAAGAAGCAAATTTAGCATGGGGCGAGCGTTTGGAGCAAGCAGGAGTAAAAGTACACTACAGTTTGCCGGGCGTTAAAGTACATTCAAAGTTAGCCATCGTTATTCGTACGGAACGAGAAAAAAATAAGATCTACGCTTATATGAGTACGGGAAATTTCCACGAAGATACGGCGAAGATTTATAGTGATTTTGGATTCTTCACCGTTGATCCTCGCATTACCCTAGAAGCCAATCGAGTATTTACATTTTTGGAAACCATTAAAGTGCCGCAGGAAGATTTTAAGCATTTATTAGTTGGGCAATTTAATCTTCGAAAAGACTTGAATAAGTTTATCAATCAAGAAATTAAAAATGCCAAAGCGGGAAAACCTGCTGCCATCATTTTGAAAATGAATAGCTTACAGGATCAAAAAATGATTGAAAAACTCTACGAAGCTAGCCGTGCGGGCGTAGACATTCAATTGATCATCAGAGGGCTTTGTTCTTTGGTGCCTGGTATTAAAGGTTTTAGTGAAAATATTCGAGTAATAAGTATCGTGGATCGCTTTTTGGAACACGCGCGCATTTTCATTTTCCATAATAATGGTCGCGAAAAAATCTATTTGTCTTCCGCCGATTGGATGGTAAGAAACTTGAGCTATCGGATTGAAACCATTTTCCCAATTTACAATTCTGCTTGCCGAAAAATTATCAAAGATTTTATTGACATTCAGTTGCGCGACAACGTCAAATCCAGAATCATCGACGAAGCCATGAGCAACGAATACGTCACGGGCGATCCTAACCTAATGGTTCGTTCACAACTAGAAACTTATTTTTACATTAAACGAATGGATCAAGTCGAATAAATTTAGCAACTAGACTCAGGCAGTGAAATTAGCTTTTGTAGCGGCTTGAACCTTCTATTACTTTCTTTGTTTTCCAACTACAAAACAGCTGCAAAATCATTCAAGGTCTTAGCTACCACTTACCTTGAATCATCCCTATTAGTGTTGAACGATTTCGTATCAACGACTCATCATTGGTCTTTAAGCGACCACAAAACGCTCTTTTATGAAAATGCTATGGATAAAAGGTATCGGATTATTACTCTGCTGCCTAGGCTACCTGACAATTGCTGCGCAAAGTAGTACTTGTGATTGTACAACGGACATCAATTTTTTGCACGAAAAAGTCAAAAAAATGCCTGCTTATAAAATCAACAAGCAGGAATATACCCTAAGTTATCAAAAGGTCTTAAAGGCCTTACCAACGGTACAGACAAGCTACGAATGTTTCAGCTTAATGAATCGGATGGTACATAGCTTGAATGATAATCACGCTAAGATTTACGGAGTACCGGATTCGACGAAGGCGGTTGCTACGAATGTTTTAGAAAAACCAATATCAGCGGTAAAACGCTTGCGAGAAAACTTAGCTGCGAAAACCTCGCAAGACAAAGAAGGCATATATTACGGTGGAGAAAACTTAGAAATTGGTGTTTATCGGGAAGCAAATTCAGATTTATACCGAGCGGTTATTCTCAAAACGGATTCTCCTATTTGGCAAGTTGGTGAACTAATTTATAGCTTTTTACCTTACGGAAACGATTACCTTTTAGGCTTTGGTGGGAAATACAGTAATAAGCGATTGATCTCTTTCAACGAACGAATTAGTAAAGGAAGGTTTTTAGCGTTGGGTTGGAAAAAAGACAAAGCGCTGCTCAATTTTTCAAAATCTCCTTATCCAGATACTAGCTTTTACCGAATGGAACTGACCGACGAAATTTGTTACTTAAAAATCGGGAGCTTGAGTTCCTTTTATCCTAAACGCGCCGAAGCGGAAGC
>JBGCFY010000327.1:0-5508 GCA_045110315.1 Saprospiraceae bacterium
TGCTTGTGTCGCTTCAAATTGTACCGTCAATCTATTATTAGTGGGTACTGGAAAAACATTTACAATACTAAAGCCACTACCCGCTCGCTCAATCGCTACAATTTCAGAAATCATTTCGCTAGCATCAAAATCAACCGATCGAACTCTGTAGTATCCCATTCCAAGCGGATTAAAATCTTCTACTTGGTAACTTTGTGTTTCAATCGACCAACCCGCTGCGGGTACATTAGCAATCATCTTCCAGCCCGTACGACCATCCGCAGAACGTTCAATGATGTGCATCTCTGTATTTTTCTCAGAAGCCGTTTCCCACTTCAACATATTAGATCGCTCCATTGCAAATCCTTCGAAAAGAGACATTTCAATCGGAAGTAAAACGTTAGCATGACTAAAACCAACGGCAAGTGGAGAACAGAATACAGGTCCTAAACTACCATTTTCACGGTATAATGCTCCTTCGGTGCTACTAAACTCAGCCCCAATAACCGCGTCTCCCAAGAAATCAGGAATAGAAACACTTGATTCTGCTTCGTTATATTGAATCGTAAAACCACCGTCAGCGTCTCCTTCCAAAATAATTTGGAAACTTAACCATTCGCTGTCATCATTATAATCATAATACTTCGACCATGTAATTACGAAAGTATTTCCAACCGTTGCGTAGAAAATTCGACCATCCGTACGATCATCTAAATCCATCATTGCTCCAGCAATCATGTTATTAGGCGAACTAGAACTCGGAATGCTAACGCTACCTCCTGTTACCGTATATCCAGCCTCAAAAGAAACGTAGCCATTCGTACCAATATGACAGTCGGTATAGCCGTCTCCACCTTTGTAATTGAAGGTAATTCCCATATCTGAGACCGTGAAATAACCATCGTCATCAGAACCAGAAGTCATGGAGGTGATTTCAGTATGACCATTTGCTACTGGATCAATCCAACTGTAGCTAGGTCCGCCGGTAGCTTTAGAGTTCAAGAAGGTATAGGTCATATCTCCGGTACCAGCATCTGCACTTGCTCCCGTACTGAAAGACCACTCTTGACATCCCGTAGCAGAAACACCTGCCAACTTAGGAACAGCCATCCAGTAATAAGTTGTATTTTCTGCTAAACCTGTTTTAGTGTAACTGGTTGCAGTGGTATTCGTTTCGAGGGTCAAATTTCCAGAACTAGTTCCAAAGAAAACATCGAAATTGTCTGGTGCTAGTCCCGTAGAACTCCACTCTAAAGTGATATCTCCTCCACAAGCGTAAGAAATGGTAGATGCATCCGCAGGTGCCTCCACATCAGCACAATTAAAAGGTAATGGTAAACCATCGAAAATAATATTAGCAATGTAGCCAATTCGAACTCCTGTAGGTGGTGATGCAGGATCAGGATCAATATTATCATTACGGTAATACATTGACCGATTAGCGCCGACGGACGTACAGTGAAAATCATCCGTTGAACTATCGTAATCTGGTTCGCTAGCATCCACCGCTACTACGAGATTATCGGTATTATTATAGGTAAATGAAGCATCTAAAGTAATCGACAACCACTCATCTACTCCTGGCGTAGTAGGCGCTGGAAGGCTTCCTGAGAATACTAAAGTCATCCCTGCGATTGGTTCCCAATCAGAAGTACTCGCAAAAGAACTTTTGGTCGTATGTCCAATCCAGATTTCTATATTATCATCAGTATCTGCTAGGTTGGAGGAGCCACTATAGAAATATTGGAGTCCAGTAATGGTACCCGCCGAATTAATCTCAGATTGAAGATAAATGGACTGTGTGTAAGAATAGCCGTAGTAAGGCTCAATGGGAATTGCCTGATTTTCATCAGTACCATCTCCCACCTGCACTTGTGCCAAAGCTGAAACTTGCACTAGTAAAATAAGTAAGATTAAATTTGTAAAATTTTTCATGTATCTATTTTTTTGGTTAAAAAAATTATTTCGTTGAGTATTCGTTTCAATTAAGGATAAGCATTAAAAATATGCTTTGCTGCAGTGCGTTTCTATGCACGACTACAGTTGACTTTTGTAATAAAAAATAGGTGGAAATTGAGATTTAACAGTTGGAAAAATGTCAAATTGATTTTTTGGAATTGGCACACTAAGGAGACTAGTATAGTAAACCAAGTACCTAGGTTACTCTCGCACTGAGCTAAGTTGCTCAACGTTACTGTTTTTATTTTTGTGTTATTCTTTCTCTGCATTCTCGATTCGGCTGCACGCGTTTATGGGTAACAGATCGGGAATCCGCAGCGTCGAGCATCCCGTAGCGTACGCTACTTTACAAAGTTTGGGAAGGGATTTATCAACAAAACGGAGATTCAGTATTACGACCTCTTAGCTAAGTCCAGTTATTTACGTGTAAAAAGCAGCTCAACAAATCGTACAAATAAGGATACAGATTTGCCAAATTACTCGGTTAAAAAATTATTTTCTCTAATTGGCATAGTTATCTAGTGGAAATATTGCACAAAACAATTTTTCCAACTAGTAATAAAGTAAATGAAATTTAATTTGAAATCTGATGCTCGGAATCGGGAAAGCATTAAAATTGATAAGATAAGTACATATTACTCACTCCCCGACAAATGGAATTACTTCCACCTAAGACACGAATATAATATTATATTGATTAATTGGGGTTAAATCAAGTTTTAATTCGGTGCTTTTTCATTTACGCCTTATGTAAAGTAAGTAAATTCTTTTTACTAAAAAAAATAATTTTTAAAATTCTTTAATTTTTAAGTAATATTTTTTGTCTGACAGGAAACAAATAAACTACTTAGGTATGGTAATCGGAGCATTAAGAAGAAATTACACGAACTACTATTCCGTATACATTTTAGATGTAGAATATGCGTATAATTAAGAAAAACAGCTAAGTACAATAATGAAGTTATTTTAACAAATAAACTATTAAGTCGATTTTTCTTTGGAATGGTTTACTTTTTCCAGGTAGAAATTAAAGAAACACCAACGGGCAAAGTGATACGGTTACGAATAAAGAAACGTTCTGACCGAAAAATTTGATAGAGTATTTTATCAACTAATCCATTATTCATCACAAAAAAATCAGACCCAGCATCTTCCCTATTTTCGCTTTGCTTGCTGAATTTACTCGTGAGCACTCTAAAAAAGGCAATGGGGAAAAAGAGCCAAAAATTGAAGTAAGAATGAAAAACCATTTGGCTATCCTGCTCAAATAATTGCTTCAACTGTTTTTTCGTATACCTTCGGTAATGATGATTAACTTCGTCGTGAGCGCTCCACAGAAACATAAATGCGGGAACGGTCACACAAATGATTCCTCCTTTTTTACAAACTCGCTTCATTTCTGACACCGCAAGTTCATCATCTTCCACGTGTTCGATTACGTCGAAGGCACAAACTAAATCAAACGCCTCTTCCTCGAAGGGTAAATCCAAAATCGAGGCATTAATCAATTCAATATTGAGTTTTTCTTTGGTAAAATCGTAGCAGGCTTGATCATATTCAATTGAAATCACTTTACCGATCGTCTCCAACAGTTCCGATGATCTGCCCGTAGCCGCACCGATGTTGAGAATTCGAATGTGACTGCGTTCTTTCATTACGGCACGCAAATGATCCATTAAGATTTCACCGCGTGCGACAAACCACCAGTGCTTCCGTTCTAGTCCGTAATATTCCTTGTAATAATTTTTATCCATACTGCCCCATTTTGACTGGTTCTTGATTTTATTAAGCTTGATCTGATTTAGCGGAATCTGCTGCTTGCGAAGCTAAGAAAGCATTCTTGACAATAAAAAGCGGTCTTCCTCTCGATTCGTCATAAATCCGATTGATGTATTCTCCAATAATTCGAATCGACACTAATTGTACGCCGCCAAAAAAGAAGATCGCTAAGATTAAGGTGGTAAATCCTTCGGGTACTTCGCCCCAAATAATTTTTTTTGCCAATAAATAAAAAGCGTAAGTAATGCTTGTACCGATGGCTAGGAGACCAATTCGCCCCATAAACTTAATGGGAAAACTACTAAAACTAAAAATACCGTCGTACGCGAGTTTCATTAGTTTTTTAAAATCATATTTGGGCTCTCCTGCGAGACGATCTGCTCGCTCATATTCCACTCCAGTCTGCCTAAACCCCACCCAATGTCTTAGCCCTCTGAGATAAAGACTCTGCTCTGGCATTCGTAACATTTCTTGCAAAACTTGCCGACGAATCATCGAAAAGTCACCACTATCGAGTGGTAAATCCATATTAGAAATTTTCACCAAAATGCGGTAATAAAGCCAGTAAGAAGTTTTTTTGAGCATACCTTCTTTACGCTTTTTTCTGACAGCGTAGACCACATCATAACCTTCCAGTAATTTTGCATAAAACCGTGCAAAAACTTCGGGCGGATCTTGTAAATCTCCGTCCATAACTCCAATAAAATCTCCTTGCGCAAAATTTAGTCCTGCCAATAAAGCTGCCTGATGACCAAAGTTGCGGGACAACTCCAAAACTTTGAACCGAGGATCTCTTTGGTGATACGCTACCATTTGCGATAAGCTGGTATCCTTGCTACCATCGTCCACACAAATGATTTCAAAATCATCCGTAATTTCTTCCATCGCAGCCATCGTACGTTTGTACAACTCGTCGATCAACAACTCTTCGTTAAAAATGGGAATGACTAAGCTTATCATAGGCAAGGGTTAGTAAAGCAGCAATTTGAATACACGGTAACAAACGAATTTGAACTTCTTATTTTTACGCATATTCAAAAGAATTAGTTCGGTTTTGCCCCAAATATATTAAAATCATTTCAAATACGTTCAAATTTATACTTTCCCTCAAATTTTCCACCGGAACGTTTCTCCCACACAGGACAAAAAAATAGCTTCTTTTCCGATCAGAAAAGAAGCTATTCCTATTTGTATTATTTAAAGTAAAGCCTTTTCAACAACACTAGATATTCAGTAAACCAAGAATCATCAGTACTAAGCCTACCACAGTTGCTAACCAGCCAACCCAAGCCAGCCAACTCGCTAGCACAAGACCAGCTAAAAGACCACATAAAAAGATGATTAAGCCTAACCTAAATTTAGAAGTATTCGTTGCACCTCCAAAAAAAGCCTCTTGATGTGCGCTCAAGACTACTCCTTTTTTATCAAGCTTTCTTTTGAGTTTATTCATTCGTTTCTGAACTTTTTTCTTTTTCTTTTCCTGCTTCTTAATCTCTCGCATCACTTTCTTCTCCGCTTTCCGATCTTTCTTAGACTTTTTCCCTTCTACCGAAACCTGTCCCGGCTTAGGTTTATAAGGCACCGCTTGAGTCGTGGCACTTCCGAGCAAACAAAAAATGAAACAGATTAACAAGTAATAATTTTTCATAAAAAATTTTTTGAAGAAAATGAATAATAGAAGCCGCTAAGCAACGGGAAAATCGAAACAATTCGAAGAAGTTGTTTAAAAATAGGGGTTGAAATTAGTTGTAAGCGCTTGGTTTTCAAGAGGAAGCTCCATTTTTTTTTCGT
>JBGCFY010000328.1:0-5061 GCA_045110315.1 Saprospiraceae bacterium
ATTGAGTACTAACGACGTTAAGACGGCTTGTCAAACGGCTTGTCCTACGGAAGCTTTAATTTTTGGAGACATCAACGATAAAAAGTCAGACGTTTACAAAAAAATTAATGCACCCTTGACTTACGTAGCATTAGAAGAAATTAATACGCAATCATCGGTTCGATACGGTGCGAAAATTATTAACAGAGATGATAGCTTAATGGCTTAATTCCTTTGTGATTATCATGTATAATAAGGAGTGTTGCTCCAACTGAAAATAAAAATTAAATTATGAGTGCAGGTGTTTCTCCAATTCGAGAGCCCTTAATAGAAGGCGGAAAATCATACCACCAGATTACAGAAGATCTAGTGGGACCTACGGAAAAAGTGCCAGGGTTTTCTTGGATACTTTGTATGGCAATCTCTCTTGGTCTGTTTACCTTAGGCATCGTTTCTATCTTTTGGACGATTTTCTTCGGAATTGGTACTTGGGATTTGAATAGAACGATTGGCTGGGGTTGGGATATTACCAACTTCGTTTGGTGGATCGGAATTGGTCACGCGGGAACCTTAATCTCGGCAATTTTATTACTGTTTAGACAAAAATGGCGTACAGGGGTAAACCGGGCAGCGGAAGCGATGACGATTTTTGCCGTAATGTGTGCGGGACTTTTCCCTGTCATTCACATGGGTAGAGTCTGGTTAGCCTTCTTTATCTTCCCTTATCCAAATACACGTGGACCATTATGGGTAAACTTCAACTCTCCTTTACTGTGGGATGTATTTGCGATTAGTACTTACTTTACGGTATCTCTTTTATTCTGGTATACGGGTTTAGTACCTGATTTTGCGACGGTAAGAGACCGTGCTTCAGGAATTCGTAAGAAAATCTATAGCTTTTTATCTTTTGGATGGACGGGATCAGCGAAGCACTGGCAACGGTGGGAATCTTTATCTTTAGTACTTGCCGGATTAGCAACACCTTTAGTACTTTCTGTACACACGATTGTAAGTTTTGATTTCGCCACTTCGGTAATTCCAGGATGGCACACTACTATTTTCCCTCCTTACTTCGTAGCAGGAGCGATTTTCTCTGGTTTTGCGATGGTACTTACGCTGATGATCATTACTCGAAAAGCATTAAATCTTGAAGAATACATTACGTTACAACACGTAGAGTCTATGAATAAAGTCATCTTGGCTACGGGATCAATCGTAGGGGTGGCTTACTTAACTGAATTATTTATTTCTTGGTACTCTGGTTACATTTATGAGCAATTTGCTTTCTATAATCGAGCGGCAGGAATCTATTGGTGGTCTTACTTCGGTATGATGTTCTGTAATGTGATTTCTCCTCAATTCTTCTGGAGCAAGAAATTAAGAAGAAATATTACCTTTACTTTCTTCATGTCCATCTTTATCAACATCGGAATGTGGTTTGAGCGATTTGTAATTATCGCT
This sequence comes from Saprospiraceae bacterium, assembly GCA_045110315.1. GTDB lineage: Bacteria > Bacteroidota > Bacteroidia > Chitinophagales > Saprospiraceae > CALFBG01. Next base: position 1,441 of record JBGCFY010000328.1, read on the forward strand.
ACTACTTTAGCAAGAGACTATTTACCATCAAGCTGGAGTTACTATACACCAACTTGGGTAGAAATGGGAATTTATATCGGAACATTTGGTTTATTCTTCGTCCTTTACTTACTCTTTAGTCGAGTTGCGCCAGTAGTTGCCGTAGCGGAAGTAAAAAGTATTTTGAAAACGGCAGGAGATCAGTACGTAGGTGCGAATGCAACGCATACTCATCACGATAGACAAGAAACAGCTACGCACATTAACGATTAAACCATTAATAGACATTAATTTTAGGAAGAATTTCACAATCATCTTATTATATGAAAAAGCAAAATAAAGAAGTTCTCTACGGCTTATACAATGATGAAGAGATTATGTTGGACGCGATCAAAGTAGCCAATAAGGATCATTTAGACATCATGGACGTTTATACGCCATTCCCCGTACACGGTTTAGATCCGTTGTTGGGCTTAGAAGAATCTCGCTTGCACATCGCTGGTTTCGTTTACGGTGCATTAGGTACCTTAACTGCCTTTGGATTTATGACATGGGTATTTACGAGAGATTGGCCGATTATCTTTGGAGGTAAGCCTTACTTCTCCGCACCAGCTTTTATTCCAATTACTTTTGAGTTGACAGTTTTATTTTCAGCCATTGGTATGGTTGTCAGTTTTTATACGGTTTGCGGATTAGGACCCGGTACCGAAAATCCTACTTTGGATGATCGAATTACGGATGACAAATTTTGTATCGCTTTCGATACGGCAGCCTATTCTAAAGATCAATTAAGTAAATTGAAAGACTTCTTTAAGCAAACAGGAGCGGAAGAAGTTAACACCAAAATGATATAATTTCAATTTAGAAATACCACGATAATGAATAAAAAAATCAATCATATCCTCGCTTTTACAGCTATCTGTTTTGCTGTTATATTTAGTGCGTGTTCTCCTCCTACTGGTAATGAAACGGGAACGGAATACATGCCTGACATGGGGCACTCAGTCGCTTACGAAGCAAATTATTACGATTACTACTATTATAATACTTTTGGTACGGAAGACGAATACTATCGTTTTGCACAACCTCGTAAGCCCGTCGCTGGAACTATTCCAAGAGGAATGGCTGGCACAAAAGCAGCGAACACTACCGGTAGAGGTATTTCTGTTCCAATGAATGGAAGTGTGCCTTATTATTATACAGATACAGAAGAAGAGCGTACGCGTGCGATGGCTGAAATTATCAATAATCCTTATCCGATCACGGAAGATGGTTTAGTACGAGCTAAAGATCTCTATAATATCAACTGTGGTATTTGCCACGGTGAAAAAGGAGACGGTAATGGTTATTTAGTAGCGGAGGAAAATATCAATGCTAAATATCCTGCACAACCTGCCATCTTAATCAACGAAGAATTTACGAATGCTTCTAACGGTCGACTTTACCACGCTATCATGTATGGTAAAAACGTAATGGGAGGATATGCCGATAAGTTATCTTACGAAGAGAGATGGCAAGTGATTCACTATATCCGTGGATTACAAGCAAAAGAATACAAGAAAAAATACAATGAGCAAGAAAATACGCTCAACGCGATTGACGTACCGGGTAGTACCGTACCTTCACCAATCGCACCAGAAATCATGAATCCACAGGCAATTGCGCCTTCGACCACAGATGTAACACATCCTGAAGGAGCAAACCATGATCATGAAGGTGACCATAAGCACGAAGGTGATCACAAAGATGGCGCACACACGAGTGGGAGCGGTCATTAAAAATAAATTAGGTTAAACAAACGATTAAAATTCATTCAACCAAAAAAGGAAAGGTTGAATTTTAAGCCAATAAATTAATAACAGATGAATCAATTTACATTTGAAGGAAAGCAAAAGACGGTGCTAGGACTATTTATGTTACTCGGTCTAGTTTGCATGGGGCTTACCTATATAACTGATGATGAATTGCATACCCGATTTTGGTCTAACTTTTTGCACAATACTGTTTTCTTTACAGGAATTGCATTCGTATCCACTTTTGTAATGGCTGCTTTTACTTCTGCTTACGCAGGATGGCATACTATTTTTAGAAGAATCTGGGAAGCTTATTCTCTCTTCTTAATTGTTGGATTGGCACTTTTAATGGTCCTTATCGGTGGTGTATGGTTACATTATCATCATTTATATCACTGGACAGACGTTACTGCTTTGCACCCATATGTTAATGATGCTGGCGTATATTCTGATGTTATCAAGGAAGGTTTCAAAGAGAATCCTAACTATGATGTAATCTTAGGTGGTAAATCTTCTTTCTTGAATAAATACTGGTATACTTTCGGAACAATTATCACGGTAGGTGTTTGGTACTTATTTGCACAACGGTTGAGAAGCCTTTCTTTGAGTGAAGATGAAAATGGTGATACTTCTTACAGCCACCACAAGAAAATTAAATTTGTTTCTGCGGTATTCTTACCGATTGCTGCATTTTCTAGTGCTGCAATGATCTGGCAATGGGTCATGTCTTTGGATGCACACTGGTATAGTACAATGTTTGCTTGGTATGCAACGGCAAGTTGGTTTGTATCGGCTTTAGCCTTAACGATATTGATGATTATTTATTTAAAATCAAAAGGGTATTTAGAAGAATTAACAGGAGAACACATCCACGATTTAGGAAAATATATGTTCGCCTTTAGTGTATTCTGGACTTACTTGTGGTTTTCTCAATATATGTTGATTTGGTACGCAAACAATGGAGAAGAAACGGTTTATTTCCATACAAGAATGAGACAATATCCTGTTTTGTTTTATGGTAACTTAATTATGAACTTCGCCTTACCTTTCCTCATCTTGATGAGAAACGAAACAAAACGAAAATTTGGTACCGTTGGTTTTACGGCAGCACTTGTATTCTTTGCACACTGGTTTGATTTTTTCCAAATGATTAAGCCTAGTGCACGAATTAACGCAGAGCACGCAATGCATGCACATCACAGTGCCGGTGGTCACGATCACGAAGCGGGTGGACACGCAGTAGATGCTGGTCACCAGTTCTTAATGGGTTTTGACTTTCCTGGGTTTTTAGATATTGGTACTTTTTTAGGGTTTGCAGCTTTGTTTATTTTCTTCGCATTCACTAAAATGGCACAAGCTTCCTTAATCCCTAAAAATGATCCTTATTTAGGAGAGAGTTTACATCACCATGTGTAAGAACAATTCTTGAAAATTATTGTTTATTATTAAAGAGTTAATGAGCGTATTTTCGCTTAATATAAGTAACTAAAGTAGAAGAGAAATGACAATCTTAATTATTACACTCTGCTTAATTCTAGCTGCTGTTTTGCTGGTCCAACTCGGGAAACTGAGTGACCTGTCTACAAAACTAAAGGGAGAGGTAGAGTCAGAAGAAGAATCGAATAGTTGGAACGCAAATCTTGGAATGGTTTTTATGCCACTTTTCTTGATTGCCTGTGTAGCTTCTGCGTTCTATTACAAAAATTCAATGTTGGGTTACGGTCCTCACGAGGCTGCTTCAGCACACGGTAGTTCTTTGGATAGTTTATTCAACGTCACATTAGCGTGTACTGGTATTGTATTTATTCTTACTCAAATTTTACTCTTTGTTTTTGCTTACCAATATCAA
>JBGCFY010000329.1:0-20074 GCA_045110315.1 Saprospiraceae bacterium
CGCCACCAATGGTCCGCCGACGCACAGGAAAGAACGACGCAGTACGAATGGGAAAAAGCGGGCCAATGGCATTCTTTTTCCGTAACGTCCGAATTGGAGACACAAGCCATTGCCCCCAACTCCGAAACAGAATTTATCACCGAACATTACTGGGGCTACACCAAAGTCAATGACAAAACGACCTACGAATACGAGGTCCAACATCCAAAATGGGAAGTTTATCCCATCAAATCTTACGAAATTGACGTGGACTTTGGAGCTGTTTACGGAGAAGACTTTGCCCATTTGAATCAATTGACGCCTTCCTCGGTCCTACTCGCAGAAGGCTCTGCTATTAGTGTAGAAAACAAGCGAAAAATTTAATCCATCAACCATGAAAGCCGTTACCACTAAAATATTACGCGAAGAATTAGCCACGCGTTCTCCACAAGAACTCCTAAAGCTCTGCGTGCGTTTGGCTAATTTTAAAAAAGAAAATAAAGAACTACTCAGCTACTTACTTTTCGAATCACAAGACGAAGATCAGTTTGTTCGAACCGCTAAAGAGGAAATTGAGGAACAATTTGAAACCATCAATACCAAGAGTTACTATTTCATGCGAAAAAGCATTCGTAAAATTCTAACGAATATCAAAAAGCAAATCCGCTATTCTAAGAAAAAGGAAACGGAAGTGGAACTCCTACTCCACTTTTGTAAACAACTCCGCACGATGCGTCCTTCCTACAAAAGAAGTACTCGCTTGCAAAGTATCTACAAGACCCAACTCAATATGGCGATGAAAGCCATTGGCAAACTGCACGAAGATTTACAACATGATTACGAAGTGGAATTGTACGAATTGATGAACTAAGTAATTCGTGGAATTAAATGAACTTAGTGTTCCATTTCTTGTTGAAATGGACGTATTTAGACTAGAAAATAAACTAAATTGATAAAAAAAATACTCCTTTCCATCAGTCTGTTGCTCTTGTTTGGTATCCTGATTATTGGTGGGCTTTATTACGCCAACGATCAGCCTTTGGATACTTTAAAAGCAAAATGGACGTACGAAAACTCCCAGTTTGTAACCATTGACGAAATGCCCGTACATTACCGCATTAACGGAACGGGAGAAACACTTGTTTTAATTCACGGTACGGGCGCTTCTTTGCATACTTGGGAGGTTTGGACGGATACGCTAGCAAAAGATTTCAGGGTAATCAGCCTAGATTTACCGGCTTATGGTTTGACGGGTCCGCATCGCGATGGTCAGTACACTTTAAGCTTTTATGCTCAATTTTTGGATAAATTTTTACAACAAATTGGTGTGGAGCAGTTTTCCTTGGCGGGAAATTCCTTGGGTGGCGGTATTGCTTGGCGCTATGCTAGTCTTTTTCCCGAAAAGGTCAAGAAAATGATTCTGATCGATGCCGTTGCTTATCCTCAAGCAAAAGAGCCGCCGTTGGTTTTTCGTTTAGCTAAAAATAAGATTTTGAGCAAATTACTTTTGAAAATTTCGCCTAAGTTCTTATTTGAAAAAAGCATGAAGGAGGTTTATTATCAGGATGATCTGGTTGATGAAGCATTGATTGATCGGTATTACGAATTATACTTACGAAAAGGCAATCGGCAAGCGTTTATTGATCGAATTCGAACGATGCAGCCCGCCGATACGACGCTGCTGCAAAACATTCAAATTCCAAGCTTAATTATGTGGGGGAAACACGACGAATGGGTACTTTTAGAAAATGCTTATAAATTTAAACGCGATTTGCCACAAGCGGAATTAATCGTTTACGAAAAAGCTGGGCACGTTCCCATGGAGGAAATTCCCATTCTATCTGCTCAAAATGCTCGATCTTTTCTGCAACGGAAAACCTCTCTAGCAGAAGAGTCCAAGGAATAAGGGAAAAACAGTGATCTGAATCCTTCCAATTGTTTCGTAATTTAAAAATAGACCTTAAAGTACTTTTAGAGGAAACCAAATGATGATAATAAGAAAGCTAAAAGAACGTTTAAACTAAAAGAGTGGTAAAAAGCTAGAAAAATAGTGAAAGTAGGCGGTAAATCTAGTGCAATAATGCCAGTTTTTAGGAAAACATATGTCAATGATAAGTAAAATGACTGTTTTTAATCACAACGAAGAAAATTCCCGCCCTTCCTGCAAAAAATAGGGAAAACAGCTTTTTTATTAAGCTTAGATAGTCTATCTTCGGGTCAAAGTAACCATAGAACAAGAATGTACGTTAATTTTATTGAAACGGTGACTTAACAAACACTAATTACCCACATTTCAACCATTTTTAGAATAAAAATAGACTGTTTGTTATTTGTACTGCGAGTTTCCTTAGTAAGTAAAAAATTAATTGCTTTTCAACAGTATTATCGGCACTAAATGATGCCAAACGAATCGCTTTTAATTGAAGTTAAGAATCTGCTTTAAAGCGTGAATTACTTACACCAATAAGGCTATAATCGCACTACCTAAGAAAGTACAAGACCAAATTAAATTATAAAGTTAGCACAAGAAAGGATTTGCTTAAGAAGCCCCCTAAAAATATAAAGGAGTGGTTCAAAGCAATAAAAAAGCGTATATAACGCTTTCTATGGAGTTGTTTTACGGCAATTCTGAACAGAAAACACAGAAATAAAACTAGCAAGTTTGTCTTGGTTTTCAAGACTAGCTTACTAATCACCTATAAAAAAGAGAATCTATATGGATGTCCCTACTACTAAGGTTAAGTTTAACAGACAAAATAAGCCAGAATTCTTCAAAGAGTTGAATAAACGGGTAAATAAACATTTTAAGGATAATAATATTTCTAAACACGCGAATCTTAATATGATGCTTAAAACGCTCTTTATGATTTGCTTGTATTTTGTTCCTTTGATTTTGATGTTAACGAACGTCGTAACGAATCCTTGGGCGGTAATGTCACTTTGGGTGTTAATGGGACTTGGAATGTCTGGAATTGGATTATCGATTATGCACGATGCAAATCATGGCTCGTATTCTAAGAATAAAAATGTCAACTTAACGCTAGGTTATATTGTCAACTTTATTGGTGGATACCACGTTAACTGGAAAATTCAGCACAACGTTTTACACCATTCTTTTACCAATATCCATGAACACGACGAAGATATTTCAGGAAAAGGCTTACTTCGCTTATCTCCAGCGCAAGAAAGGAAACCACATTTCAAGTTTCAAGCTTATTATGCCCCGTTCATCTACTCGATCATGACAGTTTATTGGTGTACAGCAAAAGATTTTGTCCAATTAGCGCGTTACCGCAAAAAAGATTTATTAAATGCGGCGGGACATACTTATACTTCCGCCTTAAGCCAATTGATTTTCAATAAAGTTTGGTATATGGGTTTAGTACTCGTCTTACCGCTTTTATTAATTCCGTTACCTTGGTTCCAAATTGTAGCAGGCTTTTTTGTCATGCACTTTATTTGTGGATTAGTGTTGGCATTAATTTTCCAACCGGCACACGTAATTGAGGAAACGAGCTTCTTCACGCCAGAAAAAGATGGTAGTGTTGAAAATCACTGGGCGATTCACCAGATGAAAACAACGGCTAACTTTGCCAACAATAGTAGTATATTTTCTTGGTTAATCGGTGGTTTAAATTTCCAAATCGAACATCACTTGTTTCCACACATTTGCCACGTGCATTATAAGAAACTATCTAAAATAGTTAAGCAAACGGCTCAAGAATATAATGTTCCTTATTACGAACACGAAACTTTTGCGGGTGCAGTTAAGAGTCATTTCTCTCTATTACACCAATTAGGTACAGGAACTTATGATAAAAAAGTGTCCCTTCCTCAAACGGAAAAAGCGCCTGTTTATGCAGATGTTTAATCATAACGTTATTTCTTGAAGAAGTCCACAAAAAAAGGTCAGCAAATTTTGCTGACCTTTTTTTTATGTTGGTCCAGTGTCAAAGTAGTGCTACGCCAAAGTTAAGGGTAAACTTCGCAATCGCTGTTGCGTCAAACTAAAAACAGCATTTGCAATCGCCGCCGCAATTGGACCTAAAGGTGGCTCCCCTACCGCGCCCGGCTTATCGTCGTTTTCTAAAATGACCACGTTAATCTCTTTAGGAGCATCTCGCATCAGTGCCATCGAATAAGGACCGTAGATCGTCGGTTGCAGTTCGTTGTTCTTAATGGTCATTTTTTCGAACATCGCGGCACTTTGTCCCATGACAATGCTTCCTTCACATTGCGCCCGAATCTGATCTGGATTAACAGCCAAACCAGGATCGATTACACAAGTAACTTTTTCCAATTTTATTTTTTTATCCACTACGGAAACCTCTACGACGTGGGCACAAGGCGTATTTGCGTCAATGGAAGCGGCGAAACCCATCGCACGACCATTTTCCAAAATTCCTGTTTTCCAACCCGCTTGATCTCTAGCCGCTTCGATCACCGCTTTCAACCGTTTCCCCATTTTGTCAGCCTTAATTTGGTCTAAGCGAAACTGAATGGGATCTTTTCCAGCCTTAACGGCCAATTCATCCATGAAACTTTCAATCGCAAAGGTATTTGCCAACAAACCTAAACTTCTCCACCAACTTGTCGCAAATGGTAATTTTACCCGCCAAGAAACCGCTCGATAATTTGGTATTTTACTGTAGTTAATCATTCCACCACGCCAAGCACCGAGATCTGCCCCCAGGATAGGTTCTGCGATTCGAGGAACCAAGGCAGAACCAAAAGCCACATCCCCACTCGAAACGTGATGTTCGATCGCTTCCAAGGTTCCATCTGCTTTTAACTTTCCTTTTAACACGTGATGGGTTGGTGGTCTAAAAGTATCATTTTGAAATTCTTCCTTCCGGTCAAAGAAACATTTTACAGGTTTCCCCACTGCTTTTGACATTACCGCAGCTTGCATGGCATTTGGCGTATGCAAGCGACGACCGAATCCACCGCCTAGAAAAGTAGGAATGACATTCACCTTCTCTTCGGCCAAACCAAGCCGTTCCGCAACTTCTGCCCGCGTAATACTGACTACCTGTGTTGACAACATAATCGTAGCCTGATCTCCAACGACCGAAGCGAGTGCGCCATTGGGTTCCATTTGAGCATGTGCGCCAATTGGAGTTTTATATTCTGATTTTATAATACCTTCTTCTTCGCTCAAAATTGATTTCGCGCTTCCTTCTTTTTGAATTACATAAGGTGTGCCTTGTCCAACTTCGATCATTTTTTCAATATCCTCATTTTCCCATTTTTGATTCACCTTCCACTTAGCTTTGATCGCTTTTTTAGCGTTAACCGCCGCCATGCGAGAAGTTGCTACCACGCCCACAAAATCTTTTTCAACTATTATCTTAAGTACGCCGGGCATATTTTCTGCCGCACTAGTGTCCGCACTCACAAATTTCGCATCAATCGCAGAAGGACGCACCACATCACCATACACCATATCGGGCATAGTAGCGTCCATACCAAAAATGGGTGTACCTAATACTTTGTCTTTTAAATCAACTCTCGGAATTGGCTTACCCACATATTTGTATTCCTTCACAGATTTCAAAGCTGGTGTCTCAGGAATTTCCCATTCTTTTACCGCTTGGGCGACGGCTCCGTAGGTCAAGGATTTTCCGTTGGCACTGATCACACCTTTAGCTACGGATAATGCTGCTAGTTCTACGCCCATTTGTTTCGCTGCTGCAATTTTAATCATTTCACGCATGGTTGCAGCTAGTTCTCTTAAAGGCTGCCAAAGGCTTGAAATCGAGGTACTTCCCCCCGTAGCAAAAGTATCAATATTACCAGAATCCGTCGGTGCGTGTTGCACGTTGAGTTGTTCGATATCTATTTCTAATTCGTCTGCTGCGATTTGCGCTAAGCCCGTAAATACACCTTGTCCCATTTCTACTTTACTACTATAAAGTATTACCTGATTTTCCGGTGTTATTTCAAACCAAATGGTTGGATCATCTACACTGCCAGAATAAGGTGCTTCTGCCTCATTAACTTGCCCCGCAATAAATCGTCGAATAATGTTCCGACTCAAATAACCGGTTCCTAAGATAACCCCAAGTCCAACGGATGTGCGTACCAAAAATTTTCTTCGCGAAAATCCTTTTTTCTTTTTTCCTTTATCTGATGATTGATTCGACATGATCGCTATTATTTTAGAAGATTATTGTTTTGAATTTCTGCTGCCCGATGAATTGCTTTACGCATTCGATAATAAGTCGCACAACGACAGACGTTAACGATACTATCATCGATATCTTGATCCGTAGGATTCGAATTCATATTCAAAAGCGCTGCCGTTGCCATCATAAAGCCTGGTTGACAATAACCACATTGCGGAACGACCTCTTCGATCCAAGCTTGCTGAACAGGATGTAATTCGTCTCCCTGACTCAAGCCTTCAATAGTTGTAATATTTTTACCTTCGGCTAATTTGACAGGATAGGCACAAGATCGAGTTTGCATACCTTCGACGTGAATGGTGCACGCACCACAAGCCGCCTTTCCGCAACCAAATTTTGTTCCTTTCAAATCCAATATATCTCGAATGACCCACAACAAAGGAGTTTCCCCATCCACCTCGACCGTTTGAGCAGTTCCGTTGATGTTAAATGAAATTTTCATATCGTATGATTTTATAAGAGTAGTTTGTTAAGTGAATAACCTTTTTACATGGCAAAACTGCTGCTAAAAAGGCTACGGTCCGATGATTATTTTTCAGGAATGAAAGCACCATTCGCTGCCCATTGCTTTACCGCCGCAATGTAATCTTCTTTTGAAACTGGTGGTTTTTCTCGAGGCTTTCCCTCGTGATCTACGCCGGGTTCCCAAGCCCAAAGCACTAGCTTATGTTCCGTGAGGTGTTTTACAGTTTCTTTTAGGTCTCGACCGCCATTGACTTTAGGATTCATCATCGAACGAGCAATTTCTACACGCGTCAACCCTTCCCAAGCCATTTCCAGAGGTGCCAACGACCATTCTGGTGCTCCTGGAACCCCCGCGATATCATTATTTTCTTCGTGATGGCAAGTGTTACAAGTTAGTGCCCCCGCGCCCATATTTGCGGGTCCACGTTGTACATTAAAATTATGAACGTGACTATCTTCTCCTTGATGTGGTCGATCGCCTGCGGGGTGACAGTTTACACAACGCTTGTGGGTTAAGACTTCCATCATTTTGTCGAATCCTGCGAGCGAAGCAGCTTGCTGCTTATTCAAGGTTTGGTCAGCTGCGGTGTTTGCTTTTTGTTGAGCATGATTGGCTAAACTTTGCGAGCTGTCCATCGCAGTATTTCCCCAAACTACAGCAACGACAATCAACAACAATAAAGGAATCATTTTAGCGGGTAAAGACATATAAATTGATTTTTTTGTTAAAAACAGAAATACTGAAGTTGTTTTAAAACTATCTTAACTCTTGCAGAGTAGTATCTGATATGATTAGGTGCTAATCTCTTAGAGCAAATTATATTTTTTCAAGAGGAATTTTTTCATTGCTTCCTCGTTGCTGAGCGTATTCCGAAGAATGGCGCCAGAAATTCCATCTAGGAAATGAAGAATGAACGCAGCTTCTAATTCAGGATCTTCGTAAGCCAATGCTTTAAAAGCTTTCGCTAAACTGAGTTCTAGTGGTTTAAGCTTTTCGTTATTATACTTTTTGATTTCCCACTTTAACTTAAATTGTAGCCGCCAAAAGTCTTGATCTGCCACTGCAATTAAAAAAGGCATTTCTAAAGTCTTGCGAATAAGTACTTTAGGATCCTCCTCCGCGATAATCTCTATCAAAAATGACTTTACACGCTGCTCTCCTTGTTGTAGAACCGCTTCCAGAAGCCCTTCTTTGTTTTTAAAATGTCGAAAAATTAAAGCCTCCGAAACACCTGCCGCTTTAGCGATTTTACTCGTTGAACTCGCATAATATCCTTGCTCCGCAAAGAATAGTAAGGCTGTTGCTAGAATTTTTTCCTTTTTAATAGTCATGAGAAAGTTACCAAAAGTGAGTGAGTACTCACAAATGTACTAAACTAAAATCGTATTAAGAGAATAATTGTTCAGGGAAACTTAAAAAATAAATTGATTTGCCTAGTCTTTCTACAAAAACGCAACACAATATTTTATGTCCCGTATCCATAAGCTTATGGAGCGCGGAGCATTTGAAAATATCAATTTTGAGAAAGTAGAAAGTGCCGCAAAATCTTTTTTTGCAATTGATGAATTTGAAAGAAAAAGAATTAGCTTTGCACCCCAATTGGAAAAATAAGACTCCATTAATAGGTATTTGAAAAATAGTGTAAGACTCAAGGTTAATATTTTGGGCAATCGCTTGACAGGAAATATCTTTTTTCAGAAAAAATAAAACCAAACATTTCCTTTTATTCACCAAAGAAGTTGAATGACGTAAAAGGAAGTTGTTTTAAAATGATGTTAAAACAACTTCTGTAAGACACAACTTCGTCCTCGCTCGATCTTGATTTTAAGAACGCGCAGGAGAAACTTATTGCATTTTTTAATGAAAAAGTATTTTAATTTATTCGATTTATCACAAAAAGTAGACTACAAAACGGAAGTTTTATCTGGTTTGACCGTTGCTTTGGCTTTAATTCCCGAAGCAGTTGCCTTTGCATTGATTGCGGGCTTATCTCCGCTCACGGGTTTGTACGCTGCTTTTGTTATGGGATTAGTGACTTCTATTCTTGGAGGTCGCCCGGGAATGATTTCTGGTGCGACGGGAGCCGTTGCCGTTGTCATTGCTACTTTAGCCATTTCGCACGGGAAAGAATATATTTTTGCAACGGTGGTACTTGCGGGTATTATCCAAGTATCGGCTGGTCTGTTAAAGATGGGTAAATTGATGCGTTTGGTACCACATCCGGTTATTTTTGGTTTTGTGAATGGCTTGGCGATTATCATTTTCATGTCGCAACTGGAGCAATTCAAGGATGCAGAGGGAGCTTGGTTACAAGGTGACACCATGTATATGTTACTTGGACTCGTTTTTCTTACCATGTTTATTATCTGGGGTTTACCCAAATTAAGCAAAGCGATTCCTGCTTCCCTCGTAGCGATTCTCACCATTTTTGGAATCGTAGTTTTCTTTGACATTGATACCAAAACGGTAGGAGATATTGCCTCTATTCAGGGTGGATTTCCTCCTTTCCATATTCCTAGTATTCCGTATACTTGGGAAAGTTTTGTCCTCATTCTTCCCTACGCAGCTATTATGGCGGGAGTAGGATTGATTGAAAGCTTACTGACCTTGAATATTATTGACGAAATTACCGAAACGCGGGGACGAGGTAACAAAGAAGCGGTTGCACAGGGAACCGCCAACATCCTTTCAGGAGTTTTTTCTGGAATGGGAGGTTGCGCTATGATTGGGCAAAGTTTGATTAATATTTCTTCGGGGGCAAGAGCTCGTTTATCCGGTATCGTTGCGGCAATTATGCTTTTAGTATTCATTATGTTTGGAGCCAATTTGATCGAAAAATTACCGATGGCGGCTTTAACGGGTTTGATGATTATGGTAGCCATTGGAACCTTCGAATGGGCAAGTTTGAGAACCATCAATAAAATGCCTAAGTCTGATATTTTCGTAATGGTTTTAGTGACGCTAGTAACGGCGGTGCTGCACAATTTAGCTTTGGCAGTTATTATCGGAGTCATCATTGCAGCTTTAGTTTTTGCTTGGGATAATGCCAAGCGAATTAGAGCGAGAAAGCATATTGACGATAAAGGAGTGAAACATTACGAAATTTACGGTCCGCTTTTCTTTGGTTCGGTAACGGTCTTTAATTCTAAATTTGACGTTTTAAACGATCCAGAAGAAGTGATTATTGATTTTGCGGAAAGCCGCATTGTAGATATGTCAGCCATTGAAGCCGTTAACAAAATTACCGAGCGTTACCAAAAAGTAGGCAAAAAAATCCACCTCAAACATCTGAGTGCCGATTGCAAAAACCTATTAAAAAACGCAGAAGATATTATTGATGTGAATGTGATGGAAGATCCAAAATACAAATTGGTCGTCGATAAGGTTTAATAGATTAAAACCTACTCAACAAACTCAATGACAAGCGGGCTGGTATTTCAAAAAGAATTACCAGCCCGCACTAATTTTGAGTTAAACTATTTTTAACCGATTCTATCCAAGCTCTACTAGTACCGATTGTCGTTCGTGCATTTCTCCGAAGGATGCTAGTGCCAAACCTTCTGCCTTTGCCACTGCTTCAAAGTCCGATGCCGATGCTGCCGCCACCGCGACTAGCAGTCCCCCACTCGTTTGTGGATCACAAAGCAGATAGCGTTGTCTCTCGGTCAACGTTCCAATCTTATGGCCATAGCTATCCCAATTTCTCTTGGTTCCGCCCGGTACACATCCTTCGTCAAGGTAAGCATCCAATACTGCTCGCTCAATAAAGGGAACTTTCTCAAAATTCACCTTTGCCGTCGTATTACTTGCCTCACACATTTCACTCAAGTGTCCCAAAAGCCCAAAGCCCGTTACATCCGTCATTGCTTTAACGTAAGGCAATTGTCCAAACTGAATTCCAATTTTATTGAGTTTACACATTTGCTCCTGCGCCAAATGTGCGTGTTCCCCTTTCAACTTTGCCTTTTTTTGCGCGGTTGCGAGAATACCAACACCAATCGGCTTTGTCAAATACAACCGACAACCTGGTGTCGCACCGCCATTCTTTTTAAGTTGATTGATCGGTACACGTCCTGTCACGGCCAAACCAAAAATAGGTTCTGGACTATCAATACTGTGTCCTCCCGCTAAGGGAATACCTGCAGCTGCGCAAGCACTACGACTACCTTCGATTACTTGATTGGCCAACTCTGGAGGTAACTCATTGATCGGCCAGCCTAAGATCGCAATCGCCATCAGCGGTGTTCCCCCCATCGCATAAATATCGCTAATCGCATTCACCGAAGCAATCTTTCCAAAAGTAGCTGCATCGTCCACAATTGGCATAAAGAAATCCGTCGTACTGATGATCGCGGTGCCATCTCCTAGATCAAACGCGGCGGCATCATCTCGTTCTTCATTTCCCACTAATAAGTTGGGGAAAGGCATTTGACTTTGTGATTGTTGTAGGATTTGATCTAAGACTTTTGGCGCAATTTTACAGCCACAACCTGCGCCGTGACTGTACTGAGTAAGTTTGTATTCCATAGAGTTCTGTAATTTCTTTAAGCTCAAGATTGATGCTCCGGTTTTCGCAGGATGGCTTTACTTAGCTGAATCAATTGATCCGCGATTTGTGCGTTATTTGCTGCTCCAACGTTTAGTTTTTGAATGATTGGAGTCGTATTTTTATCTAAATAATATTGATAAGCCTTGTCGTAATAATAGAGGGCAATTTCAACTGCTTCCGCCAAATTCTTTCGTTCTAAAGCTGCCGTAGCCAATTGCATATTTTGTCCGCCGAGTCTCTTTTTAATTTTTTCGAAGGATTGTTGGATGGCAGCAATTGGATAATCACCATATTGCGCTAAGATAATGGCTTTTCGTTGTGCGAGAGAACGTTCCAACTGAAATAAAGGGGCAATTTTCATTTGTTTCCAAAAGCCTTCTGGCAAAAATACTTTACCGATGAGTCGATTTTCGTTTTCAACCCAAACCGGTTCGTTCGTTTTAGTTTGTCGAAAGACTTCGTACAGGTTATTTTCGAATTGCTCGACACTTGGTTGTGGCGTTTCTCCCAACGCACCAAATGCAGAACCCTTATGATGAGCGAGTGCTTCCAAATCAATGACTTGTGCTCCTTTTTCTCGTAGAGCGGTCAAAATCTCCGTTTTCCCACAGCCCGTTTTCCCGCCAAGGATACACATTTTTAGAACTCGATCTTGTAGTTCTTTTACAATAAATTTGCGATAAGCTTTATAACCACCATTAATCGTTGCGACGCGAAGTCCCGCCAAACCCAACAGCCAGCCCATACTTCCACTCCGCTTTCCCCCTCGCCAACAATGAAGCACTATTCGCTTTCCATCCGCCAGAGACATGGCTTCTCGGACAAAACTACTCATTTTGGGACCCACCTTTTCCAAGCCTTTCAACAATGCCTCTTGTGGACTAACTTTCTTATACAAAGTCCCAACTTCAACCCGTTCTTCGTCCGAGAAAAGCGGAAAATTAACCGCTCCCGGAATATGCCCCTTCGCAAATTCTGCCGGTGTCCGCACATCCAAAAGCAATTGCTCTTCCCCTGACCATAATTCGGCGATGTCTATTTTCATGTATATATAACTACAGAATGAAAGACTGGTTCATTTTGGGGAGGTGATATTGGTGTTTTGGGAGAATTAGTTTTGAGGAGCATTAGATTCAAGTCCTATCTAGTAGATCATTTAACCTTTTCTTTCTTCACTACCGATTTCTTTCCTCCTACTCCCCCGTCCAAAACTCAATCAAATAAGGCGCGATTCTAACACCAGAACGATTTCTAAAAGAAGTCGTGACGAGTACTTGATAATGCTTGTTTGGTTCTAAATCTACGGCGAAGGAAGCATTTATTTCATCTTCCGAAAACGCAAATTTTTTTACTTTGAAAAGATGTTCCTTTCCCAAAGGACCGAGATCAAAACCGCTGTAGCGCGTGTCCATCGGTTCCGAAAAACGAAGGTTAATTTCTGATAGTTTTGGGTCAATGTCTTTTGCTCCATTTTTGAACGCTTTGATCTCAACGACAGTGGGTAAATCCTTTTGCCAACGTTGATTTGCCCACGAAAGTAAAGCAATAGCTAAGATACAAGTTCCAGCAAGCCATAAGAATTTTTTCATGTGGTAAATTTAGTTTTCTCCGGTGGTAAAATCAAGTAAAAAGGGTTCGATTCGTATTCCGTGGGTATTCCGGTAGTTGCTAGAAAGGATTAATTGATAGCGTTGATTGGGTTGTAGCGGTGATATTATTAGGGTGATAGATTTGTGGTCTTCGCCAAAATGAGAGTCTTTGATGCGTAAGGCGTTTGGCGCGCCCAAAGGACCAAAATCGTGTCCCCGAAAACGCGGACTCATTTCGGCTGAAAAGTGAACTGTAATTTCAGTAAGAGTCGGATCAACGTTAGTCGCTCCGTTTTTAAAAGGAGCAATGTTGATTACAGATGGACTTTTCACTTTTTCCTGCGCTTTTTTGAGTTTGGCAATGGGTTGAGAAAAGTATTGCAATGGATCTACAAATTTTGCCAAAGCATCAAGAGAATTATAATCCAATTCAATCATCGTTTGAATAGCCGCCGTTTTATCTTTTGCCGCAGCATAATATTTTTCAGCGATGGCGTGACCAACGAAATAACCTAAGTCTCTAGTTTGAAATTCGTTAGCGCGATCGCTCCAGAGCCAAAAACCATATTCGGTGTTGAATAGTTGTTTTTCAAAAGCCGCTTTAATTTTTAATTCTTGCTTTCTGCCCGCTACAATCGCATTTTCGGTAGAAGGTGTTCCCATCGCTAAAGCGGCTACAAATTCTGCAATCCCTTCCCGCAAGCATTGTCCGAGTAGCGTCGCGTTTAAGGCTTCTACCTGTTGGGTGTGCAAGTATTCGTGAACGTTGGTGTGGAGAATTTCGTCGACGGGATTTGTTGCCCAGTGTTTTTTGAGGTAATTCATTGCTGCTGGAAATTCAGAAGTTTCGGTGTGTTGATCACACATACTCGTTTCGCAACCAATGAGTACTTTGTCGCCCATCGTGGTGCCACCCGTACGGAAAACACCAATCGTGAAATAAATTTTGGCGGGACGTAGAGCTGGATATAGTTGCCGGAGTTGTTCGATACTTTTTTCCAAATCAGTACTAAGGTTTTTAGCGCGCAAAGTATTCGCACGAATGGATTTCCAGAACAAAGGATATTGCTGAATGGCGGCTAGATATTCTGCGGCACGATAGTTTCTAGCTTCCCGAATCGCAATCAATCCTGGTGAAGCTCGATCTAGAAAAAGGGTTTCTAAATAACTCGCTTGCTGATCCACATCCTCAGACGTTTGAATTTTATCGAAAGCTTCCCAAAAATTATCAAGGTCAGTGGTAATTACGTTGAGGGAAGTTGAAGGTTGAGCCAGCGAAGTACTCACGAAGTTTAACAGACAAAGTAGCAGCGTGAAGGTACATTGAAAAAGCTTATTTTTTGTTATCATTTTTGAAGTTTTAAAAGAAGTTTTATAAAATAAAAACTGAACTCATTGACCACAAGTTAAGCTCAGGAATACACAAAAACTTTTATTTTATGTCAACTCCAGTTTTTCCAGTGCCAACAATTAAAACTACATTGACCCTATTTTTTCTATCATTGACATAAAAAACAAGGCTGATCCCACTAAAATGATTAACTTGTTTTAATGAAAAAGCACGCTATTTATTGGCACCTTCTTTTTTGGTTGTTTATCTTATTATTCAGCACCGCAAACGTTTATCCGTATTTTGCTAGTCTGCCCAATGCACTGAGCAATCGCGCCCTTTTTCTTCCGATTTGGTTAATGAGTAGCTATTTCAATTGGTGGGTATTGATGCCAAATTTGCTAACTCGAGGCAAGACGATTCGTTATTTAATCAGCCTTTTATTCTTGCTTCTTGGCGCTACTTTTTTACAACGCTATTTGTGTTTGTATCATTATTATCCTAGCTTTTGGTACGAACAGGTAGGCATCTTCGATTGGCGTTTATTGGTACAGTTTGCGGCTATTCTTTCGCTGCCAATTATCTGTTCCATTTTAAGTTTTTTCATGCTCAAATGGTATCGAGAACAACAACAAGCAAAGCAATTAATTATGCAACAAAAAAGTGCAGAATTAGATTATTTGAAAGCACAGGTCAATCCTCACTTTTTATTCAATACCTTAAACACCCTTTTTGGCCTTGCGATGGAGCAATCGCCCAAAGTTCCTGATTTGATTTTAAAAACTTCCGAATTATTGAGCTATTCTTTGTATCAGTCGAGTAACGAACGAATTGCCCTCCGCGACGAAATCAAATTGATAGAAAACTTCATCGTATTAGAAAAAGAACGATTCGCCAATCGAGTCGAAGTCGATTTTAAAAAATCTAGTTCCCTCGACGAAACTATCGAAATTGCTCCCTTGCTCTTCATTGCTTTGGTAGAAAATGCCTTTAAACACGGCGTCAAAGATGCAATCGAAACGGTTCCTATTTCCATCCAATTGCAACAGCAGGAAAATACGCTTGAGTTTGAAGTTAAAAATAAATTTTCTCCTTCTGAGGAAAAACTCAAGACACCACAAGGCGTAGGATTGAAAAACCTCGTTCGACGATTAAACTTACTTTACCCAAATCGCCATCAATTTAGCGCCCAAGCGCAAGGAGATTATTTTGTCGCTCACCTAAAACTTTCCATCGATGAATAAAGTACAATGCTTGATCGTAGAAGACGAACCCATTGCGCAGCGAATCATCCGCAATTATCTCGCAGACCTGCCACACTTCGAACTCGTAGACGTTTGTGACCATGCGCTTGACGCAATGCGCGTCCTTGAAAACAAAACTATTGATCTAATGTTTTTAGATTTAGAAATGCCCAAACTCCAAGGCTTTGCTTTTCTAAAGACCTTGTCCAATCCACCGCAAGTTATTATCACGACGGCACACCGAGAATACGCTTTAGAAGGATTTGAACTTAATGTATTAGACTATTTGCTAAAGCCGATTTCCTTTGAACGGTTTCTGAAAGCCATCCAAAAATATAAAGATCAAGCTACTCCGACGACAACATCTCCCCTTACGGTCGATCTTTCAACGCCCAATTTCATCTACGTAAAAAGTGAGCGCAAAACTTTAAAATTATTGGAAAGTGATATTTATTATTTGGAAGGCATGAGCAATTACATTTTAATTCACTGCCAAAAGGAAAAACACATCGTTTATACCTCCTTGACGGAAATGCTTACTAAGTTAAGTAGTCATTTTTTAAGAATCCACAAATCCTACGTCATCAATCCACAACATTTACGATCTTTTTCAAGAGAATCCGTAGAATTGGGCGAGCTGAGTTTGCCCATTGGAAAAGCTTATAAAGCAGTCATTGAACAATTTTAATCAATACCGTTATTTAAAAATTTTCAGCTTATTTTTTACAAAAACACTATTCCTCTTCCTCAAAAGACGCTCCTCTCAATAGACTTCTCCTCAAAGCATTGACCAATTGGTCCGCCGCACGCGTCGTTTCTGGTAAGCGATATTTGGGAGACATTTTTAAAGTCCAAGCAATTGCCGTTTCCAAACTTACACGATGACCAATACTTACAAAAACGGGTTTGATCGCTGGCTGCGTCCTCAACGCCACACCCCGATTTTCACCTTCCCAGCTTAAAGGAACGCTAGCCGCTCTTTCCATTGCTAATCCAGCTTTATCCCAAGGCGTGATCAGACTCCTTTTCCCGCAACCGATCGTTGGCAAATCTAAACTAATACCAAGGTGTGAAGCTAAACCCATTTTTTTAGGATGTGCAATACCGTGCCCATCACAAATAATTAATTGTGGTTTAGTGCTAAGTTTTTGAAAAGCAGCGGTCAGGGAAGGCACTTCTCTAAAAGAAAATAAACCGGGAACATAGGGAAAAGTAATTTCCATTTCGTGGTAAGCTTCCTCCACAATGGCTAAAGTTTCTGCGTGCAAAACAACCATAGCGCCAATCATCCGATTAGTTGATTCGTCGTAGGCTACATCAACGCCACCAATGAATTCAAGAGGAGTTTCGAACTGATCTTCGGTGATCAACTGCGCAACGAGTTCTTCTTGTTGTCGATAGTACGCATTGTAGGCTGGATCTTCTTGGTAAGTGGATGCTCTCATGCTTCAATCACTTGCGCCCATTCTGTCCACGAGCCATCGTAAACTGCCGTGGAATGGTCTTGTATCAAGGTACTCGCCAGTAAGACGATGCAAGCCGTAATTCCAGAACCACAGGTAAATACTAAGGGCTTTTCTGGCAGAGCTAAATTAGCAAAAATCGCTCGAATGGCTTCCGGAGATTTGTATTTGCCATCCTGAAGTAAATCGGTATATGGTAAATTTTTAGATTTAGGAATGTGTCCTCCTCGCAAGCCAGCTCTTGGTTCTGGTGTTGTACCAGCAAATCTACCAGCAGAACGAGCATCAATTACCGTAGCAGATTGGCTTTCAATATTTTCTTGGATAAAATGCAGGTCTTTTACTCGCTCTTTTGAAAAGTTCGGATGGTAGCTTCCAGTTTCAGGGCTTGTGGACACAATTTTTTCTATTGGAAATCCTTTTGCTATCCATTCGGGTAAACCACCATCGAGTACCGCAACCGCTTCGTGCCCCATCGTTTTGAACATCCACCAAGCCCGAGGACTCGTATAGATTCCAAGATTATCGTACACCACAATTTTACTTTCGTTGTTAATGCCTAATTTCTCGCACTGTGCTTTGAAAGCTGCTGGATCGATTAACATATTGGGATACGGACTTTCCGAATCGCTAAAATCTTTGGCAATGTCTAATCGTCTTGCACCTCTGATTTGCAATTGCTGCTCCGCGGCGGCTAAGGCTGCTTTGTTGGTACTGGAACTGGCATCCAGAATAACCAAATCGGACATCGCAATATTACTGAAAAGCCATTCAGCCGAAACTAAAGAGTGATTCATGATGATTAAATTGTAAGCATTAAACCAAAATATTTTGTTCCAAATAAAGAAGTAACCGATCAAAAGTATCGGTAAAACTTCGCTTTTGGTGATGTAATTTTGCTATCATAATGGCACCTTCCAAGGTAGCAAAAAAGAAATTAACCTCCTTTTGAGGATCAATAGTTGCTCGAAAATCTCCCGACTCTTTTCCTGCCTGTAATATGGCTTCGATGCGAAGAGAAAGTGTTTTTAGAGCCGACTTGGCGAGTAAGCGAAACTCCTTATTGGTATCGTCAACTTCGGTAGCTGTATTCATAATCGGACAGCCACCTTTGATCGTTGGTCGAGCAATAAAATTACGATAATTTTCAAAAAACTGTAGCAATTGCTTACGGGGAGAGTCGGCGGGGTTAATCTTTTTTAAATAGGCTTTTTCAAGCAAACTGCAATTGTATAAAAAGGCGGCTTTCGCCAAATCCAGTTTAGAATCAAAATGGCAATAAATACCTCCTTTTTGAAATCCAGTAGCCGCTACAATCAATTGCATTTTGCTACCCGCATAACCATAAACATTAAAAATAGGAGCTGCTTTTGCGATGATCTCTTGCTTGGTACGCACAGCATTTCTAGTGGTTCGTTTCATTTTTCTTTTGCTTCGCAATAATCTTGTTTCAATAAAGAGACCTAAATTTAAGCAATTATGTAAAATAAGAAGCAGTTTCTTCAAAAATTTATAATTTAACCAATCTCAAAAGAAAAACTTAACCTAAGCATAAAAGCATTCCATCCAGAAAAAAGGGAATAAAATATTAGTAATAAAGAAGTTGTTCAAAATATAAAAAAATGCTTTGATAAAGTTACAAAACCTTAGCACGTTTTGAAAAGAATTGTTTATTTTGAGACCAAATAGTCTGTTATTTTCAAAACAAAAAAACTACTTCCAAAAAAAAATCATATGCTATCTACAGATTACCTTATCGTTGGTAGTGGCGCAGTAGGTATGGCTTTTGCCGACGTGCTCCTAAGCGAAACAGATGCTCAAATTATTATCGTTGACAAATACCACAAACCGGGCGGCCATTGGAACGTTGCCTACCCTTTCGTCAGGCTACATCAACCTTCTGCCTTTTACGGTGTGAGTTCCAAGGAACTTAGTAAAGGTGTTAGAGATCAGATTGGTCTTAATCGAGGATTGAGCGACTTGGCTTCAGGAGCAGAAATTTGTGCATATTTTGATGACGTAATGCGCCACCAATTTTTACCAACGGGTCGTGTGCAGTATTTTCCAATGTGTGAATACCAAGGCCATAAAAAATTCGTCTCCATGCTCACTGGCGTAGAACGGCAAGTGGAAGTACGCAAAAAAATAGTAGATGCAACTTATCTAAAAACAGCTGTTCCGTCAACGCATACGCCTAATTTCAGCGTTGACCCAGCGGCAAATTTCATGGCACTCAACGAACTCCCCAATATCACGACACCTCCAGCAGGTTTTGTGGTCATCGGAGGTGGCAAAACGGGTATTGATGCTTGCCTTTGGTTATTGGAACATCAAGTTAATCCCGATCACATCACTTGGATTATATCGCGAGATGCTTGGCTACTTGATCGAAAAAACACACAACCTACCGAAGCGTTTTTTGAAGATTCTATTGGCGCGCAGGCCAATCAGTTTGAAGCCTTGGCCAAGGCGGAATCTATCGAAGATTTATTTAAACGTTTAGAAGATACTGGAGTACTTTTACGGCTCGATGAGCAGGTACGACCAACAATGTTCCACGGGGCGACGATTAGTGAGATGGAATTAAAAGCCTTGCGAAGCATTAAAAAAATTGTCCGTAAAGGTCGCGTTCAAGAATTAAAAGCAACGGAGATTGTCTTAGCAGAAGGTACGATTCCGACGAGTACGGAGCACGTACACGTAGATTGTTCCGCCAGTGCCATCAGTAATTTAGCGATAAAACCTATTTTTGCAGATTCCTTGATTACGCCACAAACGGTTCGTTCCTATCAACCCGTCTTCAGTGCCGCTTTCATTGCGCACATCGAAGCGAGCTACGACAGTGACGAGGAGAAAAATGGACTTTGCCAAGTTGTTCCTTTACCCAATCACGATACTGATTGGATAAAAATGCTTTCCGTTTTTATGATGAATCAATATACTTGGTCGCAGGATAAAGCGCTAAGCAAATGGTTATTGAATAATCGTTTGGATGGCTTTAGTCAATTGATGCGAAGCGCTAAAGGTGATCCTGCGAAAGCAGCAACGATTAAACGACTACGGGAAAATGCCATGCCTGCGATGATGAAAATTCACCAATTCATGGAAGAATTATCGAACTAAATACACGGTAACAGAAGTTAGTTGAAATTTTGGATAATGAGTTTTAGTGTCAATCGAGAAACGCCCGGAATCTGATAGCCATAGCGATCAAGGTGAGGACGTGACGAAGAGTGAGGCGAAAAGACATATTCAAAAAGCAAATA
>JBGCFY010000330.1:0-6525 GCA_045110315.1 Saprospiraceae bacterium
GGTGGCGTTCGAAAAATAGATTATCGTTTTTTTAAAATTGATAGCGACAATGGACAAACGGTAGCTACGAAAATGTTAGCAACGGCTAACCCAATCACCGTTATCAGAGATCAAATCATGTTTAAGGAGAAACTCCTTTTATTTGGTCATACTTCGTGGGGTTCCGTTATTATTAAAATAGACAAGAATCTTAATCTGGTGGAATCCTTTAAGATCGAACTACCTGAAAGAGAAAGTAGCCCTTATATTTATCGGGCAAGTGCCGTTACGGAAAATAAGATTTCGTTTTTAGGTGGTAACTTTGGTGGTGCGAATGGAACGAATATTTTTCTTGGGGAATGTGATATAGAGGCACTTTCTAATATCTCTAAAATAGCCGTATCCAACACGCCATTTTCCCAAACCTATGCTGGGATTGAGCGAAGTGTCGGAGGAAAAGTCGTCTTTCATTTTGGTAGTAAATGTTTTAAATTAGGATCAGAAAATAACCATCAATGGACCAAAGAAATTCGATTAGATTCGAATAATAAAGCATTATTACCAATAGATTTACAAGATGAGATCTACTCGGTTTTTGGAAATACTTCTTCTAGCGGTGGACATTACGTGATCGCCAAAACAAAGGAGGACTATGAAAGTTGCGAAACGGATGAATTAACCGATACGATAAATTTCGAAAATTATTCCGTTACGGTACAAGAACAGGCTGCACAAATTGATCCTTTTACACCAGTCAGTTATGCTGACCCAGCAATTCAGATCCAAGCACTTTCTACTAATGAAATCGTTTTTGTTTGTGAATCTTCTGGCGGTAATGAAGTTAAACCTAGCCTTAAGTACAGCACAATCGTAGCAAAACCAGATTGCATCATCCCCGATGGACAAATGCAATCAATCATTTCAGTTCGCTTATTCGACGAGGATGGAAGTCCTTATCTTACCGGAGATGTAGAAGTAGAGCTTGTTACAAGCTTTGGACAACTTGGTACTTTGGTAAATCATAATAATGGTTTGTATACGACGACCCTAACGGGCACGACGAACGGTCTTGCGACCTTAGGTTTTAAAATCAATGGACAAGAAGCTGGTGCGACCACGCAAGTAAGCATTTCTAAAAAATGTAAGAATACCAATCCAAGCCCTCGACTAAGTACGATCTCCGCAAAGCCATTATGTATTGCTCCTGGAGGTCGAAACCGTTCTTACATCACGGTGCAATTATACGATGAGGCAGGAAATATAATCACAACGGGAGGTCATGATATCGCTATCTTAACGAGCTTAGGCAATCTATCTAATGTGATAGATAATGAGAACGGAACTTACTCCGCACAACTCGCTAGTAATGTAGAGGGTAACGCCTTGCTTACTTTTACGGTTAATGGTGTATTGGCAGTAAATACGGTAACGGTTCAAATCTCTAAGCGTTGTGGAGAAGATAAAGCAGATCCTAACGCCAGTACAATTTCTGCTTCTCCAACTTGTATCGTTCCTAAAACTAAACAGTTTTCGGTAATCACCGTACGATTATTTGATGCGAATGGAAATCCTATTCTGTCAGGAAATAATACCGTTCAAATACAATCCAGTAATGGAAATTTATCGGCAACGACCAACAATCAAGATGGAACTTATACTGCTACCTTAACGAGTAGTAGCTTAGGTTTTGCGCAACTTACTTTCTTGGTAAATGGCGTCTTAAGTGATAATTATGTAACGGTACTTTTTGCAAAAAAATGTGATAGCGGGGGAGGAGCAAGTACGAAGTGGAGTATTATTAAAGCGGAACCAAAATGTATTCTTCCCAATAAAAAAGCTACGGCTACCATTACCGTTTATCTGTATGACGAAAACGGAAATCCTATTTTGTTTGGTGGTAATCTTGTAGAAATTGAAACTAGCCTAGGAATTATTTCAGCCACTACCGATAACAACGATGGTTCGTATACCGCCTATTTAACGAGTGGCGCATCTGGATTAGCCGTTGTCACGTTTACGATCAACGGAGTAGATGCTATTCATTCAGAAACGGTTGTCATCTCAAAAAAATGTGGAGAGACAAGTGTTAGTCTTAAAAATAGCCAAATCAATGCAACGCCAAATTGTGTAAAACCGGATGGTACTTCGCAAGCCACTATTTTAGTAAAATTATACGATAGTGATGGCGATCCAATTTTAATCGGTGGCGATAATGTATTGATAGAAAGTACTTTTGGAACAATTACCATTACCAACGACAATGGAAACGGTACTTATAGTGCTTTGCTTTCCAGTACGCAAGCAGGAGAAGCAACGGTCTCCTTTAAAGTTGATGGAGCAGAAAGTCCTAATAAAGCAACTGTTATCTTTTCTGAAAAATGCGGTGGGCTAGGGGTAGATTTAGAGAAAAGTACGATCGTCGCAATACCGGATACCATTACCAATAATGGAACTGATAGTTCCGTCGCTACCGTAACACTTTATGATACTTTGGGAAACCTAATCAATATCAATAGTTATACGGTTGAAATAATTCCTACTTTTGGAAATATTAGCCCAACGTCTTTTGATCCTGCGACGGGAACTTACCAAGCAATCTTTACGAGCAGCGCTATTGGAATAGCAGTTTTAGGTTTTACGGTTAATGGAACGTCGGCGGCAGCAACAGACACCGTAAAAGTGATCAAAGAAGATCCGGTATTTACCATTTCAGAAAATACAAAACTACAATCGTCAAATTTATATTTGCAAGCCGCAGGTTCTACTGGAAACGACGGTAGCGTTAGCGGAGTTCACTTACGTTGGATGTTGAAAGGAGACTTAGGAAATACGCACTTGCCGAAAGGTGACCTCGCAGCATCAAATCATAATTACAATAAACCCGATGACTTTGTGCGGGTTTATAGAGCAAGCTATGTTCCTCAATATGCAACCTTAGACTTTCAAGAGCTATCTCCTACGATAGTTGATCACAATAATTATTTATGGATTTATCAAATTGATGGCAATCCGTTTTATGTCTATTTTAAAAATACTATTGTTTACGATCAAGTTAAAGCGAGCATTAATCCTTTGACGAGTAGTTATAGTTTTATTCAAGCTTACGGGAATGAATTGATTGAAGTTGATCATAAAACGACTTTATCTTTTGCCGTAAGGCTCAAAGCTTCTGCTACTTCTGTAACGGTTCGAGCTGAAGTCTTGTCCGTAGAGAATAATAACTTAACGGCGATTAAATATCTAGCTGCAAGGAAAGTATTTACTGGAGGAGGTCGTTTTGAAGAAGAAAATATTAGAGCGGTAAGATATCAAGCCAACCACATCAAGCAAATCCAGTTTGAATTATACGCCGATACTTTAGCTTCTAATACTAACCAAGGGAATTGGTCGTTTCTTGGCGCGTATGCGTTAACGACGGAAGATACGATTGCTGAAGATCGACTAGAACCTTCCGACGGTTCTGCTCCGATTGATGGGACTTGGTTGCGATTTAATAACAATGAAACGGTTAATAAGGATAATTATTTAGATCGTTGGAATGGAGTAGAAACACAATCGTATGGTAGTGCGTATTACGAAAATTATGATCGGAGATTAAAAACGGTTGTAAGGCGTTACGTGGAACTTGCAGATAATGACGCTGCTAATCCAACGGCAGTTGAAGCAATTCCATTTGGTAACGTTTTACCCGATGGCGTAACCGACCAAGCGCAAGATGTACAAGAGATATCTAACCTCTACCTGATTCAATTGGCTTCCATGGATTATCACCTCGCAAGAATGCTTGGCTTAGGACATATTGATCGGGACAATAGTGTCAATGACGAGCAAGCTAAATTTATTTACTTGGCGGAGTACGTGACCATTGAAGGATCAAATGCGGAGCAACAACATCTATACTTGTCTTTACCAACTGGGAAGAGTGATGAGCGATTGCCTTTGCCCGTTACGTTGCAGGAACCCATTCTAGGAACCAATAACCAAGAAGGTAATTTAAGTAACTTGATTGATGAACAAGGATATTTGTACGATGGAAAACAACGCTTTATTAGTTTAGTGAATGAGCCTTTACTGGATAATCTAACCAATGTTGCTTTCTTTGTAGATAGTACTCCGTTTAGTACGTCAGAAAGTACGACGCCTGTTTATGCAGGATTGGAATATAAGCTGTTTAATCCAGCAAACCCTAATGCGTCTGATTGGAAAAAACCAGAGTTGTCTAATACTTCGAAGTATCGAAATTATGTAGCAAGTGGCAGTCCTACTTTTTTAAATAATGAGACGATACCGATTTTAATTCCAGATCCCAATGAAACTTTATTTTTTCACAGAGAAAGAGAAGAGGGCTGGCACCGCTATAGTTCTTACGGCATCAATTGGTTTAGTCGCTCGCAAAGGAGTACTGTTTTTTGGGATGTAGAAACTAAGTTCAAACCTCAAAATAGATTGTTGCCTCCGTCAAACGTAAAAGCTTGTTTGATCGTTAAAGAAAATCCTTTAATGTTTACTTCTGCTAGAGAACAAGTTCTATATGATGATTTGGTCGATGCGAATGCATCAGATAAAACATTAGTTCGTCTTACCTTTGACCATCACATTGATCAAGATAAAATAACTTATCAAATCAATGAGGATTCCATGGGCGCATTTTATGATCCATCAAATCCAGATGCAGCGCTTAATGCAAATGCTATTTTTAAAGATGATCGAGAAGTCTTTGCGGATAAAATAAATCTATTTTTTAGAAATAGACCTCCCAAAACCGTTGCCGGAAAAATAAAATCTATCGTAGCACATCCTAATAATACTTTAGCGATTGTTCGAACGGAAGGGTATTTATTGCCCAGCACGGGAGAAGTAATTATGCCAGAGATTGCAAGCAATGAGTTATCTCATTTTATTGGTAGTGTCTTTATGTTCGATACGGTAAAATACATTGTGCAGGAAGTCGCTTCCAGTTCCGTAATGGGAGAAGGACCAATCTTTACCATTTACAAAGAAGCCATTTCGCAAGCAATCATCAACGGGACAGACCCAGATCCAACGATACCGCTTTCCTTGCCACTGCTTACTGGAATTACGATGTTTAACACGGTAGAAAATATGTTGACGGAGTCCAACTGGCAAGTAGGTACGTCAACGACTACTAATAAATTAGGTTTTCAAATTAGCGTAGAAGATAATAATTGGGCGATCTATAGAGACACGAAGGTACACAGAGAAATTATTGAAGAAGAAAGTATTAGTGGCGTGCCGGAACAAATCCTTGAAAAGTCTAGAGGGATTTGGAAAACGGCTACCATTGAAGAAGCACCGAAACCTCAAGCAAAATCTCCGATAGCGTATGATGCTAATGGAAACATTGAAACAGAAATGGTGCACGTCGGTATGTATAAAATTACTTTTCCAGATGCACTTCCTCATCATCCGCAATACCTGTCGCATCAAGTAGATTGGCATCAAGGTATTGTAAGAATACACACTCAAAACAATCCAGATAAAAAACGGAAAATATTAGAGGTCGTAAAAATAGAAAACGTTGGAGAAACTACTCCTTTAGTTATCTACGCCATCGATGCTCAATTTCCGACCAACGATCCTGATAGTAGTCAGGTAGCAGCTTTTGATCCCATCCTTATCGGAAATCAAGAAGTGAATTTTTATCCTGGCTACAGGGTCTATCTCTATCACGATGCCGCGCATCACTTGACAGAAAATGCAATCTTGCCGGATACTGGAGAAGGAGTACGATATTCGATTTTAGGATTACAAACCGTAGATCCAGATCATCCTGAGGATACAGTTAATCCAAATGATTGGTATAAATCTAAAATCGGTCAACCTGCACAATTTTTCGCACAAGAAATCATTAGGCCCGAAACGCCCTTGATGTCTAACGGTGAGGAATTTTTATACGCAACACGACCGGATACTTTTGGGAAATCTACGTTTACCCTAACACCAGGGTTTAGTCATATTCCGCACGGTATTCAATTTTATAGAGCTAACGACGATGCTATTTTAAATGCGTTATATAAGCCGGAAACCGTTCTAGGAATCAAAGAAAGACTAAGAGAAGATCTAGATCCTAAGTTTCATTTGGTAAAACGCTGGCAAAACCTATTGTCATTCGACTATACGTACACCGCAACCTTTCAAACGGATAATGAATTCTTTCTCTATCCAGAAGATGAAAACGGTTATCGTTTCCCTAATCCAGATAAGTATCAACTGTATCAATCCATCAATGATATTTTAGCTTATCGGAATGACAACTATCCAGGTATCAATGAACCGCTACTTAACCTAGGAGATCCAGCCGATGAGAATGATAATGGAATTATTGGTAGCTTGAGTCTAACCGAAGTGGTTATCCCTGCCTTGGTTCTGGATGGAAGGGAATACAATGATGCCTTTACCTTTAAGGATTATATAAAATCTGTAATCTTCAACATATTTACGCCGCTGACGGAAATTCCAATGGTTTATGATCATATTAATGATCATAATTATCAACCTATTGCTAAAAAGCAAATCATTCGGGAT
>JBGCFY010000331.1:0-9729 GCA_045110315.1 Saprospiraceae bacterium
ATACGCATTTCCTTTGGATAACCGGCAACAATCACCATAAATTCGCCCCGCTGGTCTTCCATGCGTTTCAAAAGCGTTTCGACGGCTTCCCGCCCAAAATCGTTGGCACCTCCTTGGGTGAGTGCATAAGCTTCGTCGATAAATAAACCGCCACCCATCGCTTTGTCAATCATCGCTCCGGTCTTAATCGCCGTCTGACCAACGTAGCCCGCAACTAAAGATTTACGGTCACATTCCACTAAATGGCCACGTTCTAAAATGCCAAGTGCTTTATAAATTTGAACCAACAATCGTGCAATCGTCGTTTTTCCTGTTCCCGGGTTTCCTTTAAAAACGGTATGAATCGAAAATAACTTTTTGGTGTCTTTCCCAATCTCTCGGTAGTAGCGCATCAATTTGGTCATCTCGTCTACTTCTCGTTTGATATTCTCTAAGCCAACCAATGACTTGAGTTGAGAAAGTGCATCTTGTAATAAAGCTTCGTCGATAGGAAGCTGGATACTTTCGGCAGCGCCTGTTTTAAACACTTTTTGTACATCCGCTTTGGTAATTGTCGATAAGGCCTGCGAATCCAATTCGCTCAAATCTTGGTGATTGGCCATTAAGCGGAGTGCCATATTCTGTTTAGCTTCTTCAATGATGCCATTGATATATCTTGCATTACCAAATTGTGCATCTCGATTTCGGTAGACTTCTACTAGTTTTTTGTGAATGATTTTTTTGGCATCGTCTCCAATGATAACTGCTCGTTTTTCTCCGGTAAATTGAGCAATTTCCATCAGCTCATCGGGGGCGTAATCAGGGAAATGAACGACATTTCTGAGTCGCGAAGCCATGCCGGGATTGGCATTGAGAAAATGCTGCATCTCTTTGGGATAACCGGCAAAGACAATGGATAAGTCGCCCGGACCATCCGATAATTCTTGCAATAGCACCTCAATGACTTCTTTTCCAAAATCCTTTCCATCATTTCCTCGATTTGTCAGTGCGTAAGCTTCGTCGATAAATAAAATTCCCCCTCTCGCTTTTTCGATGGCTTTTTTCACCTTGGGAGCCGTTTGACCAATAAATTCTCCCACCAAATCTGCTCTTCCGACGGATAGTACTTTTCCGTGCGACAATAGATCTAAGCTATGGTAGATTTGACCGAGCATATTGGCAACGGTCGTTTTTCCTGTCCCTGGGTTTCCTGTAAAAATGCTGTGCAAATTGAATCCTTGTTCGGTTTCTATGCCTTTCTCTTTACGCACTTTCAAAAATTGCAAATAACTGGCAAGTTCGTTGATTTGTGCTTTGACGGATTTTAATCCAATCAATTCTTCCAAAGCTGCTTTTGCCTCTTCAAAACTAAGTTTTTGTGTGCCCGCAGTAATGCTGGTATCGGTTTCTTTATCCGTAGAAAAGGGGAGTGGTCCGTCGTGGTCTTCTTCAAATTCACTAACTTCAAACGGAACCACGGCAATGAGTTGATCCATGAAAACTACTTCGATCGTATACTTATCTTCGTACCAATATCCTGGTGTATTGGCTCCGTAGCCCGTATCCATATGAATGGTTTCGGGATGATCGGTAATCGTTTTAAAGTAAGTTAAAAATGCTTTTTGCTGACCAGCGTCGTTGTAGAAATTAAATTGTAACTCTAAAGGGAGAAAATCTGTATCCGTCAGGTGATTCTTCAAAGTCATTTCGATGTTGACGTAGCGTGCCGTGATCGCAGAGAAGGTTTTGAGGTAATTTCTTTCGGCTACGGGCAGTCCATTTTTTGTACTTTCAAAAAGTTTAATGGCTTCGATACTAAAATAAGGGTTTTCCGTAGGAAAGACGAGTCCTCCATCAAAGATGTAAAAGTCCGTTGCACCAATATTGAGTTCATCAATAAAAACTTCCCAACGGTATTGTCCTTTTTGCCACCAACCGACTTCCGGCGTACCCCAACCTTCCCGAATGTAAACGATATTTTTGTCTTTTGGAATGGTCAGTTTCTTTTTCAAAGTACAAACCTCTGTGCCGGTTACTTGATCTTGACAGATGAAGGTAATTTCTGTTGCCCATTCTATTTCGTCAAAAAGTTTATTGTAGAAGGACAATTCACAATAAATATATCGAGCCTCCAAAGCATCGTAGACTTTTCGGTATTTTTTGACATTGTGATAAAGGTTTTCTTTTGAACCAAAAACCTTTAACCCTTTGAGTTTATAATTGCCACCGAGTGCTTCGCTTTTTTTATCTTTAAATATCATATAGACCGTGCAAGTAAATTAGCTACTTATCTGACCAAAGATATAAATTGTTAGGCAAATAAATATGCTACGGAAGGGATTTTCGGAGAAGGGGAGGATTTAGCCGTTAAGCGTAGGTTTAAATTATCTAGTTGGTAGCCGATTGATGGAATTTCAAAGGTAGGCTACATTAATGAAATTAATTTTTGATTTTCTTTGAAATCGTCTCTAAGGTTTAGCTTCAACGGTTCAAAAATCTTTTAACAGCACTTCGCTTTTTTCATCAAGGATGCTAATTCAAATTCTTTCCTACGATTCTTCCTTTCGTTCTCGTTCCTTCCTTGCCTTCTTCTGATCATTGTTACTCTCATAAATCACATAATTCTCATATTTAACCAGATCAGATTCTGCCCAGATATCTTTACCAATGTTGCAGAGCACGATGAGTTCTTCGTACAACTTATTACCTTGTACAATACGGTGTTCTACGGCAATGTCCCGATCTGCCACTTTATCTTGTTGAATATTGAGTGCATTTTCAAAGTTGCGGCAAGCATCGGTGACTCGTTTAATACTGTTTTCGTTCACACCTACTTCCGCCAAAAAGTCAATTTGCTGTCGGGCTACTCTGGCCACGCGTCGACCACAAAAAAGCAGTTGTGCATCCGTCATATCACCCAATTTTGCCGTTCCAAATTTTCGGTAACGTCCAGAACGATTACTATATTTGATCGCCACACGCGTCATGATACTCCGAATGGCCGTTTTAAGCTTTTCGTTAGCCACGTACTTTTTATCGGTAACGATCATTTGATCTCCAACCAATTCATCATCGTCGGGCAATCCACGAAATTTATCACACATCGCCTTAAATTTTTGCAAGCGCTCCGTTTGGTAGCCATATTGTTCAAAACCTTTTTGGTCTCGATGCGCATACTTGATGCGTTCCATGCACTGTAAATAAAGATCCGCGTCGGGGAAATTGTATTGGCGATGTACGGGCTGCTTTTTCATTGAAAATGATTTTAAAAAATGGGCAAAAGAAAAATGTAAACAACTTCAATCAAATAATTAATTGAGTTTTAAAGTCCCCTACAAATATATTTTAAAATTTAATTAAAAACAAATTATTTCATTTTAAAAACATTCTAGTTTATTATTGATTTTAAATTTTACTCAGTTGTAGTTTTCTTTACAAATTGAGTTCTGCACTTAAAACATTTTCCACTAAAATTCAAAAAAAATGCTTCTCAAGCACCAAAAAGGAAAACACTCGCATCTTAGTAGTATAGTTTGGTAAAAAACATTGGACTTGTACTTCGGTAAGTCATAAAATGAAAATCGAAAGCTAGTTTTGTTAGGGGAAGCGTTCGCTCGCTTTAATCATTCCTCGTGTATTCCATCCTGCCTAAAAGACTTTACTCTTTACTCTTAAATTTTTGCAATGAAAAAGTTTAACACCCTTTTCGTCATGGCTGTTCTATTGGTACTCCTAAGCGTAAGTTCTTTCGCTTTTGTACAACTTGAATGGTCTACCCATCCTTTTGTACTCCAACTTCAACAACAGTTATCTCAATGGTCGGGGCAACAACGTGCTGAAAAAATCTATGTACAAATTGATAAAACCAGTTACCAACCCGGAGAAGTGATTTGGTATAAACTATATCTGCGAGATGCGAATCAATTACAAACAAAAGAACTCAGTGAGATTGTCTACGTAGAATTACTCAGTCCAAAAGGAACAGTGATTACGACGAATACCCAACTAGCATTGGATGGCAACGCAGCGGGAAGTTTTGCGATTTCGGCAAAGTTGGCTAGTGGTCGGTACAAACTTAAAGCGTATACCAATTGGATGAAAAATACGGAAACGCTTTTTGAAAAAGATATTTTAGTACAGAAGGCAGTGTTACCGAATCTAAATCGAAAACTAGAATTTGAGCGCAAAGCTTACGGCCCGGGAGCGGAAGTGGTCGCAAACTTAAATTTAACTTCTTTGGCCAATGCACCGGTGCGGTATTTACCCCTTGACCTTACGATTAGTTTGGCAGGGAAAGTTTTGGCAACACAAACTGATACGACGGATTTTTCCGGAGAAGCAGCTTTGCAATTTCGTTTGCCAGAAGAATTGGAGATAAGTGATGGTTTGTTGACGGTGAGTTTTGATTATCAAGGTCAGCGGGAATCTATTTCTCGTTCGATTCCTATTGTGTTACAAAATATTGAGTTGAAATTTTTTGCGGAAGGTGGTGATTTGATTATGGGGCAACAGAATCGGATTGCTTTCAAAGCGTGGAATGAATTTGGCAAACCCAGTGACGTCGAAGGAAGTATTTTTGACGAAAAAGATCAGCTGATTACAAACTTTAGCTCTTATCACCAAGGGATGGGAAGTTTTGACTTTCTTCCCAAAACATCAAATCATTATTACGCTAAAATAACTAAGCCGAAAGGAATCAAGGAACGCTACTCCTTACCGAAAATATTGCCCGCAGGATTAACTTTACAAGTAGCGGATACCAACTCAGAAGGTTTGGTATTCAAAGTGCAAAGCTCGGAAAAATCAACAGTTCATTTGGTTGCTCAAGCGGGAGATCGTATTCTTTTTTCTAAAAGCTTAACGGTAAATGCGCGGACGGAAATTGAAGTTCCTATCGCAGACTTTCCCATGGGAATTACCCGGTTTACTTTGTTTGACGCTGCACAGCAAGCACGCTGTGAACGTTTAGTATTTTTGCATCCACAGCGAAAGTTACAAGTTGATTTGGCTTTAGATAAAAAGCAGTATTTGCCACGAGAAAAGTTATCGCTTGAAATTAGCGTAAAAGATGAAGCAGGACTTCCAGTGCAAGGAAACTTTTCCGTCTCGGTCGCAGATGATAAGCTGTTGGATTTTGTAGATGATAAGCAAGCTAATATACTGGCTAGCTTACTTTTAGAAAGTGAATTGAAAGGAGTAATTGAAGAACCTAATTTTTATTTTGATGCTACGGAAACAAAAGCGGTACTGGCCTTAGATTTTTTGATGATGACACACGGATGGCGTCGTTTTTCTTGGGAAAAGGTACAAGCTGGAGCATCCTTAGCGAACGTAAAGTTTCCATTGGAGCAAGCCATCGTGTGTGGGAAAGTGGTAAATGATCAACTGGAACCCGTCGCCAATGCCTTGGTAGAATTAAACCAACCAACCCAAGTAGTAAAAACGGATGCGATGGGCAATTTTAAGTTGCAACAAGTGGATTTGAGTCAGGAATCTAAATCTGTAGAAGTGAAAGCAGATGGCTATCAATTGGCGAAAAGTAATATTCGAAATTTTGCAGATACAGTATTAGTGGTCTTAGGTAATGAAAATGGAATGCTGGAAGGCTTGGTAATGGATGCAAAGGAAAATCCATTGATTGGTTGTAAGGTAGAAGTGACGGATTCACAAGGTCGAAGCTGGTTTATGTATACGCAAGCAACGGGCGCTTACGCTTTTCACCAACTGGCCGGAGGTATTTATGAAATGAAAGTCAGTCAGGTGAATTACCAAACTAATTTGGTGAAAGGGATTCAAATAGGAGCCGGGAAAAAATTACGAATTGATCTAAATATAAAAGCAAAGGAGCAAGGAAACTCAATCTTAGCCGTTAAACGTTTTGAATCTACTTCTGGTATGCTAATCACCTCAAATGCTTCGAACCAACTTCCAGAGGCTACCATTACTCCAAGCACGAAGGGTAAAAAAGAATCCTTCCCCGCACAATCTTTTTTGGGAGCAGAAATGCTGATGGACGATGGTGTATTACTCGATGAGATTGTTGTCACAAACTACAAGATTCCTTTGATTCAACAAGATAATACGACTTCTGGGGCGATAATTAGGAGTGAAGAAATAAGGAATCTCCCGGTTCGGAACATCAATAGTATTGCGGCGAAAGCAGTAGGAATTACGAGTACAGATGATGGAGAAGTACTTAACATCAAAGGGGCTAGAACGGGTAGCACTTACTTCATTGATGGAATACGTATATCAAGTAATCTTATCCCAATGTC
Source organism: Saprospiraceae bacterium (assembly GCA_045110315.1). Taxonomy (GTDB): domain Bacteria; phylum Bacteroidota; class Bacteroidia; order Chitinophagales; family Saprospiraceae; genus CALFBG01. Next base: position 6,255 of record JBGCFY010000331.1, read on the forward strand.
TGAAATTGACCAGTTACAAGTGCTGACGGGTGGGGTAGATGCTTCTTTTGGAGGCGGAGAAGCTCTGGTCATGCAGCCTACTTTTCGGAGTGGTAAACTTTCTGGACCGGCGAGCAATTTTGTACCTACCTACGAACAAGCAACGGGAAAAAGAATGGGCGAGCTTGATGCGGGAAGTATGGTAATTCGAGGTAGCATTGCGGAAAGTTCAAAGTCAATTTCTCATCGAAATAGAGGGCAAAGACAAGTGGTGTCAATACCTAAAAAAGTATATACTTTGGTAGAAGAAGCCCCTCGCTTTTACGATAAATCCTGCGAAGTATTAGAAGATCCAGCAGCTCGGATGGCTTGTGCGCAAGAAAAACTAAGCGCTCACTTGCAGCACTTCTTTGGGCAGCGAGGAGGTCACAGGAGACAAAATAAAGGGCAGGCAGTCTTTCAGTTTTTTGTTAATAAAAAAGGGGAAATTGGTTATCCTCGCTTACACATCGACCATTCAGCGGGGAATTATTTTCGAAATTGGCAATACAACCAAGCGATTCGTAAAATGCCCAAATGGGTGCCCGCGAAGAACAATGGCAAAAAAGTAGCTTGTTGGTATACCATTCCTTTCGACCTCGGACAAATTATTCGACCAGAGCCTACCATCTATCAGCAAGTTAGACAATTTTATGTGCCGCCAGTTAAGCGAATCAAAGCCGCTAGGAATGCTCGTAAGGATTATCGAACTACGATTCACTGGGCACCGATGGTTACTACCGACGCAAAAGGGAAAGCACAACTGAATTTTTGGAATAACGATGCGGTTTCTAGTTTTAGGATCACGCTGGAGGGCTTATCGCAACAAGGAAAAATTGCCTACGCGACGGAGAAATACTTTACTCAGTTACCCATAAGTATGCAAGTAAAAGCGCCATTTAGTGCTTTACAAGGTGATCGATTTCAACTGCCGATTAGTTTGACAAACCATACGGAAAAAGTGGTGCAAGGGCGATTATCGTTAGTGTTACCGCCACAGTTTGAATTAATGGAAGATTTTCCAAAATCAGTCGTTGTATTAGCGAAAGAGAGTAAAACTATTTTTGTAAAAATTGGCTTAACGGGAGACCAAAAATATTTTCAGAGCGGCTATAATCAAACTATTGTCGTGCGCTATGCTACGGCGGAGCAAGATGAAACCTTTCAAACTAAAATAAAAAGCTACGAATATGGTTATCCTAATTATCAAACTCTTACGGGAACGGAGTTAGAAAATCACTTTAAGCTAAAAGTTGAAAATTCAATTCCGGGAACAGTAAAACTAGGTCTCAAAGCTTATCCCAATCGCTTAGGCGAAGTTGTCGCTACTTTAGATAAAATGTTGCGACAACCAAACGGTTGTTTTGAACAAACTTCCAGTACTACTTATCCTAATATTCTTGCCTATAATTTATTAAAAAAGAAGAAATTAAACCATCGTAAAATTGAACAGCAGGCGCTAGAATATATTCAAAAAGGAAAAGAGCGACTCTTGGGTTTTGAAGTGCGGAGTGGTGGATTTGATTGGTATGGCAAAGGACCAGCACACGAAGGATTAACAGCTTACGGCTTAATGGAATTTGTAGATATGCAACGAGTGATTAAAGTAGATCCTCACTTGATTCAGCGGACGGCCAATTGGCTTTTGGAGCGGAGAGATGGAACAGGAAGTTGGAACCGATATCGAAAAGGATCCTTTGGAAATAGCAAGCCACATTTGGGGGACGCTTATATTGTTTGGGCAATGTGCGAAGCAGGATTTGGAGCAGAAATTAGTAAAGAAATTGATAAATCTTATCAGCGTGCTTTAGCTACAAAAGACAATTATCTTTTAGCCTTAATGGCAAATGCTTTGTACTTGATGAAAGATGAACGGGCGACCACTTTAATGAACATTTTATTGGAGCAACGAGCGGCTGGTGGATATTGGATGGGGAAAGAAGGAACCATCAGTAGTAATAGCATTAGGTACGCTGCGACGGAAACAACCGCTTTAGTGGCTTTGGCTTTGATGAAAGCACAAACTGCTCCGAGTGTGCTGCTAGATCAAACCGTAGATTATTTGTTAAAACAAAAAAATCGATTTGGCTTTGGCTCAACGCAATCTACTATTTTAGTGCTAAAAGCTCTAGTAGCGTATAGTAGCAATTTTGAACCAGCTATCGAACCGGGAGAAATGAAAATTTATGCTGGAGCAGAATTAATCGGTAGGTATTTCTATTCTAGTAATAATTTGGAAGCGATTGTAATTGATAGCTTAAGTAAATATGCATTGAATGGCGAGGAAGACTTTGCCGTTGTTTTTGAAAATACAAAAAAAGCGATTCCTTTTGAATTGGAACTTAAATATCAAAGCTTGAAGCCTTTAGCACCAAAAGATTGTAAGGTTAATTTAACGACGGAGCTTCAAATGGATCGCTTGCGGATGGGCGAAACGACAAGATTGAAGGTTACGCTGAGCAATACAACGCAAGATACACTTGGAAACGCAATGGCGGAGATAGGTATTCCCGCAGGTTTGAGTTTACAAAGTTGGCAACTCAAAGAAATTCAAGATAAAGCAATGGCAGATTACTATGAATTATTTGATGGAAAATTAGTTCTCCATTTTATCAATTTGATGCCCGCAGCGATTAAAAAAATAGGTCTAGACTTAAAAGCAGATATTCCAGGAACATATAATGCTTATGCTTCTTCGGCGTATTTGTATTACGATAACGAAGCTGTTTATTGGACGGCAACAAAAGGAGTTTCTATCGTTCCTTAAGCCTCGGCTTTTGGAAAGTAGATTTCTAAGTATTACGCATAGCGAGCAGAACAAACAGATTGTTCTGCTCTTTTTTTTTACAACTTCATTTAAAATATTTCCTTTTTATAAAACTTCTAGCGCTTGTGCTAAATCAGCAATGAGCCAATCGGGATCTTCCAAGCCAATGTAGAAGCGCAGTAAATTCCAAGGAATACTCGGTGCGTCTCGACCTGGGATGTTGTACAAGGCACAGAAAGGCAGGACTAAGGATTCGTGTCCGCCCCAAGAAACTGCAAAACTAAAATGTTGCAATCGATCAAAAAAAGCTTCGACTTGTTCGATCTGATCTACCTTGAGTAAAATGGAGAACAGTCCACCCGCGCCCCGCATCTGTCGCTGTGCCAATTCGTATTGCGGGAAAGATTTTGCAAATGGATAAATTAATTTTTCAACTTTGGGATGTGATTCTAAAAAAGCCACAACTTTCTGACAAGATTCAAAGCTGCGTTGCATTCTCAAAGGAAGCGTTCTCAAACCACGAATCACCAATGCGGCATCCGAAGGAGAAACGATCGCCCCAAGAATCATATATTCTTGCTCAAAGATCTTCTTAATCATGGCTTTGCTACTACAAACCACACCTACGACTACATCCGAGTGCCCATTCAAATATTTAGTGACAGAATGAATAACAATATCAATACCCAA
>JBGCFY010000332.1:0-4642 GCA_045110315.1 Saprospiraceae bacterium
AAATGTGGATCACGAATGCCGGTTTTGCGGATGTCTTTGTGGTCTTTGCACAAATTGATGGAGAAAGCTTTACGGGCTTTATTGTAGATAAAGAAACGGAAGGATTTACGCTAGGAGCGGAGGAAGCGAAGTTAGGAATTAAAGGATCGTCTACTCGGCAGGTCTTTTTTGAGAATGCTAAAGTTCCCGTAGAAAATGTTTTAGGGGAAAAGGGAAAAGGTCATTTGATCGCTTTTAATGTATTGAATATTGGTCGATTTAAGCTTTGTGTATTGTGTAATGGTGGAGCGAAGCAAAGTATTACCACGGGAGTTAAATACGCCAATGAAAGAATTCAATTTAAGCAGCCGATCGCAAACTTTGGAGCGATTAAATATAAAATTGGAGAACAAGCGATTCGAGCATTCGTGATTGATAGTGCGCAGTACCGTGTTTCTAATTTACTACAAGATAAAATTGCTAGCTTGAAGGCAGCAGGTAAATCTTTTGTTGATGCAAAATTAATTGCGGCGGAGGAATATGCCATTGAATGCTCTATTTTAAAAGTAGCAGGATCGGAAGCTTTGGATTATATTGTAGATGAGACTTTACAGATTCACGGTGGAATGGGATTCTCAGAAGAAGGAACGGCAGCGAGAGCATATCGCGATTCTAGAATTTCTAGAATTTATGAAGGTACGAATGAAATCAACCGGTTATTGATTGTAGATATGTTATTGAAGCGTGCGATGAAAGGCAAATTAGATATCGTAGGACCAGCTTGGGCGGTACAAAAAGAATTGTCTTCGATGCCAAGTTTCGAAACACCAACGGGCTTATACGCGGCAGAAAAGAAAGCCTTGAAAGACTTTAAGAAAGTAGCGCTAATGGTAGCTGGTGCGGCAGCGAAAATGCAAATGGATGGTCAATTGAATTTGAAAGAAGAGCAAGAAATTTTATCTAACGTTGCGGATATGTTGATTGACATCTACTTAGGAGAATCGACGCTTTTGCGGGTGGAGAAGTTGAAAGGCATGGATAAGAAAATTGACCAAGAAGTATACGATGCGATGTTGAAGACTTTCTTTACGGATGCTAATTTCCGGATTCAGAAAAATGCTACGGATGCTTTAGTAAGTTTCGCAGAAGGTGACTTATTGAAAACGATGTTGATGGGCTTAAAGCGATTTACTAAATATACGCCAACCAACGTCAAGGTAGCGAGAAGATTAGTAGCAAATGAGTTAATCAAAGCGAATGAATTCTGTTTCTAAAAAATATAGATATCCTAGTTTGAGCTAAAAACTATTTTTATCAAACGGGAAGTCAGTGTGCACTGACGTAACAATAAATGATTTTAAATAAATAGACAAAGGCTGCTTCTTTACGAGAAGTAGCCTTTGTCTATACTGAGAAGGCAGGAAGAATTTAGAGGGAGCAAGTATTAAGCTATTAAACAACTTCATTGTAAAACAAATAAAGAGATTTCTAAAACGGAATTTTACGATACTAAAAAAGCTAAGTGCTCTGTAGACCACTTAGCTTTTCGATTGCAATACGATTGCTATAAAAAACTAGACTAGTTTTATACCTTCACTTGTTCGTGTAATAATAATTTCTCCATCTCCTTTCGTAAGCCAAGATAATTTTCTTTTTGGATAGGAACTAAAGGAAGCCTAACCTCCAAATTACCAATTCCAATCATGGAGAGTGCGGCTTTAACTCCAGCAGGATTACCGTCGACGTACAACCAAGGATGAATATCCAATAACTCTAGGTGAATTTTTTGTGCCATTGCAAAATCATTATCTAAGGCGGCACAAATCAAATCAGAAAATTGACGAGGGAAGACGTTGGCAATAACAGAAATAACACCATCTCCACCACAAGCGATGAACGGCAGTGCGGAAGGATCATCGCCAGAAAGTAAAGCAAAAGATTCCGGTTTATTTTTAGCGATTTGCGCGGCTTGTGTCAAATTACCAGAAGCATCTTTGATTCCAATAAATTGATTGCTAGCGTAGGCGAGTCGCAGCGTCGTCGCAGCATCTACATTAGAAGAAGTTCTGCTGGGAACGTTATAAATAATGATTGGTTTAGGAGATTCCTTTTGCACCGCCATATAATGCTGAAAAATACCCTCTTGCGTTGGTTTGTTATAATTAGGACTACTAGATAGTATGGCATCTACGTTATCAAAATCGTAGCTACGAAAGCGTTCGATAATCATGGCGGTATTATTACCACCAAAAAGTCCTAAGACGATGGGCACCCGTCCTGCGATAACGTTGATGGTGAAGTCGATTACCTCCTTACATTCTTTGGTAGAAAGGGTAACGGCTTCTCCGGTAGTACCCAGGGAAACGATATAATCGACACCACCATCGATGGTGTGTTCGATCAGGTGACCAAGCGCTTCAAAATCTACTTGACCATCTTGAAAAGGAGTGACGAGTGCGACTCCGGTACCTCTAAATTGTGATTGTTGCATGTCTTCTACTGTTCATCTTATTAAGAAAATAATCAACTTGCTGAACGAAATGGTTCAGATCGTTATTTTCCGTTTCTATCATTAAATCATAACAATAGGACTTATCGGTATAAGGACCAACACGTAGATGAGCCATTGAAAAACTAGATAAATAGGCTAGTGGCGTTTTAGCGTCTAAATACAAATTGATCAGAATATCAAATTGCTGATTCATAAAATCAATTGCCTCGCGAGTATTTGGTCGGAGTGCCCAATCTAAATCATTTTGATTAACGGATTTAAAACTGAGATTATCCTTAGGCGTTTTATTCTCTGAAAAAGCAAAAAGTCTAACTTGTTTATTTCGTTGCTGTAATTCTTTTACATAACGATCTATAATATATTTTGTTTCAGGATCGGTTGCATCAAAGAGGATTCCAATAGAAATGCTCTCCTTAAAATCTTTAGGCTTCCTCAGTACACGATGAGATTTGAGCCTACTTTGCAAATAACGATGATGCAAACCAGTTTTAATTTTGGTTATAAAGTTCATAGTATATTTAAATAGGTTTGAGGGGGACCTTTTTTATTTACGGCTAATATGCTGCTGCGATTTAAAACTTCATACTTTTTCGGAATTGGCAGATAAGTTTTGGCGTAAGCCACCAAGTATCTGTATCTTCAATTTTGCTCACTACTGTACGAATAGCTTACGGTTTATTTACTTTTTACTTTACCAACTGCCTTTTCCGTTTTGCGACTATATTTACCCATGTTGCTAAACTTTTCAATTCTAGCGGCAATTCTATCGTCCGTTGGCACTTTTTGTAATCGGGTAACCTCCTTTTTAATATGTTGCTTTAAGACTGCAATCATATCTGCTGGTTCGGTATGTGCACCACCAACGGGTTCTTTCAGAATACCATCGATTAAGCCAAAACTATACATATGATCGGCGGTTAACTTAAGTACTTCTGCGGCTTGTTCTTTATAATCCCAGCTTCTCCATAAAATGGAAGAGCAAGATTCGGGAGAAATGACGGAATACCAAGTATTTTCCATCATAAAGACACTATCACCGAGTCCGATTCCGATGGCACCACCGGAAGCACCTTCACCGATGACGACGCAAGCGATGGGCACTTTAAGTTGTGCCATTTCAAAAAGATTTCGGGCGATGGCTTCTGCCTGTCCTCGTTCCTCGGCTTCTAAGCCTGGAAAAGCACCTGGTGTATCAATTAAGCAAACGACAGGAAGGTTGAACCGTTCGGCCATTTTCATTAATCGTAAAGCCTTGCGATAACCTTCGGGGTTAGCCATACCAAAGTTACGATATTGTCGCATTTTGGTATTGACGCCTTTTTGGTGTCCAATAATAACGAGATCGATCCCATCAATATTGGCAAGACCGCCGACGATTGCTTTATCATCTTTAAAGTAGCGATCGCCGTGCAATTCTACGAACTTATCGCACATACCTTCGATGTAGTGCAAAGTATAAGGTCGTTCCGGGTGTCTAGACAACTGAACTTTTTGCCATCCCGTGAGATTGCTATAGATAGCTATACGCTGCTTTTTTATTTTATTTTCTAACTCTTGAATATTGCCGGAAACATCGATATCACCAAGTTCATTGACCTGTTTGATTTTCTCTAGTTGCTCGTACAAACTCTCCAGTGGTTTTTCGAAGTCTAAAAAAACCATAAATTTCTTATTTTAGGGCATAAGCTCAAAATAGAGGCGTACAAGTAATTCTTTATTATAGCGAAGAGGGAATGATTAGCTTCCGAAAGAAGACTATTGTGCTAAAAATAGCGAGGAATCGCACTCCTTAGGCACTGGAATCCGTTAAAAACTATTCCATTCGTCAATCGCCAGTAAAGAATTCTTGCAATGTTTAATTCTATACTGTAGCAAAATTAGTAATTCGCTCAAGTAATTCAGGCGAAACGAGATTATTTTTTATTTTTTCTTCTAGTTAGTTGCTTTTTTTATTTTTTTATTCTAAATTTGCAGTCGCTATTAATCCAAAGGGATTATTTAAATAGCATGGTCCGGTAGTTCAGCTGGTTAGAATACCTGCCTGTCACGCAGGGAGTCGCGGGTTCGAGTCCCGTCCGGACCGCTTACAAAAAAGAGTTATAGATTAAATTCTATAGCTCTTTTTTTGTTTGTAAAATATGCTACAATAGT
>JBGCFY010000333.1:0-25240 GCA_045110315.1 Saprospiraceae bacterium
ACGCTCTTCCGATCTAACCATCTCCATCTAAATCTTGACAAACAAAGGCATTCAATGGATCACTATCATTTACATCCAATACTCCATCGTTATCATCATCCGCATCACAAACGTCACCTTGACCATCTTGATCCGTATCCAATTGACTAGGATTGGCAAGTCCAACACAATTATCTTCATCGTCGCAAATACCATCTCCATCACTATCTAGACAAGCCGTAGCTTGCAGTTCACAAGCTCCCATGTCAACCACGCCATTATTGAATCGGCGTTCATCCCCAAAGAGATCTAAAGGCAATACTTCTCCCGTATCATTATCACCATCTACATCCGCAACATCGTTCGGTAAAAGGTTATTTGCTCCGGCATCAATTGCAGGGGAAAGAGTCGTTAAATGATAATCTCCGTTGTTGTTAACAAACATAGGATCGGCCTCAATATTGGTGCCGTTTGGACTTATACCTAAACCATTGTAATCGTCAGACAGATTATTATTTAAATTAAAAATAGCCGGAGTTGCACCAGCTAGGACAAAATTCGGAGTAACTCCTGTATTTAGAGAAATAATATTATTATCAAAGTTGAGATTAGTATAACTTCCATCTAGTTCGGCAAGATTTCCAAAGTTAATCGTGACCCCACCTGCGTTTGTACTTCCAAGGTTTCCAGCAACAGTTGTATTCGTTAAATTAAAACTTCCTCCTGGCGACTCAAGATGAATACCGCCGCCAGTATTATTTGAAACTTCCGTATTGACAATATCGTTGGCACTGTAATAACCACTGCCAGCACCAGAGAAAGCAGGACTATAATAAATACCACCACCGTACACACCAGCAGTATTATTATGAATTCGAGAACTAACAATTAAGTGTTCCGCCATATTAGTACTGCTATTTCCACCACTAACCAAAAAAGCCATGCCACCACCATATTCAGCAGTATTATTGGTAATTTCGCAATTCTTTACTAGTAATTGCTGCGGCAAAAAATTAGGAAAAAAGGTATAACTAGCCACCAGAACTCCTCCACCTGTACTGTCATTTACGATCGATAATCCATCGCTTCCATTAACATTACTAATATCATCAATGTAATTATTTTCAATTAAAGAATTGACGAGGCGTAACTCCGTTGTACCACTTCCATTATTCAAAGTATAGCTGTAAATTCCCGCACCTAATAGTGCTGCATTATTTCTAATGCTACAATTTGTACAGTTTAAAACAGTATTCGTGTTAGGAGAAGTCGCTTCAAAAAAGCTGTAGGAATTTGAAATACCGCCACCAAAGAAAGTAGCCGCGCAAGCTTCTACGGTAACATTCGTTAAAGTAAGGTTTGCTAAATTGAAAATACCACCACCGCCGCCATCGCTCGGATTTTGGGTATCTACACGACCATTTCTAATAGAAAGATCACTCATCGTGACAATATTTCCACCTAATATTTTAAAAATCCGACTACTTGAATTACCATCAATCACGGTTTGAGTTTCTCCGTTTCCAGCAATATTGAGGTCTTTATCAATTTGTATTTGTCCTTGTGTCAAGGTAATTACCCCATTAACACTAAAACTAATGGTAGCACCGGGAGCAGCATTTTGTACGATCATCCTCAGCGTTCCGGCACCATTATCATCAGCTAAAGAATTTACTACTTGTGCAGTTGCATTGAATTGCCAAGTAAAGAAAAATAATAGGCAACAAAGCAGTGTAAACTGCGATTTCCTCTTTGCCTGTAGAGGATAAGTTCGGCTTGTTTTTCTCATTGTAACTTGTTTAAAGTTTGTGCAGGAAATTATCAGAATAGTACAACTCGTTCTTGATCAACTCGCTCCAGCAATAGCATTTCTACCAATTGATAAAACAATATTAGCAATAGCGAATTTGCTTCGTAGACTACTGTAGATTCATTTTTAAATAATTTCTTGCCGCAGTAAATAAATAAAATAACACGGTTGCCTCTCATCGGGATAATGGTATTTAAGTATGAAGTTGTTTTAAAATGGGGGTTGAAATTAGTTGTAAGCGCTTGGTTTTCAAGAGGAAGCTCCATTTTTTTTTCGTAGCCATCGCTACGGGGAAAAAAATTAGCTGAAATATTGAAAATCAATGGCTTGCAAATAAATCATCTATCTATTTTAAACAACTTCAATCTATAGCAGTACTTAATCCCAAGTAAGACTTCCTGGTATTTTGTTCAAATACTTTTGTTTTAACTAATATGTAATTGAAATAAAAATATGTGGTTTTTGGGGTAGCAAATAGAAATAAGGGCTAGTACAGGTTTTACTTGACTATCCTTAGTTTAGTAGCGGAAAGAGGTATTAGAATTGAAATGTTTTGTCTCAAATAGTATGTCTCTCTAAATTAACCGAGAAGCTAGTAAACATAACTTCCCAATAAAAATAAGAAAATTTTAAAAAAATCAGGGGAATTAGAAATTATTTTTCATTCTAAACTCGAAATGATTACAAAAACAATAAAATCACAAAAGCATTCTGCGCTGGAAGACTCGAAAATTAAACTTATTAAAAGTGATTTTTTGGAAAGCGGTTCAGGCTATTCTGGTCGGTAAAGCGCTACTGGAATATTCCAAAATCCTTTTTTAGTCGCGGTAGCATCTTTTAATTGAAACCAGTTTTGTGAAGAAGTATCTTTCTGCAGGTCAACTTGGTAAGCGATTTTGGTCCAGCCAGATTCTTGTTCTAGTTTGATCAAAATCGTCGATTTATCGACTCGATTCCAGAGAAATAGGTCTTGGTGCGCTGGTGCTTCCACCACCGTTTCCAAGTCCCAGGAAACGATTTTTCCAGTTCCGTCCTCATTAAAATTTAAACTACAGCGCCACAGGGCTTGAGTTTCGGCATCGTGCCGAGTTTGCCAAGTACCGATTAATTCATCTTTGGTTTCAAAAAACTGCTTTACGGTATCCCAAATGCCCATGCTTCAGTAGTTAGGTTCTTTAACAAAAGTTAAGTAGACGGAGTGCTAAGATAAATAAGTGTTTGGATAAAAGCGTAGCTAAGGCTATCATTTTAAACCTAGCTAAAGGAATATTAGACTTTATTCGTAACGATCATAAAAAAAACCTCGCTGACAATTGTCAACGAGGCTGGGTTTTGGGATACAGCAAATTGCTGTGAAATAAAAATAAATAGTGCTACTTGTGCTTATAACAAGTCTTGATATTCCATTTTTTGTATGACAACGGGTTTAAGATTATCCGCGGCTAACAACAACAATTCTTCGTCTGTAGGAAAAGGTAACGGCTGCTTGTTAATACAACGTAAAGATGCTGGACTCAACGCTCGATAATCTCCTTGATACGTAGAAGCATAATTTTCAAAAACAGCATCTACACTAATTTTCTCGGTCTGTAATAACGTTCCTCTTTTTCGGTCTAGATACTCTAATTGTCCGGTAATTCTAGCATCTTTTGATTGAAAAATTTCGAAGACCTTTGCTCGAATCAATAATCGTTGTGGTACGGTGATATCATTCCCTAACGTATCTTTCGCTACGTTCCCATTTTCGTCGAGTACATATTCCCAACCTTCCTCAATTTCTTTAGTATCTACGTATGCTCTTTCCGCGACCCGCTCGGGGCTCAAATTAATTTGCGTCAAGCGCATATTGATATTATAATCAATGGTTACATCGTTAGGTTCTTCGAGGTAAAATTCATTCCAAGTGGTGTTCAAATCAAGAATCCCGATTCGGGTAATTTCATCTTCAAAAGACTTCGGTAAAACGACAGGTGCATCGTTGTACATTGCAAAAAGAATCCTTGTTGTTCCTAAGTCCATGGCACGTGCTTTCAAGACTTCTTTATCTTCATATTGTTTGAAGTACTTTTCGATTCTTATCAAGTGTCGCATTGCTTTTCGAGCAGGAATTTTTGTTCCGTTTGTCGCTGCTTCTGCTAATAAATCTTCGGCTTGCGTATACCAATGATGTGCCGTCTTTCTTTTAGCCTTACGCGCTAAGTCATCGACATTGGCGAATTTAAAACTCGCTTGGTAACCATTACGATCAATCACCGGTAGAAGCGGTTGAATTTTATTTTGACGCCGCTGGATTTGATTACAAATCGTAATGATATCTTCCCATGCATCTGGATTTCCACTCGCTTCCAAACGAGCAATTTGTTTCATGTCTCGCTTCGTCGCTTTGTTGAAGCCCCGCTCTAGAGCATCTACGTATTTTTGTTTCTTTCTGGTCTTTCCTACTAATTTTTTAACGGCATAATCAACCGCTTCGTCATAACGACCTTGGTCAATCATTTTTTGCGTATTCACACAAGCACTCAGACTGAAGATCATTAAAAAAGCGAAATAGTAAAGGTAACGGTGATTGTTTTTCATTAGGTTCGTCATGGCTTCATCGTTTTTACATCAATAAATTATTTATACACAAGATGTAATAAAAAGCAGGACGATATATTTAAAAAGAGGTTAAAGCGAAACACAAAAAAGTTAAAAAGTATTAAGGTTCTTGAGATATTCTTAAGAAGTATTAAAAAAATGAGATAGACAAAATATAAATACTTAGCAGATGTTTATTGAGGGGTACTTCTAAGCGCTAAGGTCAACTAGTAGGAGGAAAAGCATGAAAGCATTATTCCTTTACGAATTAACGAAGCAATGCTAGCTGTTCTAGAATCCATTCTTTTTCGGCGATTCTTTTTTTGAGTTGGATTTTTGTTTCGATACTATTAATCCGCTTGGGGTTTCCTTTCGTTTTGTGATGATTAATTTGCTTAAGGACGTCGATAAAATTATTATTAGCTTCTTTTTTTTCTTTAGAAATTCGACGGTTTCGAAAAATAAAAAGTTTGAAATTTAAGATTTTAGAATCTAGTAGAACAGATTTTGTTTCGTAATAAATTTTTATTTCGAGGCATTTAGCAAAAATCGTGTAGTAAGTATTTTCGTAATTGCCCGCCAGGTTATCTAATGCTTTGTCGTAAGCTTGCACCGAAAAATAATAGTTCGCAAGATTAAAGTGATAGACTTCTTCAGGATATTGTGTCCCAACGATACGTCCTTGATATTTATCCAAGAAATCTTTGATCCAATCATAAGCTTTCAGTTTGAGTCCTAAGCGTACAATGGTTTGAAAAGTACTGGGTAATAATCCCCCCTTATAGTAAAGAAATCCTTCTTCTAAATGTTCCTTAAAAAGTTCGAATACTTCAGAGAGATCTTCTTCTTTTCCTCCATTATTATATTTAAAAATGCAATAATTACGAGCGTGCGCTTGTAGCCCCTTGAGTTGCATCGTCGGAATACAAGCTTGATGGTGTTTTAGTAAACTGCGGTATTTATCGTAGATCATTTCATCTGTTCCTTTGAGTAGCAGCAGTAAAAAAGCTTGATAATATACTTTGACAAGTGGCACGGCTAAACTCCCCTTCTCAATCAAAGGCGACAAGGTTTTGAGTAAAACAATTGAATCTTCTAAATCAATGGAAGTTTCTTTACTGGCAGAAAGTAACGCACAAGTATATTCCAGTTTCGTCACTACATAGTAAATATCTAGTGATTTAATCGTTTGCAAAATATTGAGATCGTCTTTCTTTTGGTTATAAAGACTATTGAAAAGTACAATTTCTTGGTTGATTAAAAAATCGTTATAGTAAAAGGTACTATCTCGGCTGGTGATACTTTGCTGTTTTTTCCAAAGTGCTTTGATGGCTAGTTCGAATTGTTGGGTTAGATTCCTCTCGCTACAAAATTTAGCAAAAGCAAGTGATTCCATAATTGCACCACCTTTTGAAATCGGATATTGATGAACGATGAACAATTTGACGATGCGAAGTAATTTATTCATCAACAAATCAATTCTCGATTTTTTGAATAATTCCTCTGGATAGATCAGTATATGCACCCGTTCTTTTGTTAGTAAAGCTTTAGGATAGGAAGGTGCTTGTGCTTGTAAATAATTGAATAATTTTTCAATGTCTCTACGAGATTTATCTTGATTGTAAATTGTTGATTTTACAAACTGTTCTAAGGTCTTTAAGTCGGCGTCCTCAAGTACTTGAATAATCTTTAATAGTTTACTAGAATGCACGTGATTTTTTTTGCGTAAAAAATGATTACGTTTAACGTGGGATTAAAAATTCCAAAAATGTTTGCGAATGATTAATCAATTTATGAAGCAAGTTTCTAAGACTGTCTGAAAAAAAACTAAAAATTTGTAATCATTTTTTATGATAAAAACTTGTATTTTTACTTTATAATTGGCACCAAAAAATTAAAATTGCCTCTTATTAACAAAAGGCCTTTAACAACCCCAAAATCCCTTTGACTAGTTTTGAGCAGGACTTTATCGCTCAAAGTTAGCCAAAGTACGCTTACTTTCCCTCTTTTAGACTTCCTAGGCATTTAGAAAGGAGCATCAACCTAAATAAAACATCTGGTACGCAGCTTTACTTCAATTTTAAAAAACTTTAACACATTAATTAACTTACGTAAAAGTTATTTAAAAGTTGGATGTCACCCCTAAATCTACGGATAGATTCAGGGGGAATAAGTCCTTATATCAACTAAAATAACTTTATTTAAATTCTGAATTAACATGAAAAAATACAAAAAGCTATTACTATTAAGTTTATCATTTTGCTATTTCTTAATGCCTCATCTAGGCTTAATTGCGCAACAACCTATTTTGTTTGAGGATCTTTCCGGCAAAGGAGGGAAAGAAATTAAAACCGATAACAGTTTTATTATGCAAAACGATTATGGCAACAAAATTATTATTTCAGATCACGTACCTAATGGTGGCGATAATCTATGCTATTGTGCAAAAGAAGAACGCTTAAGTTACGGAGGAATTCAATCTCCAACGAAGCGATTTATTCCTTGGACCACTTTCAACGCGCAAGTAGAACACGAATACTCTATTGAGATTACTGGAAAAAAACAAACGATTGGATCACCGACAGTTACAACTAAACTCGCTTTTATTTATTATCCTGAATTGATTCCTTATAATCAATGTAACGGTTACAAAGGAAAAGAAATCGAAAATAGCATCGTCTATGAGAAAAGTGCTCATCCAAAATATTCAATCTCCTTCCACACAAATGGTATTGTGATCAAATTTAATACAGGGGTAATTACCTCACTAAAAATTAATGCATTGCCCGGTTGTACCGATTCTTCTGAGAATAGAAAAAAGCAAATTGATGATCTTTCCTTGACCATTAGCCCTAATCCATTTCAAGAGGTAGCAACTTTAGGTTACGAAATTGGAACAAATTCTACGGCCAGCTTATCTATCTATACACCGACAGGACAACGAGTAGTAAGCTTTTTTGAAAACAAATTCCTACCTGCTGGAATATATCAGCAAACGATCACGCACAACTTAGCAAAAGGCATTTACTATGCCATTTTACAAACAAAAGAAAAACGAAAAATAATAAAGCTAGTTAAACAATAGATCTCACTAGTTACTTTGTTGCGGGGCAATTGGAAAATAACGTTTTCCGATTGCCCTTTTTTTTTCCCAAACTGCCCCTTGAGATTATTTTCCCTGCTCAAAAAAATGCAGCTTTTTTGTAATTTTTCTTACCCTAATCTTGCCCTAACTTTACTATCGTTAATGAGGTTGGCAATAGCATTTAAAAAAAATTACATCCCTAAAAAACGCATAGACCTTTCTTTAGACTAAGTGCTACCTAATGCCCTTTTCATTTTAAACAACTTCATTTACTCAAGACGATTTTTTCATCTACAAAATCATATAAGATATGAAAAATTTATTTTTTTTTTAGTTTACTTCTTCTTACACTTTGGGCTTGTAATGAGTCTCAAGAAGCTAATTTATTAGCCCCCGAGACCGTTTCAGAAATCGAGCATCCTCCGGGAGAAACACACGTCCATGAAGACCACATTGAAGAATACATTATTGATGCCAACGGAAATCGAGTAATTGCTCCACAACGACAATTTGAAGTTGTATCCGAATCGGTTACCAACCGAGCTACCACAAATAATCCATACGGACTTGCAGCAGGCATTCACTCTCCTTACAGTAGCAATGCAGAGACACATCCTAGTTGGGCACCACCGGGGCATGGTGTTTACTGGGGTGGAAATTGGGCAGTTGATCTCTGGCGAGATAATGGCAATCAAGAGGCAGATTATGGCTGGGGGACTTGCAATCAGAACATTTATATTGATGCAAGATCAATAACTTTCCCTGGCGGTCAACAAGCACAAAGTCTTAAGGCAAGATTAGTTTCTCATGGCTATGCTTGTGCTAGTCGTCGATATGCCGATGGTGGTATGGCTCAAAAGTGGGACATCATTGCGACCTATAACGGTGTAGAGTATAAAATTGGCTGGGTACTTTATGCTCACTTGAGTAACGTCCTATATAGTGCTGTGGATACGGAAGTAAATCTATCCTCTGCGGCTTACATTGGAAAAGCTTTCTCTGGAAATATTTATGGTGGTTGTTGGGGAAGTTGTCATATCCACATGGAATTCGGTAACTACTTGAAATCTTCTTGCTACGACATTATGCCGCCTACGGTAAACATTGATCGCGTAGGAATCGTCGGTGGCTTGGCAAATACAACCACAAATTGCCCTCCGATTACAAGCAACTTGGCCGAGAATTCCGTTAACTGCATCCGCAGTAGTATGTACAATAGCAATTTCAACTGCGATAAAGCGCACGATGGTAACCTTAATACCAAATGGACGAGTAATGGCAGCAGTCAACAGTCTTCTATGGCGATTGATTTGGGAAGTGTCAAGAACATTAATAAGATTGTAGTCAAACACGCTGGTGCGGGCGGAGAACCCAGTTACCTCAATACCCAACACTTTAAAATTGAGTATAGCAATAGTTCTGTTTGGGGACCTTGGACTTTAGCAGAAGAGGTTTACAATACAAGTCAAGCCAACGAGTCTGTGATCCATCAAAATTTCAATGCAAGATACGTACACCTTTACGTCGTTGATCCGGGGATTGATAATTATGCCCGAATACCTGAGTTGCAAGTTTTTGGTAACTAGTACACTGAAACCTAAATTTATTTTGGAATTCTATGACCGAGCGTCACCAGATTTTGGGTGGCGCTCTTTTTTCCAAACCATTCCAACACCGATCCTTTTTTTCTATTTTTTCACTTCGAAGTTTGTCTAAAGCTTCGATTAAAATTTAATAACCATGAGACTTATATTCCTATCTTTTGTAATCCTTTTTTTAAGCGTTCCCGTTGCCCACGGACAATGGACTTATCCTAGTAGCAGTACAATTTCCACCGCTGACAAGGTTGGTATTGGCATAGAAGTTCCTAGTAGACAACTTCAAGTTAAGGGCGGTTTATTGGATCCTCATTTACTTTTTGAGTTAGAATCGGGTAGCAACCTTGGTTCCCTAATGCGAATACGCGCTAGCAAATTTAACGATAACTGGGATATTGGAATTTCAGCTTTTACCCTTACGGCAAATCAAGGGTTTAATGCCATTCCTACTCTAGACTTGCAACGGTTTGTGATTAAAAATAATAACCAAGAACGGTTCTCAATTAACGCCAGTGGTAACGTCGGGGTTGGAATTGGATATCCGCAGCAAAAGCTCCACGTTAATGGAAACCTCCGAGTAGAGGACAGAAAAATTTTCTTGGGTTCCAAACAATCTATCTATGCTGATAATAATGCGCGCGTTCACCTTACCTCCAATAATACTGGTATCACAGGATTGCGATTAGTCGATAAATTAGGGAGACGTCACGGCGAGCTTTATGGATCGAGCGGTGGAAAGTATTTTGGTCTACTAGATGGCGACGGTCAATGGTCTTACTTTGCCGCAAAAGACAATTACACTTCTTTTCGAATTAATAATTCAGAGAAATTTAGAATCAATAAAAATGGTCAATTATTGATCGGAACAACTACTGCTCCGAGTAGCTACAAATTAGCGATCAAAGGACAAATGATTGCGGAAGGAATGCGAATTCGAACGTATAGCAATTGGGCAGATTATGTTTTTGAAGAAAACTATCCCCTATTGTCTTTAGAAGAACTAGAAGCACAAATTAAAATCCAAAAGCACCTGCCGGGAATTCCTTCTGCGAAAGAAGTGGCAACGGAAGGCATCGACGTTGGAGAGATGCAAGCTAAACTTTTAGAAAAAGTAGAGGAACTAACCTTGTACCTCATCGAACAAAATAAATTAATTCAGCAACAGCAAGTCCAAATTGATGCTTTGAAACAACAGGTCAAATAGGTAATTATTAGATTTCGTTCTAAAAATTACTTTCATATTTTAAAAAAAATAAATCATGAAAAACAGTATAATAAAATTATTTTTCCTGACGACCTTTTGCTTTATTTCGAGTTTGAATGTGATAATTGCGCAAGCGGGTTGTGTCTGCGAATCTTACAATAGTGATTCTCATTTCTGTATTAAAAACGGAAAAATTTACGAGCGAGAAACTTGTCAGGAATATCGCTTTGTGGGGGTGAATGTAGCAGCGTTAACTCGACTCAATTACGACGAAAAAGCAGAAATTTTTATAGAGGCAAAAAAAATAGGCGTTAAGGTAATTCGTTTTTTCGCTCCTAATAGTTCTAAGTCTAATGCAGAGGCCATTAATGACGTCGCCGCTGTTTTAGCTCATCCAGAAGCGCAAGGTTTGAAGTTTATTATTGTGATGACAGATTTTTATAAGAGCCAGTCTACTGTTACCAGTTCGAATGAAAATGGCTTTTATCATCCCCAAGATGACGCAGCTGCTTATAATAACTCTCCTTTCATATACCACGAATGGTTTGACATCAATATATTTGCTAATTTCCGTTACTTTTATAGGCCTTGGGTAGAGCAATTAGTAGGAGACAGTAGGATTAAAAACAATCCTCAAGTTTTCGCCTTTGAACTTGGTAATGAGTTAAAAAACAATGACCCTAATAGTACAGAAAGGTTACAAAATACAATCCACTTCAATCGAACGATGATTGGAATTATTAAATCTATTAGTCCACAAAATCTAGTTTCGACGGGGAATCTTAGTACTTGGCACAACTTAAACGGTAGCATCGACCCAGCAGAGCTTACTACCTACAGAGATAGTACTTACCTAAAGGGAAGTCGAAAGTATTTAGCTGATTTTATGACCGTTCATAATTACGATAATTACTGGACGGCAACCGAAACCTATGGTGGTGTCCCTTGGCACCGCACGGATGAAGATGTTGATTTTTCTAAGAACAATGGAATACCTTGGGTGGTAGAAGAGTTTGGTTTTACCGGAAATCCAGCTGAAAGTAATCCATACCCAGGCGGATGTTGGGACAATCCACCCGCGAGTTTACCCGGTGTCGCAACAGGACCTATTCAAATACCAGATTGTACAACCAATCGACCCTGTGCAATTGATCTCGGCATCCAAATGTTTATCGCTGCTGGAACAACAGGTATTATGGCTTGGGGGTTTAGTCCGAATCCTGAGGATCTTGGCTTCGGAGATAAAACCAGAGGTTTAGATCGTAAGTATGATCCGGAATACGAAGAAAGCATCAGTGCTTGGAGTCGGGGGAGTTTTTATATTGATCCTTTGAGCTTTTGGTATGAATGCGACGAAGACATGGCATTAAATAATAACCCTAGTAGTATTTTTTCAGAGATTACCTGCAAGGCGCAAAACATACTAAGTGTCAACCACAAAATCACGGATCAGTATTGCATCAATTACCAAGGAGGTAATTCTGTTGACTTTATGCCCGGAGCAGATGGCTTGGGATTTGAAGCAATTGTAGGGGCAGAAGCGAATGCGAGCATTGTTGCGGCGGTCTGTCTTGATTGTGAGTATGAAAGCTGTCAGTCTGTGACCAACCTGCAAACTTCCGCAACAATAAATCCAAACGCAGAAGGAACTGGAGCGCTCAACTTTAGAAAAGAAGTTGATGCAATTGAAATCGTCAAAGCAAATATTTTTCCAATGCCTTTTCAAGATCAGACGACTCTTGCTTATACCTTATCCAGCGAAGCTAAGGTTAGTATTGAACTGTATGACGTCACGGGTAAAATGATACAAAACTTACAGCCAACACAACGACAAGCTGCAGGAAGTTATCAATTGAACTTTGGAGAAGCTTTAGCTGAAGGAATATACTTTTGTAGACTCATCGTTAACCAAAAAACGAAAAACTTAAAAGTGGTTAAAACGGCTTTCTAAAACAACATTTACTGACTTTTCTTAGTCGTTCAGTCCTTCCTTTCAGCCTAGTTCATCCTATCAAGATGAGCTAGGCTTTTTTTGTGGAATCAATTTTAAAAGTTCTTCGAAAGGAGCGAACCAAATACCGTGTTAAGTTCGAATAAGTTAATCTCATTACACAAATATAGTATATAAAAAATACCGATTAAAGGGTATTAAAAGCTAAGGATAATAATTTATATTTGTAAGGAGTACCGATACTAAGACTTGGAAAGTGTTTAAACGTACAAGATTCAAAAAAATACTGCTAGGGTCCAATGTGATATTTCAAATTAGCGGTATTAACTTTTCACAAAAAATATAGAGGCTCCCCCGCCCTATTGAACACTATAATAATGCTTATTTCCTCTACGATCTAAAGTTGCTTGACAACAACTATGGAAAGAATGATTATTGCAAAGCGATCAACCATATCCCCATTTAATAAACACACGTTTGCAATGCTATGCTGCGCTTCTCCTATTGTTAACAGTAGCATCCACTAGCCTTGTAAAGAGAACAGTTAATTAAGATTCATCAAATGCGTTGAGGAAATTTCCTCGACTAATTTGCTGTTTAGAGGTGATTTTTTGTTTAAACGAAACCTATTTTAAGATACTTAAAATCGGTTTTTGGGACGGCCTCTCTTCATTTCGGTGAAGGGGGGCTTTTTTAGAATACCCTAAATTTAGCCTCCACAACACAATTCTAAATTTATTTATAGGCATTTTTTTTCGGGAACGTTAGTTTTGGTTTATCTTCGTGCGATTTTCAACACCAATATACAATAAGGAGTAGTTTAAAATTTATTGACTTCCCTTCGTAAAATACTACCTGCATGAGTAAAATACCACCTGCTAATCAATTGATCAATACAGATTTTAAAATCGGCATTCTCGGTGGCGGTCAGCTAGGAAAAATGCTAGCACTCGCAGCTGCCAATTGGGACGTCCAAATTCATATTTTGGACAAAGACCCCAGCTTTCCTGCCGGAAGTACTTGTAGTAAATTTGTTACCGGAGATTTCAACAATTACGACGACGTTTATCAATTTGGTAAAGACATGGATGTACTTACCATCGAGATTGAACACGTCAATACCGAAGCTTTATTGCAATTAGAAAAAGAAGGCAAAGTAATTCACCCCAGTCCAACTGCGCTGAATATTATTAAAGATAAAGGACTCCAAAAAGCTTTTTATCAAGCACAAGAACTACCAACAGCACCTTTCAAATTGTACGAAAGTGGCGCTGCAATTAAAGCAGCAATCACGGATGGGCAACAAAGCTTACCGTTTGTACAAAAAACACGCACCGCAGGCTATGATGGTAAAGGTGTCGCCGTAATTCGACAAAACACGGACCTGGATAAAATCTTGGATGCACCTTCAATCATCGAACCGTTGGTGGACATCAAAAAAGAAATTGCCGTCATCGTAGCCCAACGACCTAGTGGACAAATTGAAGCTTTTCCAGCGGTAGAGATGACCTTTAACCAAGAAGCCAACTTAGTAGAATTTTTGCTTTGTCCTGCCGATATCTCTCCAGCTATTGCAGCGGAAGCGGAACAATTAGCACGTTCCGTCATCGACCGTTTAGGCTTATGTGGATTACTCGCCGTAGAGTTATTCCTAACGCAAGATGATCGGATTCTGATCAACGAAGTAGCACCGCGTCCGCATAATAGTGGTCATCATACGATTGATAGTTGCTATACTTCACAATTTGAGCAACACTTACGCGCCATTATGGACTTACCGCTTGGCAGTACCAAAACGAAAATGGCGGCAGTAATGGTTAATCTTTTGGGAGCGCCAGATCATCAAGGTGCTGCTCGCTACCAAGGACTAACTAACTGCCTCGCCGTGGAAGGAAGTAAGATTCATTTGTACGGAAAATCCGTTACGAAACCTTATCGCAAAATGGGACATGCTACTTTGCTTGCTCCAACTTTAGAAACGGCCATGCAAAACGCTAAGTTTATTCAACAACACTTAAAAATTACAACATGAGTACGATAGCCGTTAGTATTATCATGGGATCAGATTCTGATTTGCCCGTGATGCGACAA
Source organism: Saprospiraceae bacterium (assembly GCA_045110315.1). GTDB lineage: Bacteria > Bacteroidota > Bacteroidia > Chitinophagales > Saprospiraceae > CALFBG01. The sequence continues at coordinate 14,296 of JBGCFY010000333.1, forward strand.
GCTGCAGATTTATTAAAAGCGCTAGATATTGCTTTTGAATTGACGATCGTTTCTGCACATCGAACGCCGGATCGAATGTTTGAATTTGCCAAAGCAGCACACCAAAGAGGTATCAAAGTAATCATCGCCGGAGCAGGTGGTGCAGCGCATCTTCCAGGAATGGTCGCTTCACTTTCGCCCCTTCCTGTCATTGGAGTTCCCATCAAATCTTCTAATTCGATTGACGGTTGGGATTCGATGCTTTCTATTTTACAAATGCCAAATGGTGTGCCCGTAGCAACCGTTGCCTTAAACGCTGCTAAAAATGCAGGAATTTTGGCTGCTCAAATTTTGGGTAGTCACGACGCTGTTTTACAAGAAAGAATCATCAACTACAAAAAAGATATGGCAGCGGGCGTTGCCAAAAAATACGATCGTCTCGAAGAAATGGGCTACGAAGATTACGTACGCGAATAAGATTAAATTTCAAAATGACAATTACCTAACGATGCTTCACCAAACGGTAGTAGAACTCCAAGATGTTTTTATTTATCAACAGCAACAGTTGATACTGAAGAACGTTCAACTAAAGTTGGAAAAAGGCGAGTTTGTCTACCTCATTGGCAAAACGGGCAGTGGTAAAACAAGTTTGCTAAAAAGTATTTATGCTGATCTTCCTTTTGAAAAAGGTAAAGCAGTAGTTGCAGGTTTTGATCTTAAAAATATTGACCGAAAAACGATTCCTTTGCTCCGTCGAAAGCTGGGTATTGTTTTCCAAGACTTTAACCTGTTGTCTGATCGATCCGTCGAAGAAAATTTGTTGTTTGTACTGCGAGCGACAGAATGGAAAGGTAAAGCGAAAATGCAGCAACGAGTCAACGAAGTTTTAACGCAAGTCGGTCTTGCCCAGCAAAGTCACAGAATGCCTCACACTTTATCCGGTGGAGAGAAACAGCGCGTTGTCTTGGCACGCGCACTGCTCAACCAACCCGAACTGATCATTGCCGACGAGGCAACGGGAAATCTAGATCCTACTACCTCTTCGGAAATTCTTGCATTAATCAGAGAGATTGCACTCGCTAACGGTACGGCGGTTTTATTTGCAACACACGATTATCGTATGATTGCACAATTTCCAGCCCGCGTGGTTCAGTGTGTCGCGGGAGAATTAGTCGAAGAAAAAAACTTTCAAGTTTAAATCGAATACACTATTTCATAAAAAAATAAAATACAAAATCCTCTAAGGCAACATGATCTTAGAGGATTTTAAGTAGTTCTAATTCTATTTTCCTGCGGTACGTGCGGACAACTTCAATTGCGCTGAAATTTGATTTTTCAGTTGCTCTAAACTCTCCTGACCATTTCCGGTATATGCTCCTACTTGTTTTCCTTCTGTGTCAAAAACCAGATGTGTCGGATAGGTAAAAACCAGCATTTTTTCTGCGATTGGTTTTGCCATCGTTACGATTTCGTATTTAAACTGCCAGTCTTCTTTTGCTTTTAAAGCTTCCTCGGGCATATCCGTTGTTAATCCAATAAAGATAATATTATCCGCGCCGTATTGCTCTACGAGTGCATTGAGTTGTGGCGTTTCTCTTTTACAAGATTCACATTTAGCGAACCAAAAGTTTAAAACGACTACTTTTCCAGCATAATTTTTAACACTAAAATTATAACTATCCAACATCAAATCAACGTGCTCTTCCTCTACCTTTTCTGCTTTGAGGTAATTGATTAATGCTTCATTTTCCGTGCTAGTCATTTTTTCGTGCTGCTCCGAATTTTCATCAGCAACGAGCATTGACTCCAATCCAAGCGTACCAGATTCGGCGCGAGGTTTAGTTGCAGCAGCCTGTTCTTTTTTCAACTGTTCCAATTCTATATCTTCTTCCGTTGGGAATAAACCTCCTTCGGGAAGTTCTTCCTGCGTTTCACTCTCGGCTTCACTCTCGGCTTCACTCGACACTTCCGTTTCAATTGCGGGTACGCTATCCGTTTCGACTTCTTTTGCCTTTTCTTTTTCTATTTTTTCAGCGGCATTTTTTGCGTCGATCTTCATTGCTTCGACTAATCGTTCTTGTTCCAGCTTAGCTAATTTTGCCGCTTCCTTTTCTCGTTTTTTGGCTAGACGTTCCAAGCGACGAGTTTCTTTTTTCATTTCTTTTCTTCGATTCTTTTCTGCTTTCTTTTCTGCTTTCAAGGCGACTAGTCGTTCTTTCTCAGCTACTCTTGCCGCTTTAAGTTTAGCGAGAGCAGCTTCCTCTGCCGCTTTGAGTGCTGCCTTTGTTCTAGCTTCTTCCTCTCTTTCGAGCGCTGCTATTTTTCGTTCTTCCTCCAATTTAAATTGTGCTGCCTCTTTTTCTGCCAATTGTTTTTGTCTTTGCAACTCTAATTCTCCTACCTTTTTTAAGGCAATCAAATTCGCTTCTTTTTCTTGGCGTTGACGCTCCACTTCTGCTAATCTTGCTTGCTCTAATAGTACTTCTTTTTGTCGCGCAGTTTCGATTTCTCGAGCAGCTTCTACGGCGGCTAATTGAGCTGCTTCTGCTTCTTGCTGACGCTCCAAGGTAGCGAGTCGAGCTTCTTCGATGGCAGCGGCTTCGAGTTGTGCCTGCTTTGTCTCCCCCATTCGTTTAAGCGCGGCGAGTCGTATTTCTTCTTCGATACGTTGTTTCTCGAGAGCAGATAATTGCTCCACTTCTGCTTGCATTTTTTGTTGACGAAGCGTTTCTTCTGTTTGTGCTTCTTCTAAAGTCGCTAATCGCAAAGCTTCTGCTTTTTTCAATCGTTCTATTTCAGCTAAGCGATTTTGCTCCGCTAGTGCTAATCTTTCTTTTTCAGCGGCGGCGATCTCTGCATTTTGAATCGCTTGTAAACGGGCTTCTTCCTCCGCGCGTTGTTCCGCCAACGCAGCAAGTTTAGTTGTTTCCTCCGCAATTTTTGCTTGCTTTGCTTTTTCTGCTTCTTGCGCTACGGCTAAAGCCGCTAATCGAAGTTCTTCTTCCTGTTTTTGTTGTGCAATGATTGCTGCACGCTTTTGAGCTTCGATTTCAGCTTGTTGTTTCGCTTCTGCTGCTATTTTTGCTCGTTGTAATTCCGCTAAAGCCTCCGCTTCCGCTTGTTGTTGCTTAGCTAAGGTAGCTAATTGCTTTCGTTCTGCGGCGATTGCTTTTTGCTGTGCCATAGCATCTGCTTGCGCTTGTTTTAACGCGGCAAGTTGCGCTTCCTCCATTTGTCTTTTTTTCCTTAATTCCGCCAAGACTTCCGTTTGCTTTGCCAACTCTACTTGGCGTGCTTCTTCGGTCAACTTAGCAACTCGTAAAGCTTGTAAGCGCGCTTCTTCTTTTTTAAGTTGTTGTTCAACTTCAGCAAGTCGAGTAGCTTCTGCTTTATATAAGGCTTGTCGTTCTTCCTCTACTAATCGTTCTTTTTCGAGTTCCGCTAAGCGCGCTTCTTCTTTTTTCCTTGTCGTAGCTAATTCTGCTTGTTTAGTATTTTTTGCGGCTAGGGCAGCAATGCGTTCTTCTTCTTTTTTCCGATTTGCTTTGAGTAAAGTAATTTGTTCTGCTTCGGCGCTGCGCTGCGCTTCTATTTTTAATAATTCTTTTTCCTTTTTGGCTAAGGCGTCTCTTAATTGCTCTTCTTTTCTTCGTTCTTGTTCCAGTTCTGCTAAACGGGCTTCTTTTTCTTTACGCTCTTGTTCTAGTTTCTCCAAGGTTTGTTTAGCTTCTTCGTTCAATGCCGTTTTTACAGCTGGTTCCGTACGATGTACAACTGTTTTCACCTTAGGCGATGGCGATGAAGACTTTGTATGGGTAACGGATATGGTTTGAGATTGAGTTGTTGACTCAATACTAAGAGGCGTTGACGTTTTGATCGGTGAAGCTAATGGACTTGAAGTTATTTTATTTTTTCTCGCAGGAATAGTTTCTACGACTTCTGGCGCAACTATTTTAACTTCCTCACTACGAACGACGGAACGGAGCATTTTGGGCTCTCCCGAAGCAGTTACTCTTTTTGTTATTACTTTTTCGGTAACCGGCGATTTCTTTTTTTCTGTGGCTATTTTTTGAGTTGGTGGTTTAACTTGTTGGGGAACTGTAATCGCTTCTTCTGACTCTACCACCGTTTTAGCTTTTACTACGACTTTGGCTAACTGCTCTTTTTCAGAGATCTCTTGTGGTGGTACCGTGAGACTTGGTGTCTTGACTGCTTGCTCCGTGACTACCGTTTCTGTCGGTATTGATATTTCATCAATTGTTACTGGAGAGGCCTGCAAATGAGGATCAACTAATTTAACTTTATTTTTTCTTGCTGCTAAAGCTTTATTAATAGCTTCCGTGCGTGCGTCACGCAAAGTATTTTTAGGTGCTTTCTTCTTAGTTTGCGCCATTGATAATACGGGAAGTATCAACAATAATAAAACGGTAAGGCGTACGTTGTGCTTCTTCATAAGCTAAAAATAGATTTGAGCCTTCGTCCAACATTTATCTAGTCAACTGCAACGAGCAAAACTAGATTGGAACGAACGCTAAGTAAGTAGACAATTCACTAAACTTAAAAATAAAGATGCCTTGCCCGGATGGGTCGCAACGCTTTCTTTTAAAGTTTAATTAGGTACTTTAACTAAAATAATATAGGATAGAAGTTATTTTGGATACGCTAAAATCAGTCCAAAATAGTATGAGGTGGGTGCTTCGCGGAACTATTTTCTAAAGTTTTTCTTCATATTAAAAACATTAGTTATGGCTTATTGCTCAGAAATAGATTTGAATTAAGAGCTCCCTTATTCACATAAGTTAAATCCAGCATATGAATTGTTGGCAATATCCCCACTTTACAAGAAAAGGGAAGTATTAGACTACTCTCTTTCGGAGAGACTTGGGGAGCTATTGACGAAAAACTCGCGACAACTAAGTTTTTTGTTGCCTTTTTACAAAATCTGTACTTTAATTTAATCCATTAGGCTTAAAGCCTTTTCTGACTCCATTACGGGAAATTTACAAACTTTATTTTGGCAAACGTAAATCATTGTCTCTCCTTCTTGCAGCTTATCCTTTAATAATTCTAAGCTTCCTTCGTTTTTACCACCTAAGAGAATTGCATTAGGCAAATAATTGCGCATCAATTCATTTCTCAACCGTTCATAATCTTTACCAACGATCGCCAATTCGTAGGGTGGATTAATGCCGTCCATATACAAGCGACACCAATTAGAATAAAAGCTAGGCTGAGGATGTGAATATAAAGTTTCTGAAAGGCTAGAAAGCATACTTTTGGCGCGATCAATCAGCGCAGGTTCATAGAAATAGGTGCCAAGATAATACAAGGCTCTTCCCATCGCAGAATTAGAACCTGGAATTACGTTATCTGCAATTTCTTTTTTTCGGGCGATCAAGGGAGGGTCGATATCCGAGGTATAATGATACATACCAGAAGCTTCGTCGAAGAAATGAGCATTTACATAAGTCCCTAAATCTTTAGCTTTGTACAACCAAGATTCGTCAAAAGTAACTTGATACAAACTAATAAAAGCATCAATCGTCAAGGCATAATCATCCAAAAAAGCGTTAATTACAGATTTACCATCTTTGTAGTTTCGATTGAGCCGACCATCTGCTTCCAGCATTTGTTCCAGTATAAAATTACCATTTTTCAGTGCTACTTCGAGATAAGCCTTTTCTCCGAAAGCACGATACGCGTCGACGTAGCCTTTTAGCATTAAGGCATTCCAAGCACAAAGCACCTTATTATCTAAACCTGGTCGCACTCTTTTTGCTCTAGCCTTAAATAGCTTTTCTTTAGCATTTTGAATAGACTGAAATAACTCTACTTCCGACGTTTTCATTTTTTTCGCCCATGCTGCATCCGTTTTGGTGCGATGCAAAATATTTTTTCCGTGCTCCCAGTTTCCTCCCGATTTTATCGAAAAGTATTCACAAAAAATCTTTGCTTGTTCTTCGTTATTAATGATCGTTTCGATTTCTTCTTTGGTCCAAACATAAAACTTGCCCTCTTCTCCTTCACTATCAGCGTCCAGAGAAGAATAAAAACCACCCGATTTATCTGTTAGCTCTCGCTCTATAAACTCCAAGGTTTCCGTTACAATTTTTTTGTATAAAGGATCTTTGGTCATTTGATACGCTTCGGAATACAAGCTCACGAGTTGTGCATTGTCATAAAGCATTTTCTCAAAATGTGGAACAAGCCATTCCTGATCCGTAGAATACCGCGCAAATCCACCACCGAGTTGATCATAAATGCCTCCCCAAGCCATATTATCTAAGGTAACCTTCGTAGCGTCAAACGCCTTTTTGTCTTGATATTTTTGATAATACGCTAAGAGGAATTGATAATTATTAGGCATCGGAAATTTATTTGTTCCGCCTTTACGTCCACCTTTTTTGTAGTCAATATTCTTTAGATAATTGTCAACGACGCCTGCTAGTTTATTTTTGGTAAAATCATTGGCTCCCGTTGGGGCGGCAAGTTGCTCATTTTGCTGAATCCCTGCGGTAAGTTGTTCGGCATATTCTAGTAGCTTTTCTGGACTTTCTTTTTGAATCTTGAGGACTTGCTTTAATACCGAAATCCAATCCTTTTTGGGATAATAGGTTCCCGCAAAAATAGGTCGTCCGTCCGCAAGTGCAAAAGCATTCAATGGCCAGCCACAACTCTTACCCGAAGCTAGGTGGCAAGCCGTCATGTATACATCGTCAACATCGGGGCGTTCTTCTCGATCAACTTTAATATTGACAAAATTTTCATTCATGATTTTACTGACCAAGGTATCTTCAAAGGATTCATGTTCCATCACGTGGCACCAATGGCAAGCGGCGTAACCCACACTAATTAAGAGTAATTTATTCTCGTTTTTGGCTTTCGTCAACGCAGCTTCTCCCCAAGGATACCAGTCTACCGGGTTATTGGCATGTTGTAAGAGGTAAGGACTACTTTCATTAGCTAAGTGATTCGAATATTTTCCTTTTTCGTGTTGAGCATTTCCATTAGGAGATTTACAAGCGACTATCGCTAATGCGCAAACTAAAAAAAGTAATCGAGATAAAGACATAAGTATATGTTTGAGTATTTGAACAAAGACCAAAACCATTATTTTATTTGCGCAGTTTCTACCACTTCAAATTGGAACTTTGTGACACAGTTTTGCTAAGAATAAAATATTTGCAAAAATAGTAAAAGATTAGGAGAATCATTTTTATAATCTTAATGGTCGAAAGCCCAATTTAAAAAATCTGATAAATGCAAAATCAAGCTGATTAGCTTTTAGTTCCCCGCTACTCTTACTGAAATTGTATAAAAATGCTAAAAATGTTTGCGAATTGATCTTTTTATCCTCCGTAGCGATGTATCACAAGACCCGATGCTATGAACGCCAACAGCCCTTCAACCTGCCTGTCGGAAAAGCTAGGCTTGCATGAAAGCAAAGTCTTTCTCTACTGCTCTTCGAAAAAAACAACTTCCCTTAGAAAAAGAATCGTTACCTATTCAATCAACTTCCTTCACCGAGGGAACTTTTCGAATCGTTTCTGCTGTTCTTTATTAAAAAGACTACAAATCACTTAACTACAAGTAAGTTATAAATTAAATAATTTGCTAACTGAAAAATTATGCTTATTTTGAATAAAAATAATACTTATGAATTGGCGAAGACTTAACGGGCAAAAGATTGAGGCTTCAATCAAAGATGCCGTAGAAAAAACAATTCTGAGAGAATCAGAATTAGGTCATAAACTAAAGGTCTGTATTGGTACGGACTCACAGGTAAGAGGCTCCGTAACGGAGTTTGCCACCGTTATCGTTTTCTTGCGAGAGAAAAAAGGTGGTTTTATGTTTATCAGTAACTATAAAATGACTAAACCGATGAGTATTCGGGAACGGATGATTACGGAAGTGGCAAAATCTGTCGAGATTTCTTATCACCTCTGTGATTTGCTTGATAAATATCATGTTGCCTTAGAAGTCCACGCAGATATTAATACGGATCCGCACTTTAAGTCGAATACGGCTTTGAGTGAAGCAATGGGATATATCTTGGGAATGGGTTTTGTGTTTAAAGCAAAACCAGATGCTTTTGCCAGTTCAAGCTGTGCAGATAAGATGATCTAATTTCCTATACCAATAAGTAATATTTCCGGTAGATCATCTTGATCTACCTTACTATTTGTTTGCTTATAACTCCAAGGTCATTTATTTATCTTGGTACTTACGATAAAAACTTAATTTTAAATAAATAAGAAGTCAATGGAGAAATTCATTGGCTTTTTTTCATTATTTCGTATTTAGCGATCCAAATTTGTCTTAGTACTTACTTAATATCTTCGACCTCTTTTGAGTTTATACTTCTTTGCTTTTTCATTGCGTACCGCTGGGTATGCGCTTCAAAAACGCATCGTCTAAACTCAAAATATACTCGAATGTGTTGGTAAAATAATTTTGCGCGCTTACTTACTAGTAATTAGGGCTGAAATAAGTAGCTAATTAACACTTTGTCTATAAAATGCCATATTTAGGCTAATACTATCTTCCCTTCCACGGAAAAATTAGAACTTTACCGTATATTTCGCGAGTTTTCAAAAACCTTATAGTTCTTGTATCGTTATCATGGAAAAGTAACCGTTTCAACGTTAAAGGTAGAAGTTGTTTTAAGATGATGTTAGAAACAACTTCGTAGCTAAAGCTACCAAGTATGAAGATATTCTTAAAATAGAAACGGGAAAGTATCACTGTTCCGTAGTAATTTGGAATTTAAACTGACGTCAATATTTTTAAATAAATCATTAACCTATAACCTACATAAGTACTAATCCTATTTAATGTCAATTAAATTTTGTCTTAGCACTTACTAATCAAAAAAAAACATAATGAAAAGAACAGGAATTTTTCTTTCTCTCATGCTCTTCGTTCTCGTGGGGGTTCAGGCCCAGATGAACAAAATCGAATTTGAAGAATACACCCTTGACAATGGTCTACACGTGATTCTTCATCAAGATAAATCTACGCCCATCGTCACAGTATCCGTGATGTATCACGTAGGTTCAAAAAATGAAAATCCTAACCGTACAGGTTTTGCACACTTTTTTGAGCACTTATTATTTGAAGGGTCTGAAAATATTGAGCGCGGTCAATTTGACAAGTACATCCAGAATGCGGGTGGATTCAATAATGCTAATACCACGCACGATCGTACCTATTACTACGAAGTAATGGCTTCTAATCACCTCGCCACCGGTTTATGGTTGGAGTCGGAAAGAATGCTACATGCTAAGGTAGAAAATAAAGGTATCGAAACACAGCGACAAGTTGTCAAAGAAGAAAGACGACAAAGAATAGATAACCAGCCTTACATGACTTTCATGGAGCAAACTTTTAAGCGAGCGTACAAAAAGCATCCTTACCGTTGGTCAGTAATTGGATCAATGGATCACTTAGATGCTGCTCAAGAAAAAGATTACAAGAGTTTCTACAAAACTTTCTACGTTCCTAATAATGCAGTATTATCCATTGCGGGAGATATTGACATGAAGGAAACTAAAATGTTGATTGACAAATATTTCAAAGGTATTCCTCGCGGTGGAAAGATTCCTAGACCAACCGTAGTGGAACCACCATTGATGGGTGAAATTAGAGATACTATTTACGATAATGTTCAATTACCAGGTGTTTTTCAAGCGTACAGAATCCCTGCACAAGGTACGGACGAATACTACGCTGTAGATATGTTGGGTAAATTGATGACTAACGGACAAAGTTCTCGTTTGTATCGGTCACTAGTTGATGATCAACAAAAAGCATTGGTTATTCTTAATTTCCCATTTGAGATGGAAAACCCAGGTTTATCTTACGTCATTGGCTTGGCGAATATGGGAATTGATCCAATGGATTTAGAAAAAGCAATTGACGCAGAAATCAAAAAAGTACAAACAGACTTAATCACAGACGCTGAATTCCAAAAATTGAGAAATCAAATCGAAAATGATTTTGTAAACTCTAATGCTTCAATCGCTGGTCGTGCAGAAAGCTTGGCGAACTACCATATGTATTTTGGTGATGCCAATCTGATCAACAACGAAATTGATCGTTATTTAAGTGTTACGAAGGAAGACTTACGCAACGCAGCGAAAAAGTACTTTACACCTTCTAACCGAGTTGTTTTATACTATTTAGCCAAACCAACTCAACCTTAATTTTTATTCGTTATTGTTTTGCAATTTAACTATCATTCTAAAGCAACTTTGTTGTAAAAAAAACAAATCAATCATAATGAAAAAACAAATTCTATATTTTCTGTTATTAGCTGTCTGTTTTACGCAGTGTACTCCTAAAATGGGAGATGCTGCCAAGGACACTGCAAAAGATAAAGTAACAGGCATGACAGATAATGCCTTTCGATCTTCTGTTCCTGCTCCGGGTCCTGCACCTAAAATTGAAATTGGCTCTTACGAAACTTTCAAATTAGAGAATGGCCTAAATGTAATCGTAGTAGAAAATCACAAATTGCCACGTGTTTCTTGGCAGTTATCCGTTGACTTACCTTTAATTCAAGAAAAAGAGAATGCGGGTTACGTGAGCATTGCCGGTCAATTATTGAATAAAGGAACGAAGAAACGAAGCAAAGCTGATATTGACGAAGCTGTTGATTTCATCGGAGCGACGTTGAATCCCGGCGGTGCTGGAATTTTTGGTGCCTCTTTGACTAAGCACAAAGAAACTTTATTAGACATTATGTCTGATGTTTTATTAAATCCAGTTTTCCCACAGGATGAGTTTGATAAAATCAAAAAACAAACTTTATCTGGCTTGGCTTCTGCGAAAGAAGATCCAAATGCCATCGCAGGTAATGTTTCTCAAATTTTACGGTACGGGAAAGATCATCCTTACGGAGAAATTGAAACGGAAGAGACGATTAAAAATATAACACTCGAAAAAAGTAAGTCTTTTTATACTA
>JBGCFY010000334.1:0-20023 GCA_045110315.1 Saprospiraceae bacterium
AACGAGGCAAAAAACACAGCCAATGCCGGAGCATTGGCGAGGCTTTTTAACGAAGTAGAAGCTTAAAAGGCTTTCAAGTTATTAGTTAATTTAATGCTGCAAACTACTTAAGTAGTTCGCGGAAATTGCGTTTACAATAAATTGCGTTAATTTGTCTTGGTACTTAGAAGCACGAATGTACTAGATTTGAGACCGAATCTGACGGTGGAGGGAATATTATTTTATGGGAACAAGTTCTTTGACGTAGACCGCTTGGATCGGTTTCGTATTCGAAGCGGGACTTTTGTCATTGCTGATACGGTCCGCTAAGGCTTGATCCGCAAGAATCAAAACCATTTTTTGGCGAGTTGCTTTGAACCCAGGAAAAAGTTTTGCTTTCTGAACGGTAAAATGATAATCGTCATATCCTTCCAAGACAAAAGTAAGTTCGTCCTCTTCTTCAGAGACAATGGTTAGATCTACCGGCTTTTCGAATACAACCGTATCCTTCTTGCTTAGGCTTCGCGTCATTATAATAGAAATTCAAGGCAATCGGTACTAAAAAAGCCAAGGCGAGGACTACGGAGACAATCAGATAACGTAAATTATCTTGCCGAAAAGCATTTGGCAATACTTGCTGATCCCGCAAAAACCTTTTGACGGAAGAGATATCTGATACTTGCTCCGTAAGGAATTTACAACTTTGTCCCCTCGCAATGATCATAATTCTTTGCCGTTGTTTCGAACGACTTTTATAGTGTTCCAAACCATAACCGATAATATCTTTTTTTAAAAAAACGCGCTTACGAAATAAGGACTTAATGACAATTCTATCTTCAAAAACAGTAGTATGCATTTGATCTAACAAACTGATCCATGCTGTTATTCCAAAACCTAGGAATAGTAGGCCTAATAACCAATTAGGAAAAAAGTCCTCCCCCGGAGGTGCAAACCCGAACAAATGATATCCACCGATCAAAATCGTGCAGATTCCACCAATAGATAAGACTGCTTGGTAAGACTTGTTATTTTCTAGTCGAATCCCGGAAGCTTTCATCGTTTTGAATTGTAAAGGATAAAGTAAAACTAATCGATAGATTACAGCACTAATCTGAGTGATATCGAATCGCTGCAAGTCGTCTTCTCGCACTTTCATTTTTTTGAACACCAAAAACTAAACTTACTGTTAAAGGCTGCACGTTGAAATCTACTACATTATTTAAAGTATAATCAACAACGTTGTACTTTAGCATCAAGCCAATATATTTACCTCGTTTGAGATAGTGCCGATAAGTCCACCCCATATTTAAATTGTAAGAACCAACTGATTGACCGTTGAGTTCACCTTCTGATTGTAAAGCATCGAAACCGTCATAAGCAATACCAGTAAAAAATTGTATCTCATTTCGCTTTAGCTTCCATACTTCGTAACCAACATCAAATCCAACAAAGCCTCCAAAATAATGATTGGTGGATTCCAACAAAGCGGTCTCTTCTCGCTTTGCTAAGTAGAAAGACTCCGCTTTTAAAAAACGGAAAGCAATGCTTAAGTCATATTTCCACTTTCCTTTTTTTCCTCCTAATTGAAATCCTAATTCTGGGTGAACGCCGAGTGGCTGATTGGAGTTTAGCGGAATCCACACTCCCGCAAATATGGCAAAATTAGCCTCTAGTTGATTGGAGTATCGTTGCACATAAGCGTTATATTGTTGTCCCAATTTTGTGGTTGCATAATTTTTTTTCTGCAATTCCTCAAAAAGTACGGGGTGTGCTCCGCCGTAAACTCCACTAATCAAAGCAGCCAATCCTGTTTGTTGATCCGCTAAAACCTGAAATTGTTTACAGGTGAATTGATCAAACTTTTCACCAATGGGAATATAGCAGTAATATGGGCGGTTATATTCATACCACATTTTACGATTAATACCAGTAATTGTATCGCGTTCTATAAATTCAATCAAAAGGTCTAAAAAGTTATCGGGAACATTTTTTTCATTAAAGTTGCCCTTTTCCATTTGGAGCAGCAGGGTTGCGCGCAGGGTAACTTCTCTGAGTTCGCACTTATCTAACCAGTCCGTCATTACTAGTTCAGCGGAATCGAGCTGACTTGCTAAAAAGTATTGTTGAAATAGTTCAGCGTTCCGGTAAGAAGAAGTAGGACAATCATAAGCAGCAGGATTCGTCTGCTGACTTATTCCTATCCAACTAAAGCTACAGCATAAACCCAACAGAAAGATTCGTTTTAATAATATAGTCATGCTAATTTTTTAATTAACGGGATCACAAGTTTTTCTGATTACTCAATTTCCAAAATCAATGCTGATTTTGCCTCAACTCGAATACCTTTTGCCAAAGAAACCGCCTTATTTTCTAAGACTGAAAAAGCTTTTGATTGTCCATCAAATAGCTCTGCATACTTTAGGAGTGGTAAATAAAGTTCTTTTTCATTTTTGTTGAAAACAACCATTACTTGTTTGTTATCTTGTATTCTGACATAGCTATAAACACCATTTTCGGGCGCAAACTGAATAAGCTTCCCATGATGAATTACCGTATTTTTTTTGCGCCAATTCAAAAGTTTTTTAGTAAAGCTTTGTGCCTCTCTTTGTAGCGGCGTCAATCCTTTTCCTGTAAAAGCATTAACCGTATCTCCTGACCAACCTCCTGGAAAATCACTACGAATCAAACCATGGTCTCCTGGTAATGTGTTGCTATTCATTAAAATTTCAGTGCCGTAATAAAATTGAGGAACGCCGCGCATCGTCGCAAAATACACCATCGCCATTTTAAAAAGCTCAAAGTCATTATTGAGTTGAGTAATGATTCTATCCATATCGTGGTTGTCCGGAAAAATAACTAGCTGATTCGGATCCGCGTACAGGAAATCCATGGCTAGGGCTTCGTAAGCTTTCGCCAATCCTTGTCCATAAATTTTTTCTCCTTCGCGTAAAGCTTTCACGACGGCATCCTGCAAGGGAAAATCCATCACACTCGGTAAACAAGAGGTGTAAGCATCTGGATTATTTTTACCTTTTTGCCAATACGCCACAATCGCCGCATTGGTACTCCACTCCTCTCCGACAATATTGAAATTAGGGTATTCCTGCATCACTGCGCAAGTCCAACGGTTCATAAACTCCTTATCGGGATAAGGATAAGTATCCATTCGAATCCCCGAGATTCCTGCATATTCGATCCACCAAATCGTATTTTGAATTAAGTAATCAGCCAATAATTCATTGCGTTGATTCAAGTCGGGCATCGTTACGACAAACCAGCCATCCGAGAACGCTTTTTTATCGTACTCCGAGGCATGAATATCTTGAATGGTTTGTCTACGATGATTTGTTCCTTGAAACTCTCCTCCTAAGTTAATCCAATCAGGTGTCGGTGGATTACGCACAAACCAATGTTCTGATCCGGCATGGTTCAGAATCATATCCATAATGATCTTAATTCCTTTTTGCTTTGCAATCTGACAAAAATCACGGTACGCTTCGTTCGTTCCAATTCTGCGGTCAATTTGATAAAAATCTGTCGCGGCATATCCGTGGTAAGAATATTTCGGCATGTCATTTTCGATAACTGGATTCAACCAGATCGCTGTAAATCCTAAATCAGCAATATAATCCAGGTGATCCGTAATGCCTTTCAAATCGCCACCATGTCTGCCTCCTTTGAATTGACGATTGGCTTTTTCCTTCATGCCCTCGATGTTATCATTCGTAGGGTCACCATTGGCAAAGCGATCTGGCGTAATCAAGTACATGACATCGGAAGTATTGAAACCTTCTATCTCAGCCCGATCGGCGGCGCGTTCATGTAGCACGAAATCGTAAGTATGCAGCTTTTTTTCTTGTTCATAAAATTGAATGGGAACGGTGCCTGCACGCGTAGCTTCGTTGATTTCTAAATACAAGAACAAATAATCTGGATTGGGAACCGTGACGCTTTTAGTCAGGCTGACGGAAGGATGACTGATCTGAGCTTGGCACTGACCAATATTTTTACCATAAACCAGTAGTTGAATTTCATGGTGTTGCATATCGACCCACCAGTTTGCAGGTTCTACTTTTAAACTAGAAGATTGTGCCCGCAACGCTAGCGAGCAATTTAGCAAAAACAAAAGAAAAAGGATTTTTTTCATACAAGCTTATCTTAACAAGATACAAAATGTTCTTTTCAAAATTCGAGAAGAAGTTGCCTCAAAGCTAAGCATTTCGAAAAGGATAACAAAGTTGAAGAAGATGAAAATTCTTTTGCGAGAGCTTAGGTTTTATTCCGCTAAACTTAATTTAAGATAAGGCGCCCCAGTAGCAGAATCGTGCAATGTTGCTTGTTGAGTAATCCCCCACTTTTGAAGTAAGGCGATGGAATTTGTATTTTCAGGATCAACCGTTGCAATAATTTGTTTCTTCCAAATCTTGCTTTGTTTTTTTAAGAAAGCCAAGACTTCGGTCATGAGTCCTTTGCGCCTTTCGGCAAAATGTATGATGTAAACAATTTCTAACTGAGTGGCATTCGTGTGTTCTGTTTCTTTTACTTCCAAATGTCCACAAAGTTTATCTTTCTCATAAATCCCCCAAACCCAGAACCAGCTATCCATTTTTGCAGCATACAATTCAAATATTTTCTCAAAAAAATCAAGCGCTTCTCCCTCTGTTTTCAAATGATCATCCATGTACTTTGCTAAACTTGGATCAAGAAACATTTCCACAAACCGCACTTGATCTTGCCTACGGTAAGGCCGCAGGATTAAGTGTTGAGTTTCGTAGATCAGTGGAAGCATGATTGGGTTAGGCTGATTTTTATCGCATTTTAAATTTAAACGTAACTTTTCCTAAAAAAACTCAAATCTACAGTTTACTAAATGCCTTAATTAACTTTCTTCCAGCTACTTTAATAACGCAATAATAAAGTCCTGCGGGCACGTTCGCTAATTCTAAATCGGCTGCGTTACTAGGCTCGAAGCCACTGCGTAAAACTTTACCTTCCAAATTAATAATATCCCACTGAAAGTCCGTCTGTCCCTCCAGTTCAATTCGTAAATTAGCTTGTGTTGGATTTGGAAATAGTGTGAGCTGTAGCGGCTTTTCGACGATCGCAGCGGGCGTTGAAACTAAACCATCTGCTGGCAAACTAAAAATCTGGTGACCGAAATCTCTCGTGTAAGCATCTAAATACAAACGCCCCTGAAAGACTTTGGTTTTCACCAACTCAAATTGAAAATAATTAGCGCTCGTAAAAAAAGCATCCGAAGCTCCAGTGTGTAGATCAGCGAGGAGTTCTAAGGTTCCATCAGCATACACGTAGTATAATTCTTGTCCAAAAGGCTCAACGTTAAGCACTACTAATTGCCTCATCTCATCTCCGTAGCCTAACGACTCGGGAACATTATACATATAGCCTCTGGCAAAGCCCACTATTTCCAGGACATTTCTATATCTACTCAAAGCACTCGTATAAACTACGTTGCTAGGATCCGTAAAATCAATTAACGCACGTTCATTAATGGGATTTTTATTAGAGATTCCAAAACTTGTTTCTCCTACGGTAAACCGTCTTGCGAAAACAATATCCGCTGGATAATCTTCTATCGTTAAACTCATAGAAGCACAATCGTATTGATAATGAACAAAATTTTCCGGTGCGTTTTTCACACTAAAATATAAACCCGTTTCATCACTATGAAAACCAAAATCTCCAAATCCTCTTTCTACTGGTGCAGCATTCTCTAGTTGCATTTTTGTATTGGCAAACGTTCCATCGGTTGACCAAATTGAAAGCTCCGTACAGTCGAGCGAAGCGACCTCAAATAATAAACTTTCCTCACAGTTAAGCTGAAAAATTCCCATGTGATAATCTGAAGTAGCGTGAGGTTTAAAATGTTCGATCGTATTATCGGCAAGATTTAGGAAAATAAATTTGCTGAAACCTTCGTGGTCAAAAACGTGAAAAACAATTTTATCCGTAATGGGATGCCCTTTAATCAAGTTATCACAATGAAACAATTCCGTCAAAGTATTACTCGTTAAGTTCAATTGCCAAATCGTTACTGTATCATTCTCCTCCGTTTCTAAATACAAATTAGCACCGTCTGCAATTGCTAACACATCGAATTGATCATTCGGCATAAAGTCTAAATCCAACCAGTCATTTTGTTGCGGCTCAAACACTTTGTAGCTGTAACCATTCGCGAAGTGATGATCGCGCGCCAGCAAATGCTCCCCATCTTCCGTCACGGCTAAATTGTATCCTTTTGCCTCTACCAAGCTTGGTTCTCCACCTGACATTTTATATAAGCCCAGGTTGTATTTATAATAACCATTAAAATAAAACTCGTCTTGAAATTGGAGCAAATCAGAAATCAAAAAAGCACTATCCACTAATTGTAGGGTATCTTCTGCTAAATGATAAAGCTTAGTCGTCTCCGTAAGATACAACTCATTCGTACTGGTGTGAAATTCAAGCAACGCTGACAATCCAACCGGCAAAGAGATACCCATCTGAGCAGGTCTAAAACCTTCCATTTGTGCATGCCGACTAAGGATAAGTTCGTACTTCTGCAAGTAAATTTCATCGTTCCATTCCACCAAATTATCGAGATAGCTATAATTATAATTACTGTTTCCTATTAAGATCGTATCCTCTACGGTATAAGCATCGTTCTCAAAATCGTAGGCTAAAATTTTATCATCGTGCAGGATTCTTAAAATATCATTTGCTTCGTCTACAAAAACTTGGTTTCCTTCAACGGGCATTGGTTGCGCTGTCGTCAAACCTACCGTACGAAAATCCCGGAGTTGTATATCTTCAAAAACAAAATCGCCATTCTCGTCCTTTAAAAATATCCTTCTAATGGGTCGATACAAAGTATCGGATAAGTTATAAGTTTCACTCGTAAAGGTATTTGCATCTAAAAAGGTCAACTTAGTTTCCTCTCCTACATTTTCACAAAAGACAACTTCTTCCTGATAAAAACTAACACTTCTCATGACATTCGAGGTTTCAAAGTCATGAATGTTTTGCAATTGCTCCGTTGTAGGATTAAATTGATACACGGAATTCCCAGCTTCGAGATACAGCTTCGAAGCTTCAATTTTCACCCTAGCCGTAAGATTGCTTTGATAAATAGTATCAACTTCGCCCGTTGCAATTTCACAAAGCATGACGTAGTTCATTGGTGACGCAGAAACACTTCGGTACATATACTTGTCATTCACCGCAAGACTAAATTCCGAAGGCACTTCTGTAATTGTATAATCTGAAAATAAAATTACTTGAGTCTTCGCTTCCTGATAACTTCTATACGACAGCATATCTTTTTGTAAATAAAAATAGCCATAGCGAGTCGGTGTGGCTAAAGTTTTTACTTCCGCTGATAAATTCAATAAGTCAACAATAACGATTTTCGTTTCGTAAAACTGCGCAAATTTATCTTCGCTGAGAAATTGTCGATAAGGAACGTCTACCTCACTTTCATTCAGACTAAAGATGGTATCTTGACTGATACCGTCGGTCGAAACAATCGTGATTTCACCGTTTTTTTCGGCACCAAAAAAACGCAGTTCTCCGTCGTGCTTATATAATTTCTGATAAAAATAATTAGTGGTCTGGCGGTCGTAAGCAAAAGAGACTTGCTCTTGCGCAACACTAGCGCAAACCATTCCCACAATAAAAAAACAAAGGAGGTAAATTTTTTGATTCATAGCTTTAGTTATTTTGTAACTTTTTTGACTATGTTTAATACAAATATACGCAAAATAATCAAAAAAATAGAAAAAATTAACTTTTATCCTAGTAAAGCTAACGCAAAGCGTACTTATATCCCAATTTTAGGAGTTCAAAAAATTCCTCGTTAATTTCGTTAGGATGCTTAATGCGAATGTGATGGGCATACTTGTTACGGTAATCTTTGATCCGCTTAAACCGATCTGATTCAATGGGAGCATCGTAATAAAATTTAACATCAAGTTCCGTTTTCATCGGTTTTACAATTAGCCAAGCTTTGTGATTGGTAAAAACGATACTATGTCTCGCAGCGCCGATGCTGTTTGGTTCCCAATTAGCAACCCCCATCAAAATATCATCGAAAGCCAGCACCAAGTCGTCCGGCTTTCCCAAAAAAAGTTCACCAATATCAATCGTTGTACAAGTATGTGATTGATTGGTCGATTTAAAGTTTCGTTGACAACGCTCGCAAGTCCACATGACTAAACCTTTTAAGTTTCTAGAATACTTTCGCTCTCAAGATAGCTAAAATAGACTTGATGAAGTTGGAGTTATTTAAAAACTATACTCCACCACACCTTTCAAGAAAAACGGTGTGCCCGGCGTAAAATGAATTTCTTCTACGGGTTCTATTTCATCTTGCAGTCTAGAGTTCGTCGCAAATTGCGTTTCATTCCAAGCAACGTCAAAGAGGTTTTGAATTTGAATGCTGAAATTAACTTGACGCCAACTATAACCTACGTTAAAATCAAAAACCGTATAACCTTCTGCTACAATCGAATTATCTTCGTTTGCTGCTCGATCTTTTAGGTAACGTGCGTGCAAGCCACCATGAAATCCGCTACTATGAATCATATTTAAACCAGCGACCATCGTAAAATCTGGTGCTAAAGGTATTCGGTCTTCTCCCGTTTTCTCTTCCGTCGAACGGGCGTAAGCGTAGTTGGCATCTAGATTTAAGAACAACCATTTTTTGGGCTGGTAGCGTACACTTAAGTCAAGTCCTTGTCGTTGTGTTTTACCGCTTGGTTCAACAATTCCGGCATCGCCTACGTATACAAATTCCTGCTCCAAATATAGGAACCAATATGCTGCATTTACCAGCAACTGCGGGGAAGGTTTCCACAGTACACCTAAATCGTAACCATAAGCGGCGGGTAGCGTTTTTTGACCTTGCCGCGCAACGACAACTCGCGTATCATTAGCGTGAAATCCTTTTCCTCCTTTAGCATAAAATTGTACTGCCGTGGAGTAATTGTAAAGAATATTTAGTTTAGGACTAAAAATGGTCGCTTGGGTAGATTGCGTTTCGTACGTTTGTAACAAAGCATCATTGTATTGAAAATCAAAATAATCAAAGCGCAATCCGGGATTGATCGTCCATTTTCCAAAGTTAAAATTAGCCGAAAGGAAAGTAGAAAGATTGGTTTCGTTAATATCGCCTTTTTGGATTTCCGTTAGCGTTTCTTTCCGATTACGGGTATGTGATAATTCGTTATCTTTAATTTGATCATTCCGAATCTGTGCCCCTAATTGCCAATTTCCATCAAAAGATGCCGTTGAAAAGCTTTGGTTGTATTCAGTACGCAAACCAAAAATATCTCGATTTTCTTTTTGTCGAATTTGATCGCCATTAATTGGGTCTTCTAAGAAAAACGTAAAGTTAGAATACAATTCGAACGCATACTTACTGTAAAAAACGGTACTCTTAAGAAAGGCGCGATGTTGAAGTGCTTTTACATAATCAAGCGAAAAGTTAGTCCGGCTCGTCTCCCCACCTTCGGTATCATCAATGGCTCCAAATCGTCCGATAGAACCTGCATCTACCATCCGTTGGGGAATTTGTCCCGACGCATCCCAACTACTTTTAAAGTGCGAAAGGGTTAGTGCGATTTTGTCAGAAGCATTAACCGTTCCTGTATATTTTCCAAAAAGATTTATACGACTAAAGTTCTGTGGACTTTCAAAAGGACCGTCGGTCCGCAGGTATTCTGTAACGAAGTAACTCTGGTGTTTTTCGTTGTCCAACAATTTCAAAGTCCCTAGCATCCGCTGCGTATTAAATTGCCCCGTTTCTAATTTCAGGGAACTATTGCTGACGTTGCGCTTCGTCTTGAAGTCGATGTAACCTGCAGTATTGAAATTGCCTTGTTCTGCGAAGTAAGGTCCTTTCCCAAAGTCAATTCGATCTACCGTTTCTGGAATCACAAAATGCAAATCTGCGTAGCCTTGTCCATGAGCGTGCGACACCATATTAACGGGCATTCCATCTACGGTAATCGCGATATCCGTCCCGTGATCTACATCAAAACCTCGGAGGAAAATTTGTTCTGCCTTACCTCCACCAGCGTGTTGTCCAATAAATAAACCGGGAACTTGGCGAAGAATATCTTGCGAAGAATTAACAGGATTGGTTTCAATATCAATTTCGGTAATTACGTTGAGCGCGTCCACTTGGGGCGTAATGACAACTTCCCGCAGGGAGATCAATTTTTCTTCCAAGACGATTGTTAGCGCTTCGGATAAACGGTCAACAAAAACATTTCTAATTTCGTAGCCGAGATGTGAAAACTCTAACTCATCTTGTATACTGACTTGCTGTAATACGAATTTGCCTTGTTCATCACTGTGTGTATGAAATCCCGTAGAAAGATTTAAAATTTGTGCGCTAGAAATAGCTTCGCGTTTCTTATTAAGGATTTGTCCTTTCAAGGCTTGTGCAAAAAGAGGAATCGCAAATAAAAATAAGCTGAGAGAAAGTAAGATTCGTTTCATAAAGTTGCTGTAGTTAAAAAGGGCAATTAGAAGTTTCCCTTAGGAATAATATAATTAGAAATTATTTTCTCCTACCCTGTTCGTTTGAATATAGTCCGTAGTTTTTTGAAAAAGCCAATTAAGGGGACTTAAAATAATTTCGTTGGTAACTGTATATACGGGAACGATAAAGAGATTGGATTTGTCAAAGCAAAATTTTCTTAGCAAAGAAAAAGTAATTCTTCGAATAATCGCATTGAAGTTGTATCATTTAACTTTTTTCTACGACCAAGTTATCTTTTTCCGACAAGGAATCACCCAGTAGTTTTTTTGTACCAATAATCCATAAAGGACTTACTAGTAAACTTAAAGAAATGACGATAATGGTGAGTTGGTAACTAAACTCCGAAATCACTGTAATTTGAAACGCACTCGAAGCGATGATAAAGCTCAATTCTCCAATTTGTGCCAGTAGCGCACCACCGTACAAACTTTTGCGCCAGTCTCGTTCGAAGAAATAGATGATGATCGCATTGATCAAATGGTTTGTAATTAATACTGCGATCAAGATCAAACTAATAACCCTAAGATTCGCCGATAAAAACTGTAGGTCGATTAGCATACCAACCGAAACAAAAAACAAGGCAACGAAAATTACTCGAAATGAATTTAAACTATCGTGAATCCAAGCCGAGGAACGAGCCGCGTGGATGACCATTCCACCAACAAAAGCACCAAGCGCTGCCGATAAGCCTAGCAGCGCGGTAATCGCTGCGAAACCAAAACAGACGATAAAAGCCAAGATAACTTGTAATTCGTGGTCTTTTTCTATGGCTGCACTAAAAGGTAAGCTATAGCTCTTCTTTTTCAAAATCCAGACAATCACCGCGACCAAAAGACAGGCACCAACTAATTGTAAAATAATTTCGGTTGTTGTCGGGCTATTTCCTCCTAAATAGTTTGTTGCCAGCAAAATAGGAATGAACAGAATATCTTGCATAATTAGAATGCTAATGACACTTTGCCCCAAACTCGTATTACTTTCTTCGTTATCGCCTAGCAGTTTAATCACTACGGCGGAACTACTAAAACTCATCACAAAACCTAAAATAATGATCTGATTCCAGCCCCATCCTCCCCATAATCCAATCAGGCTCACTGAGAGAATACTTCCAAAGATTTGAAATAAAGTACCAAAGGCAGGAATTTTCCAGATTTTCAATAAGTTGGGTAAACTAATTTCCATTCCAATGAAGAATAGCAACAACAATAAGCCAAAGTCACCTAAAGTGGTAATCAGTTCTTCGTTGGCGATGATTCCAAAACCGTGTTTCCCTAATAATACTCCTGCGATAATGTAAGCAATAATGTAGGGTTGACGGAAGTATCGTAAAATAACGCCCAATATGATGATAATCAATCCAATGATGACAAAATTAAGGATAAAGGGGTTTTGAGCACTTAATAAGATCATTTGATAGATTCGCGTTAGCTAGATAGACAGATTAGAAAAAGAGTTCGTCAAAAAATTAGGATTGCGCAGCAATTTCTGCTAATAGTTTATGAATTTTTTCCTCGATTGATCGATAATAGTATAAGATAAAGTTTCGGTTGACTTGAATTTTCCAAAGGTAGCTTAAAAATAGATTTTTATCCTTACGATTTAACTTTAAGGGCGTCGTGATGGTCGCTAGATTACCTTTGCTATCAAATTCTAGGTTTGGTGCAATGAAGTCATTGATCCGTTGGTAGTAGTTTGCTTGAAATTGCATCTCATAGTAATTCTCTTCCAAAAATTTTAACGCATTATAATCGTATTCGTACAACGAAATGATGTGGAATCGTAGAGAATCATTTTTCAATAACTCCAAACCTCTTGATTTCAAGGTTTCGTAGCCCGAAACGTTTTGTGCGGAGAAGAAATCGCGCGTCAGACCTAGATAGTGCATATTTAGAGAATCAAAACTTACCGCTTGATTCGCCAAAATCTTCCGCCAATACACACAAGCTTTGATCCCTTTCTCGTGCCCGCCAACGTTCACTTCAATGTCTTCCAAGTCTTTTTTCAAGCCATTAGAAATCTCTGTGAGGATTTTGACCGCCGCTTCGTGGTCCCGACGGTTATCATTCCAATTATTCAGACCAAAGGCTAGAATAATCGCAATAAACATCGAGAAAAATTCAAAGGTATATTTCTTCCAATTGAGCTTTGACATACGAATTAAGAGTGTAAAGTTGTTTAAAATGATGAAGTTGTCTAAAAAAAAGTTTGCGAATTATTAAACAACTTCGATGTAAATAATTTGAATCTAGGAACGATTCCACCAAAAGGCAACTAATCCAGCTAGTAACATCAGGGAAAAGAATAGCAAGCCAACCGTCCATTTATTGCTAGACTTACGTTCGGCGATATTCTCTACCTGCGTCGTTTGCAGAAATTGTAGCAACTTGATCTCTGCGAGTAAGCTATCATATTGTACTTCGATTTTTTCGGGGGAAAATTGTTCTGTTTTGATGGAAAGAAATTGCTGGTAAACGCCCTTTTCGAGCATTTTACTCGGAGAACAAAGAGAGACTTCTAAATCCCCAAAATCAAGGTGACGACCATAGATTAAGTAATAGCCTGGCGTTTTGATTAGCCAATCACAGCCCGTACCTCCCGTTCCTAAAATTACTTCTCCTTGCACTGTATTTTTAAAATTTTCAATGACCTCCATCCGAAACTGACTTCCGCTTTGAGCAAGGAGTTTACCAAGAAAAATCCTGCTATAACTTTTATATTCCTGTGGTATTTTATCGAAAGAAAAATTGTTATCCTTACAAGTACAAGCAAGTAGCAAAGCGGCAGAGAGTAGTAAGCTTACCGCTAAAAATGTTTTCTTCATTCAGAAATCGTTAGGAAGTTATTGAAGTGGTTGAAAGTTGCGTAGTAGAGCACTTGGTTGAACTATTATTTATTACTCTTCAGCATCTCTAAGCTGCGTCAAGTCTATTCCTTGTTCCGCCAGCCATTTTGCTAAAACTTCGGTTTTTTGAGTACCCAGGCAAAGCTTCTTCCCTGCCCTAGTTCGAATGGCTAATCCTTTACTTCCCTTGGTATTGTAAACGGTGCCATACTTCGTTCCGATTCGAATACCATAACCTACAAATCCGTAGTCTACCATTTCAGCAGATTTAACCTCTTCCCAAGCTATCTTTTTTTCTAAGAAAGGATAAAATTTAAAATAAATATGCTGACGATCGATTTTGGTCTCTAAGCGCATGAAGTAAAATAATCCCAATAACAAAAAAGTAAAGATGGCAAAAATGATTAAGCCCGTATCCGACATTGGCTTATTGCCAAAGGTTTTTCCAAGGATCAATTGCTGATAAATACCGATGATTGGCAAAGCGCCAATTCCGAGTAATAGCAACCATAGCCACCATTGTGTAAATCTTTGTTGTTCTTCAAAAATATTATATTCCATATCTTGATTTCATTGAAGTTGTTTTAAAATGGGGGTTGAAATTAGTTGTAAGCGCTTAGTTTTCAAGAGGAAGCTTCGTTTTTTTCGTAGCCATAGCTACGGGAAAAAACTATCTAAAACATTGTAAATCAGTTTATTACAAATAAATCATCTATCTATTTTTAAACAACTTCCTAATTAAAAAAACTAAATAACCAACGCGCCAGTTTCATTTTGGTAGCGGAATAGGAAGATTGCAAAACCCCTCGAATCGTTTTTTGATTAATCCGAGCTTGCACGGGATAAGGATAAACGCGATTGTTAATTTTACCAATTGGAATTTCAGCAAATTTTGCCAATTCAAGTTCTTGCAGAAGTTCTCCTGCGTGAGGTGCGATGAGTGAACCTGAGATTAATTTTCTGTTACCTAGATTTGATTTTTCCTCCATCCAAAGGCTCTGATAACCATAAGTGTACTCCTGCAAAATAGCGCGATCATCTTCTTCTAAACTTTGATCTTGTCGATAATAGGCAATCCCTTTTTCGTTGAGTTGTTCCTCCGTGTAACCAAAATGAGCGACTTGTGGATCGGTAAACGTTACCCAGCTCAAGTCTGCCATCGTATTTTTCTTTTTAATCAATGGAAATAATAGATTGCGCCAAAGCATCCTTACCATTTTTTCTGCTCCGTGCGAAAACATATAAGTCCCCGCTGCGTCTCCAACAACATAAACCCTAGGATTCGTAGATTGTAAATACTCGTTGATTTTAAATTGCCCTTGTTCAGTCAGTTCTATACCCGCTTTTTCAAGTTGTAATCCTTCCGTCCGGACAACTCTACCAACGGCCATTAATAAAGCATCACAGGGAATATTTTGTTTGGCAGTAGCTTTCGTTTTAAGCTGTGCTTGCGAGTTCGTTATTTTTTCTACCGTAGTATTATTGAAAATTCGAATTCCTTCTTGCTCAAATTCTTTAGTTAGAATTTGAGCAACTTTAACCGGCTCATTGGATAATAAATGATCTCCTCGATTTACAATCGTAACCTGACTACCCAGTCTAGCAAAAGCCTGTCCCAATTCACAACCAATCGGTCCACCTCCAACCACTACCAAATTTTTCGGTAAGGTTTTACAATCAAAAAATATATTTTCATTGGTATAAACTTTTACCGCTTCCATGCCTTCAATTTCAAGTTGACGTGGTTTCGATCCCGTACACAAAAGAATAACCTTTGCGGTATACCGTTCCTCCCCCACCCTGACGGTCTCTTTATCCTCAAACTTTGCTTCTCCAATCAAAACCTCCATGCCTTTTGCCCGCAAGGCTTCCGCATTTTCCGTTCCCCGAATAATCGCTTGCTTCTCATGGATATAAGCCAAAACTTGCTTCATATCGGCTACGCCTTCCGTTCGCAATCCAAATCGTTGAGCCTGCTTCGCCGCGTGAAATTGGTGCGCAATATGAATCAGAGCTTTACTCGGAACGCAACCAAAGTTAGTGCAATCTCCCCCAAAATATTCCGCTCGTTTTTCGATAAGCAGCGTCTTCAAACCAATCGTATTGGCTACGCCTGCATTTCCAAGTCCAGCACTCCCTGCTCCGATGACAATAACGTCGTATTTTTTCAAAATGCTAAAGTTTAATCGTTTAAAAATAGTCGCAAGCGGTGACGGCGATTTACGCTGTTTTAAATCTTAATCTTTCTTGCTAGCACCCAAAATTTCAATCGTTACCTCCTCGAGTTGCACCTTATCACCGGGACGCAATTTTTTTCTTTTCCTAGATTCTAATACGCCGTTAACCTGAACTTGACCTTCTTCCACCATAAACTTAGCGTGTCCTCCACTCTGAGCGATTTGCTTAAGCTTCAGTAATTTAACCAATTCAATAAACTCGTCTGTAGGACGTAATTCAAAAGTATCTTCCTTCATGTTTGATTTTTTAACTATCGTTCCATATATCCATATCCTAAATCGTTCGTGAAATTGAACGACCAACAAATGATATCAGAACTTATTTTAAAGTTGAATCCACAAAGCTAGTATAAATATTCCAACCATTATCATCCTGCTACGTGCTTATTTGATTATAGCGTTTATCCCCTCCAAAATATTCCCAAGCCTCGGCACAATCTTTGCCTTTTCCAACTAAATCTAACACATAAAACTAATGCAGGAATCATACTCCCTAAACCGCACATCGCATATATTTTATTCTTTATGCGTAATTAGCTTATTGGCAATTATTTCGAATCTTTTTCAGCCCAATTATCAACCCGATTTCAGTTTCTCACTGGTTTCCCCAAAAACGCGTACAACAACTAATGCTTCCAGTACCGGTCCCGTCTCGCTAAGCTATGCTAGCTATTATGGACAATCCATCAATAATCTATTTCACGATGTCGTGTTGGATGCTGCTGGTAATATCTATGCAACGGGATCAACGATCAACCAAGGCTATGATGTTGTAGTCGCTAAATTTGATCCGGCAGGTGCGCTAATTTGGGAGCGTTTTATTGGTGGTTCCGATTCAGAAAACTTTAACCCAAGTGATACTTATGATTACGGAAAAATAGCAATTGACCCAAGTGGTAATGTCTACGTTACAGGAATTACTGCAAGTGCCGACTTCCCCACTGTCAACGCTTTCCAAACGACTTTGGGTGGCAGTATCGACGCTTTCCTTGTCAAGTTAGACAATGATGGAAATATCACAAATAGTTCCTTCCTTGGAGGAAATGGAGTGGAAAATATCGGAGGAAGTGGCGGTATTGCAGTCGATGACAATGGTAATATTTACCTCGCCGGAAGTACTACAAGCGAAGGATTCTTCGATACCAGCAATGCCTACCAAAGCAATTTCAGCGGTGGCACAAAAGCTGATATTTTTATCACTAGGATTACCGCAGATTTTTCTACCGTGACGGGAACTTATTGGGGCGATGAGGCGCTCGATGTAGTGAAAGATATGCAACTGGCTACCAATGGAAACCTTTGGTTAGTCGGACAATCTACCGAAAGTGAACTTGCTCTTTCTGGTTATCAACCTGCTGCTATCGAAGCACAGGATGGATTAGTCATTGCTTTTAACAACACTTTATCTCAAGTCACCGAAGGAACTTTTTTTGGTGGGAAATTTGACGAAGAAATCAATGCATTAGCCATCGACCCCGATGGAAATATTTTAATTGCAGGAAGTACTTTTAGTACCAACGACTTTCCTACTCTTTCTGCTTTTCAAGGCAATTACTCGGGAGGTCAAGAAGCTTTTGCTGCAAAACTAAGTCCCAACTGCCAGCTCATTTGGTCAACTTTTATTGGTGGTGGTCAAAATGAATCAGGTACCTCAATTGCAGTCGATGCCAATGGTAACGTGGTTGTAGGAGGAATGACTTCTAGTGCCGATTTTGCAGTGCACCGTACAGCTCAAGAAACTTATAATAAACTAAATTGTGAGCACGACGCTTTTTTATTCAAATTCAATAGCGATGGAACCCAAGATTGGGCGACTTACTACGGAGGCTGGCGCGCCGAACAAGCTTACGGACTAGCCATTAATGCCAACAATCAGGTAATCTGTGTAGGACTTTCCGAGAGTACTGATTTGCCCGTCACTTCCAATGCAGACCAGCCCACCGCCTTTACCAGCGGGATTAATGCATTTATCAGCATTTTTGAAGTTGCCTGCCCTGCTCGCCCCATTATCATTGCTTCTACCGAAAATGCTGTTTATTACGACAAATTTTGGTGCAACAATTACGAAAGTTCTTACACCCAGTTTTTTAGTAATGATAGTTGTGCGCTCCAATTAATTGCACCACCAGGATATACTACTTATAGCTGGGAAAGGAATGGAACGCTCATCAATGGAGCTAATACACAGTACTATACCGTTCCCAATCCAGGAAGTGAGAATAATGCTGCTAATGTAACCTACCAAGCCATCATTGAAGATGGAAATGATTGTTTGAGTCCATCAAGTTCAACGGAAGGAAAAATTAATTGGAAAAGACCGATGTGTGGTTTTGGTGGTTTTGATGAAAATGAACTACCACACCTCTCTGCAATCAACGAAGGAAACAGTGACGTTGTATTTTGCGCCGGAGAATCTATTAGCATTCCTTTGAGTGCGGATGGTTTTTGTGGTGCCACTTTTCAATGGCAAAAAGATCGCACGGATATTCCCGGCGCTACCGCAGCCAACTACACCGTTACCGAAGCGGGCTGTTACCGCATTGCCATTTCCAATTCATTTACGGGATGTACCGTATATTCTATTACCAAGAGATTCATTCCCTTAACACAAGTAATTCTAAATGATTACTACCTCAACCGACCTGAGTCTTGCGAAGTCCAAGATTCTATCACGGGTTGTAGCAGCGTATTCATCCGGGCACGGATTCCAAGCTGTGATGCTTGCGATCGCTCGCCAAATCAAGGGGTAAGTTATAGTTTTTTCCTAGACGGCGTGTTACAAAGTAGTAATACCTACGGATATATAAGTACAAGTCAAGAAGGAAATTATACGGTAGAAGTTACAAACGGCAGTTGCATCATAAGTTCTAATACCTTAACTGTTTCTATTCGACCAACCGAGCCGCCCATATGGCTCGCTCCAACGGTAACGCCTATTTGTATTCAAAGCAATGATAGCGTTACCTTTGTCGTTAGCCATCCTGCCATAGGAGATAGTGCTATTCTTCGTTTTGACCTACCCTCTCCGAGTACAGACGTCATTACTTTAGACTCTTTTGTCACAATTGCAAAATCAGATATGAGTGGTGGTTGTATGGACGTTTGGCTTACGACCAAAGAAGGCTGTTCTTCTCGTACCGCCGACATTAAATTACACGATACGATTACACCAATCATCCGCATTAATGGTCCTCCTTGTATTCCAGTTCGCTTGAGAACAGATAACATTAAAACCTGTGATATAGATTCTGTTTTTTGGTATTTTGAAGATTCTCTAATGCTTGCTCGACCATATGATAGTAATTACGATGCCGTCGAAGCGGGAAACTACATTTTAAGAGTTAAAAACGCCTGTGGAGATTTTTATTCCGATACCGTATTTCTTAGTGGCAATTTGGTAGCTCCCGTCGTCAGTCCGGCAGGTCCTATTTGCTTACCGGTTAATTTAAGTATTCCCACTCCAGATACAAACATCGTAACCCATTGGTATCGAAAGCCAACTTCACCAAATTGTAGTCTATCAGCCAATGATCTGATTCCAGACCAAAATGAACCAACACTCATTGCAAATCTACCTGGATATTACATGGCCGTATTCGTGGATACTATAACAGGCTGTCAAAGCACTTGCTCCAACTTTGTGGAAGTACAACGTTCTGTTGCAGGCGCTAATATTTCGCCTTCCAACGATATTTATTTTTGTGAAGGTACCGCAATTAATGATGTTACTTTAAATGTCAACCCTGCAAGTCCTTCTTTTAGCTACCAGTGGTATCGAAATAGTTCCCCCATTTCTGGTGCGAACAATAGCAGCTATACAACTAACATGGAAGGCGTATATCGGGTCTTTTTAGAAAATGCTTGTGATAATGCGTTCACTCCCGTCGTGAGTATTTTCGCCGTGGAGAATCCTACGATTGAAATCGACCAAGCAGATACCATCTACCTTTGTGGACCAGATACCATGCGGCTAGATACTGATATTGATCAACCACTCATTTATCAATGGTACCAAGACGATATTTTAATCGTCGATGCCGTAGATAGTTTTTTATTGGCAACTACCGCAGGCAAATATCAAGTGCAAGGGATTAACAATAATACTCAATGTGAAGATTGGAGTAAAGAGGTTTATATTTTAAATAGTACACCAATTGTGGCAAACCTACAAAGCACTGCAGCTTGTACTGGACCTTGCTCTGGAACGCTCTCCGCTACGGTAAGTGGTGGTATTCCTTTCACCGGAGGAACTTATCAATACCAATGGAGCAACGGAGCAACCACCGCTGCGGTAAACGATGTTTGTACCGGACTACACCGTTTAACCATTACCGATGGCATTGGTTGTAACACAGTTTCAATGGTAACGGTAGAAGCAGGTTTTTCTCTCATTGCCAACGTCGACACAATCCGTTG
>JBGCFY010000335.1:0-14449 GCA_045110315.1 Saprospiraceae bacterium
CGAAGAGATGCTTTGGCGGCACTTTTTTATTTGGAAAAAAGACCACAAGATTTAATGGCTTACGTGCAGAAAATTCGGTCGATTGATTTGCTACAACGCTATGATCAATTTCTGATTCAATACGATAAAACGGCTTGTTATTCTCTTTATGAAAATCTATTGGATCATTACTTAGAGTTTCACTTAGGTCGGAAAACTGCAGTAAAGATGAGAGGTGTATTTCACCATCTGGAGAAGATCAATGCGACGGATCTCAAGCGAAAGTTGCTAAAAAAATATCGAAAAACTTACCGCGAACGACATTCTTTAATCGAAGAATTAGCAGACTTTTAAAATACTGAACATGAAAATTGAATTTTGGATGGTGGGTAAAACCAGTTTTGCTTATTTAAACGAAGGAGTCCCGATTTACGAGAAACGAATCACGCGGTACATTCCCTTCCAAAGTCAGGTTATCCCCGATATCAAAAATGCGAAAAATATGCCTGCTACTCAATTGAAAGAAAAGGAAGGACAAGCTATTTTGAGCAAACTCAATAAGGAAGATTTCCTAATTTTGCTTGACGAAAACGGAAAAAGTTTCAGTTCGGTGGATTTTGCAAAACAACTTGATCAGCACCTTTTACGATCCAACAAACGCCTGATTTTTCTGGTTGGTGGTGCTTTTGGCTTTTCGAAAGCAGTTTATGCAAGAGCCAATCAAAAAATGTCCCTTTCTAAAATGACCTTCTCCCACCAAATGATTCGCCTATTTTTTGTGGAACAACTTTACCGCGCCTTCAGTATTCTGAGGAAAGAACCTTATCATAACGAATAAGGAGGCTAGATTTCAGTATAAATATCTATCTTGTTCTACAGTTTTGTTTTTTTGGTGGCAAGCACTAAGACAAAATTAGACGGCATTAAATTGTACTTAGCATTTAACTATTATTTTAAAAATCAATTATGACAATTACGCTTATTATAGTTATTCTGACGGGTTTAGTTTCTTATCAAGCACTTAACGATCGAAGCATGATCGAAAAGTTAAAACATTATCCTTACGCCACGGCTCGCAACGGCGAATACCATCGCCTTTTAACGGGGGGATTTGTGCACGGGAGTATGACGCATTTATTGATTAATATGTTTGTGCTTTACAGTTTTGGGGAATACGTCGAACGTGCTTTTTTAATTGACTTTGGTGAAATGCAAGGAAGACTATTCTATTTACTTCTTTATATTGGCGCGATCATCGTTGCGAATGCGGGTACTTTTTTACGACAAAAAGACAATCCTGGTTTTGCTAGTGTCGGTGCTTCGGGCGCAACTTCTGCTGTGATGCTCGTCTTTGTCATTTATAATCCTTGGGCGATGCTCGGTATCTTTTTCATTATACCATGTCCTGCGATTATTGCGGCGGTTCTTTATTTAATTTATTCTTCTTGGGCGAGTAAAAACAGCAATGATATGATTGACCATGCGGCACATTTCTACGGAGCGGTTTTTGGTATTTTATTTATTTTTATTTCAAAACCGAGTATGGTCAATATCTTTTTGGATAGCGTATCGCACATTCCTTATTTCTAATTTCCTAAGTCCAACTTTGTAAGGATAAGAATTCTTATGCCTTTAGTATAGGAAAACGATTTCAGCATAAACCGAGTTGATGTTTTATATTTTATCAAAATCATTGTACTTCTTAATTCAGCCAATCAACTGGGTAATTGGCTTGCTGTTGTATAGTTTTTTTGTTAAAAAACCGAAAGCGAAACGAAGAAGTTTAGGCTTCGCGATTGTGCTTGCTTTATTCTTCACCAACCATTTTATTTTCAATCAATTTATGAATTATTGGGAAGTTGATCCCATTTCGATGGCGAGTTTGCAGGAGCCTTATGACATTGGTATTTTGTTAGGTGGTTATTCTAATTTCTATAAATTAGAAAATAACGATCGCCATAATTTTAACGAAAGAGCCAATCGCTTAACCAACGCGTTGGAACTTTACCACACCGGTAAAATCAAAAAAATATTGCTTAGCGGTGGCTCGGGTAATCTTACGGGAGAAAGTTATTCCGAAGCTATTTTAGCAAAAGAATATTTACTGCGGATTGGTATTCCGTTGGAGGACATCATCGTAGAAAGTCGTTCTCGCAATACGCGAGAAAATGCTTTATTTACGCAACAATTACTCGCTGATAAATATCCTTCAGCTTCTTGTTTGCTAATTACCTCAGCTTGGCATATGCCAAGAGCTGCAGCTTGCTTTGAAAAACTTGGTCTTTCTTTTGATCAATTTGGCGTAGACTACGTCGGTGAAAAAAATCGCTTTGCTTTGGAATCAATGCTTGTTCCTGATCGACTAGGTTTTTATCGTTGGGAAATTCTAATCAAAGAATGGGTTGGCTATGTAATGTATCGCCTACGAGGCTATCTTTAAAATGCTATTTTGTCTTTGTCCTTAAATATACTTTTATGAAAAATCCTTGGAAAACCAAATCAAACAAAACGGTATACGATAATCCGTGGATTAAGGTGACGCACCGTGAAGTTGTAAATCCGGGCGGTGGCGATGGTATTTATGGACTTGTGCATTTTAAGAACTTAGCCATTGGAATTGTTCCCTTGGATGCAGATCATAATACTTGGCTCGTTGGTCAATATCGTTATACTTTGGAAGCTTACAGTTGGGAAATACCAGAAGGTGGTGGCTTACTTGGCGTTGATCCGATTGATTCTGCTAAACGCGAATTACTCGAAGAGACAGGAATCACCGCACAGCGTTGGACTAAAATTTTAGACCTTCATACTTCTAACTCGGTCACCGATGAATCCGGCATGGCTTACCTTGCACAAGGCTTAAGTTTTGGCGAAGCAGAACCGGAAGAATCTGAGGATTTAGTGATTAAAAAACTTCCTTTTTCAGCAGCTTTAGCAATGGTGATGAATGGAGAAATTACGGATGCCTTAGCGATGGTTTCCATTATGAAAGTAAAACTAATGATGGATCAAGGACTGATTTAGATTTCGGCTTAGCTGTCTAATAAATTTGTTTTGCATAGTTAGCTTAGTGGCACCAAATTGGAAAATTTCCTGATTCCCAGAAACTTAATTCTGTAGGAATATGCAATTGTAAACCTCGGTAAATCATTAAGATACCAAAAAGTAAACAAGCATACGGTAAGAGACTTCGTAGTTGTCGAAAAGCGCTCTTGGCATAACTGCCAAAAATCATTAAACCTAATAATGCAGGCATCGTTCCAAAACCAAAACTTAGCATATACAAGCCACCGAGATTCGCCTCTCCTGTTCCGATGGCACCAACCAAAGCAATGTAAACCAAGCCACAGGGCAACAAGCCACCCAGTAAGCCTAATCCAAAGACAGCAAATCGTCCCGTACGAGAAAAAAGTCGTACTAGTTTTTGATTGATACCTTGCCAGAAATGCTGCCAGCGGGGAAAACTGAGCCATTGCTGTCGACCCAATATTTGTAAACTTGCCCCTAGAATTAGCAGTATGCCCAAGACCACTGAAAAGAACTTTTGATATCCAGCTAAGGCAATACCCCAACCTAATAAACCAAAGCAAAAACCAAGCAAGCCGTAAGTGATCACTCGACCGAGGTGGTAAAGGAAAGATTGGAAAATAAGTTCCCGCTTTTCCCGTGCGGACAAGGGCAAGGCAAGTACAATTGGACCGCACATCGCGACGCAATGAGCACTACCAAATATTCCCAAGAGTAAAGCGGACCACAACATTATAAAATGATTTCGATTTCTTGATAATACGCTTTTTTAGCGTGCTCCCAATCAATATTAATTTTCCACCGACCTGCGGTAAAATCTTGCGTTGGAATTTGCATCCGTCCCGTTGAGTCCAACCGTAGTGGCTGAGTATGATCTTCGTATTTAGTCCTTGGATTAAAGAATAGAACGGTGCCCGTACTTTTATTCATCGTAGAGGGAAAGACCAATTCCACAATTTCTTTTTCGGTGTGATAATTTGCTTCTACCGCTTTCGCTAAACTTTGCTGATTCGAAATTTTATCAAAACGACTTTGATAATTAAGGTCTAATTCGTAATAATTATCTAAGACCAAACTATGATCATACGTCGTTGTCTTAATGACAAAATAAAGTAAAATCGCCATAAAGCAAGCGTAAAATATCGCGATGCTAGCGCCCCAATTCAGTTTCATGTTATATTATTTTACGGGTCCCAGAAAATTAGTGCCTAAGGATTCAATCAATTCTTCTTCTACGTATACGCCTACCGTTAAGTCATTCTTTCGCCCCCGCAAGGCCTCGGGAGGTATCTCAATGAATAAGGAACCACTCGTTAATTGTTCTGGTCCAGCAACAGGACTATTTCCTACCACAGTGATCGTTCCCGTATGATCCAAGAGTCGAAATTCAATGTTTAGTGGTGTTTTGGTTTTATTCATAATTTGATAATTATACAAATTTCGAATATTACCTTCCTCCGTTTCTTGAAACAACATTCCAGAGGTTCTTAGCAATAAGGTATCGACCGAAGAGCGGGTTGCTAGCAAGTAAATTTGTACACTTAGCAAGAGGAATAAGACGGCGGAATACGCTTTGACGCGTGGCGTGAAAATTTGCTTTCGTTGAGCGACAATACCTTCGTGACTGTCGTACCGAATTAGACCGAGTGGTCGGTCAATTTTTTCCATGACTTCATCGCAAGCGTCCATGCAAGCGGTGCAGTTGACACACTCCATTTGAATGCCATCTCTGATATCAATACCCGTGGGGCAAACTTTTACGCAAAGGTTGCAGTCGATACAATCTCCTAAATTCAAGACGGAAGTTGCTACGGGTGCTTGTTCTGTGGTTTCTTTTTTGCAATCCGCACCTGTGCCACAATTTGCACAGGAACTATTAGCGATTGGTGTCGTTATAGGCGTATTATTTTCCGAGGATTTGGCAGGTCTTTTCTTTTTCATTTTGCCCCTGGGTTCCCCTCGCTCAAAATCATAATAGACTGCGATGGAATTTTTATCCAAGAGCACGCCTTGTAATCGCCCGTAAGGACAAATCGTCACGCAAACCTGTTCTCGCATATAAGAAAAGACAAAGTAAAAAGCAAAGGCAAAAACAACCATGGAAATAAAACCTTCCCAATGTTCTTGAATTGGCTCCGTAATAATTTGTATCACTTGATCCATGCCAATAATGTACGCCAAAAAAGTATTTGCAATTAAAACAGCGACTCCAAAAAACAACACTTGCTTCGATACTTTTTTAAAAAGTTTCTCTGGTGTCCAAGCTGCCTTATTTAATCTTTTTTGTGCGTTTGCATCTCCTTCAATCCAGTATTCGATCCGCCGAAATACCATTTCCATAAAAATGGTTTGCGGACAAACCCAGCCACAAAACAGCCGACCGAAAACGACCGTAAACAGGATAATGAAAACGATAAAAATCAGCATTCCAAAGACGAAAAGGTAAAAATCTTGAGGCGTAAAATGGAGCCCAAAAATGATAAACCTTCTTTCCAGAACGTTGAACAATAAAATCGGATCTCCATTCCACTTTACGAATGGCGTTCCAAATAAAAATAGCAAGAGCACATAACTAACATACTTACGCCAGTCGTAAAACTTACCATTAGGCTTCTTAGGATAAATCCATGCCCGCTTGCCTTGGTCATCTACCGTGGCAATTTTATTTCGATATTCTTCCGTATCCGATAAAGGTGTTTCCATTAGTTTGTACCGAGCTGGTTTTTAGCGTTATCCGTGGAAGTACTTTCCTCTCTCGGTTCAACCTTTTCTCCTTGTGGTGCTTTCGGGTTAGGAGGATTTGTTCCTTGCAATTTCATGACGTAGCTCGCTACTTTATGGATGTCTGATGGTCGCAGTTGGGTACGCCACGCAATCATTCCTTTTTCTGGAACACCATACTTAATCGTAGAAAATACTGATTTCATATCTGCACCATGCAACCAATATTCGTCCGTCAAATTTGGTCCTGCTCCCCCCTCTCCTGCTTTACCATGACAAGTCGCACAAGTACTGGTGTAAATCGCTAATCCTTCTTTAATGGAAACTTCGTCGAGTAAAGCAGCGACGTTAGATTCGTCAATTGAATTGGCTTGCTTTTCTAAAAATCGCATTTTGACGCGTTCAGCACGTTCCATTTCTAGCGCATAACTTTCGGAAGAAGATAAACCTAAATCGTAAATATGGTAATAGGAAAAATAAACGGTTCCGATCGCAATCGTAAGATAAAACATCGCAACCCACCATGGCGGTAAGCTATTATCTAATTCCTGAATGCCATCGTAGTTATGATCGAGCATGATATCTGCTTCCTTATGAACGGGGACGGTATTAGTTGCCCGTTTATAAAGGTTCGCCCAAAAATTTGACTTTGGCTTTGGCACAGGTAGAGGAATTCCTTTTTTAAGATACAATTTGCGTTTCTCTATTTCTAAAATGGTAAACCCCAGATTAAAAAGGTAGATAATTGCCCCAACTCCAATGAGAGCAGCAGTTGCAGCAATAACATCTGCGATCATTTCCCCACTACTTTTATTAGTTGTTTCTGCTAAGATCGGACTTTGGATCAATAGCACTAAAATTGCCGCTAGACAAAATTTATAGCATTGCTGAATTTTATTTTTCATTGGTTTCTTCATTTTCGGGGTGAGGAACGTAAGAATCTTCCAGTGGAAGACTTGCCATTCGATCAATAAACGATTTACGCTTTCCGAAAATAGCAATCGTACTGATCATAAAAACAGCAAAGAAACTTATCAGCGCAAACAAGGCCATCCAATTAATGTTTCCTGCATTTTGCAAAATATATTTATACATAATTGTTATTTGTAAAAGTGGTTAAAAAAAGAGCTCGTTACTAGGACAAAAAATTAATTCAGTTGCCCTCGTATTTTACTTATTCCGTACTAGGTGTAATGGCTTGCGGTTTAGGCGTTGCATCTGTTCCTAGGCGTTGTAAATAAGCGATGATGGCGATGATCTCTTTTTTATCCAAATTTTCTTGTGTGATATTTTCTTTTTCTAAACCCTTTGCAATTTCCATCGCTTGCTTTCGCAAATCTTGGTACAAAATCTTTTCGTAGTTTTTAGGATAAGGTGTTCCTAAAGATTGCAGTACTTTGATTTTGGCAGCGGTATAAGTTGTATCCAAATCATTCGTAGCCAACCAAGGATACGGCGGCATAATTGATCCAGTAGAAATACTCTGCGGATCAAGCATATGGTAATAATGCCAACTATCTGGATTCTTGCCACCTTGTCGATGCAAGTCTGGTCCCGTACGCTTAGAGCCCCAAAGGAATGGTCGGTCGTAGATAAACTCTCCCGACTTGGAGTAATCTCCGTAGCGTTCCGTTTCTGATCGGAACGGTCGAATCATTTGTGAATGACAACCGACACAACCTTCTCGAATATAGATATCCCTACCTTCGAGTTCGAGTGGCGTATAGGGTTTTACCGAAGCAATTTTAGGAACGTTGTCATCAATCAAAATCATGGGAAAAATCTCAACGAGTCCTCCGATCAAAACAACAATCGTCGCACCAATCAATAAAAGAATAGGTCTACGCTCGATCCAGCGATGCCAATGCTCTCCTTTGTGAGGAACGTATACAGCGCGAGCCGGTGCTTCTGCCATCTCATTTTCAATCAGATTTCCAGACTTAACGGTTTTTATTAAATTATAGCACATCAAGAAGACACCGCCTAGATAAATAGTTCCTCCTAAAGCTCGTACGCCATACATCGGAATAATTTGCGTAACGGTTTCTAAGAAATTTCGGTATTGAAGAAAACCATCTGGGGTAAATTCTTTCCACATTAAGCTCTGTGTCCAACCTGCAATGTAAAGTGGTACCACGTAAAATAAAGTACCCAAAGTGGCGATCCAAAAGTGGGTGTTCGCCAACTTTACAGAATAAAGCTTAGTATTGAAAATCCGAGGAAGTAACCAATATAAAACACTAAAAGTCAGCATTCCATTCCACCCCAAAGTTCCGATATGTACGTGACCTACCGTCCAATCCGTATAGTGACTAATTGCATTTACGGACTTAATAGACATCATCGGACCTTCGAAAGTAGCCATCCCGTAGGCGGTAATCGCTACAACCATAAATTTGAGAATCGGATCGGTTCGCACTCGGTCCCAAGCGCCTCGAAGCGTCAATAAACCATTTAGCATTCCTCCCCAAGAAGGTGCAATGAACATGACGGAAAAAGCGACACCTAAAGATTGTGCCCAATCCGGCAAAGAAGTATAAAGTAAGTGGTGAGGTCCCGCCCAGATATAGATAAAGATTAACGCCCAGAAGTGAATAATTGATAAGCGATAGGAGTAAACGGGCCGATTGGCAGCCTTCGGTAAGTAATAATACATCAAACCGAGATAAGGCGTAGTAAGGAAAAATGCGACCGCATTGTGCCCGTACCACCATTGCACTAAAGCATCTTGGACGCCCGCAAAAACGGGAATACTTTTCATCAAGTGGACTGGAATTACTAAATTATTGAAGACGTGTAATACCGTGACCGTGACCCAAGTTGCAATGTAAAACCAAATAGCAACGTAAAGGTGGTTTTCTCGTCGTTTTAGGATGGTTCCAAACATATTGATTCCAAAAGCAATCCAAACCACTGCAATAGCAATATCAATTGGCCATTCTAATTCAGCGTATTCGTGAGAACTGGTGTAGCCCAGAGGTAAGGTAATCGCGGCAGCAACAATGATACTTTGCCAACCCCAAAAATGGAATTTACTGAGAAGGTCGCTATACAAGCGCGTTTTCAACAACCGTTGCATGGAATGATAGACTCCCATAAAGATTCCGTTGCCAACAA
This sequence comes from Saprospiraceae bacterium, assembly GCA_045110315.1. Lineage (GTDB taxonomy): Bacteria > Bacteroidota > Bacteroidia > Chitinophagales > Saprospiraceae > CALFBG01. The sequence continues at coordinate 8,845 of JBGCFY010000335.1, forward strand.
AAGCAAAAATTACAGCATTCGTATGGAGTGGACGAATTCGCCCATAACTTGTCTCTGCCATTCCAAAGTTGAAGATGGGATAAACCAGTTGAATGGCAGCAAGCAGGCCTACTGTCATTCCGATGACTCCCCAAAACGCAGTGGCGTAAGCAAAGTTTTTGACGATGACGTTGTCGTAATAAAATTTTTCAAGTTTAGACATGATAAGTTTTTCGTTTAAACGTAGATTTCAATTCTCATAATGATTGATTTAAGCACGGGTAATGACTTGATAACCAAGCCAAATACTTAATCCAAATAAGGTGATAAATAAACCATAAGTCAATAATTGTAGTAGTAACATATTTAGGGGGTTTTGAAGTAACTTCAACCAAGGCGTATGGGTTGAGCAGTTATTAGAAAACTATTTTGATTCTAGGTGCTGATTTTCTTTGCTTTTTTCGTCAAACAGAATCCTGACGGAAGGCGTGTATTCATCTTCGTATTGCCCATCATTTACCGCCCAAAAAAAAGCAACTAAGAAACCTAAAGCAACGATTAGGCTAACACCAATTAACAGTAGTATGATTTTCATTTTTGAAGATTATCACGCAAAATATAATGATTTGGTCACAAGTAAGATGACATTTATCACGTAGAAGGAGTGATTTTTATCACCCTCTGAAAAAAGGGCATTTTTGAGAAAGAAATTTTAAACTCATAGTTAATTTTTTTCCTCCAAACAAAGTTGCTATTTTCACCTCCTGAAAGGATTAAATTGAACCGAATCGCCGTCATCACTTATGGATAACCACAGTATGCTACAAGCCTTATTTTTAGAGGCCACCATTGGAATTATCGTTGTAAATCCGGCGGGAGCAATTGTCGATTTAAATCCTCATGCCGCTAAGTTGTTCGGCTACGAGAAAGCGGAGTTGTTACAGCAAAAAATTGAAGTGCTCGTTCCACCCAATCGCCGCCACCACCACGTTGAATACCGAGAGAAATACCATCAAGTTCCCGTACGACGGTCAATGGGTGCTAATTTGGACCTTTACGGTTTGCGGAAAGACGGGACTGAATTCCCGATTGAAATTAGCTTGAGTTCGATGCAAATTGAAGGTGTACGCTTTTCCCTAGCCTACGTTTCGGATGATTCTTCGAAGAAAAAAGTAATGAAAGAATTGGAGGAAAGAAAAGATCTTTTGGAAGAAGCTCAGGCATTAGCGCACGTCGGAAGTTTTGATCTCAACCTAGAGACTAAACGTTTAAAATGTTCTAAAGAGTTGTTTCGCATTTTTGGGCTAACGCAAGAAGAGGATGGAGTTGAATTTGAGGACTTTTTGGCAAGGGTGCATCCCTCGGATCAAAGCTTGGTTCGAGAATATTTTCAAAAAATAATTAAAGATCAGCTGGGACTGGAATTTAGTTTTCGTATTCTTGCTACGCACAAGGGCTTACGATTTTTGGCTGGAAAGACGGAAGCAAAGTTTGATCACACAGGTGCATTGTATAAAATATTTGGTCTACTCCAAGATGTGACGGAACTTCAGGAAGCGAAGAGTATCAGTGAGGATATTTTTAAGTTGATGGAAGAATCTCTTAATGAAATTTATATTTTTCGGGCAGATAGCTTAGCCTTTATTCAGGCAAATAAAGGTGCGTTGCAAAATATTGGTTATAGCTTATCCGAATTACAAAATATGTCTCCACTCGACTTAAAACCTGCGTATGAACGCTCAGCGTTTATTGCATTGTTAGATACGTTGAGAAATGGCAGTACAGCGATTCAAATTATTGAAACGGATCATCGGCGAAAAGACGGTTCTACTTATCCGGTGGAAGTTCATTTGCAGTTTTCGAGATACGGGACGGAGTCCGTTTTTGTAGCGTTCATTTTGGATATTTCTGAACGGAAAAAAGCCCAACAAAAAATACTGAATTACTCCAATGAGTTGGAACAAAAAGTGATTGAACGTACTCAGGAATTACAAGAAAGTGAGACGAAACTTAAAATAGCCCTGACGAAGGAAATGGAATTGGGGGAACTTAAGTCTCGCTTTGTATCCATGGCTTCTCATGAATTCCGTACGCCCTTGAGTTCCATTTTATCTTCGGCTAATTTACTTGGTCGCTACGATCAAACCGCGCAGCAAGATAAACGGATGAAACACGTGAACCGCATTGAATCTTCTGTGAAAAATCTAACGGTGATTCTCAATGATTTCTTATCCTTAGAAAAATTGGAATCGGGCAAAGTACGTTTTAATCCAATATCATTAGATTTTAAGGAATACATCCAACAAGTTTTGGATGAAGTTAGCCTGATGGCGAAGCCCAATCAAAAACTACTCCACGAGCATACGGGGGAACGTCAACTTTGGATCGATGAGCATTTATTGAAAAACATTATCCTCAATTTATTATCAAATGGTCTAAAATATTCTCCGGAAGGCGGCGATGTACAGCTGATTTCTAACTTTGAAAATGGCTTACTTAAGATAGAAGTTAAAGATAGTGGAATCGGTATTCCGGTGGCAGATCAAGTGCATCTCTTTACTCGTTTCTTTCGAGCTCAAAATGCCGCTACGATTCAAGGTACTGGTCTGGGATTAACGATCGTCAAGCGATACCTTGACTTAATGGATGGTAAAATTTACTTTGAAAGTACTGAAAATGAAGGAAGTAGTTTTTTCCTTGAAATCAAGTCTACCCCACCCTCGGCGTGACAAAAATCACTTTAAATTATGATTTTTGTCATTTCTTACCGACCAAAATCCCCTCATCTTTGAAATAGCCCAAGTACGAGACCTTCGTAAGGGCTTAGCAATTTTGCGAACATCAACCTATCGCATCATATGAATGGAAATGATACTCAGCAGCTGCGTGCGATCTTTGAAACGGCCACAGACTGCATTGTGATTCTTAATGCAAAAGTGGAAATTTTAAAAATCAATCAAGCAGGAGAACGACTATTTGCCTATGCGAAGGAAGCACTCCTTGGGCAAAAGCTAAACGCTTTGATTCCTGATGCTTACCAATCTACGCAAGATCCGTACATGGATCATGATGAGGCAACGGGAGTTGCAAAAACTATTGGTATGGGCAGAGATGTTTTTGCCCAACGAAAAGATGGAACCGTATTTCCTTGTCATCTGAGTATGAACGAATTTTTTGTCGATGGCGAAAAACACTTTGCGGGTTTGATTCACGACCTGACCGAACGCAAAAAATCAGAAGAAAAAATTATTCAACTTAATCAAAAATTAAAAGCACAAGTAAAACTCAAATCAACGAATCTCACTTCGGTAGTTAATAAGTTATTAACGAGTAATCAGTTGCTAGCGCAAGAAATTCAAGAAAGAAAAAAAGTAGAAAATGAATTACTGAATCGTGCCCAAGAAATTCGACGGGCACTCGAAAAAGAAAAAGAACTCAACGACCTAAAATCTAGGTTTATCCAAATGGCTTCGCACGAATTTCGAACGCCCCTCAGCACGATTCTATCTTCCAATGGATTAATTCTTCGGCACTTAGAAAATGGATCTTCCGACAAAGCGTTCCGACACTTTGACCGAATCAAAACGAGTGTCAATCACCTCACGGAAGTGCTAAATGATTTCCTTTCGCTTGCCAAAATCGAAGAAGGAGGAATCGAGGAAAATCCTCGCGAATTTGAACTAGTGGCTTGCTGTAAGCACTTTATAGAAAAAACAAAAAAGCTTTGCAAAGATCGTCAAAAAATTATTGCTGATCTTCCGAATAGAGAACATCCGGTTTGTCTCGATCAGAAAATACTTGCTCAAATTTTGACTAATCTTTTTTCAAATGCAATCAAATATTCGGCGGAAGGGCAAGCAATTTATTTTACCGTAAAGGTAGAAAAGCATCATTTAGAGTTTCAAGTAAAAGACGAAGGCATTGGCATTCCGCTCACCGAACAAAAATACCTTTTTGATAAGTTTTTCCGAGGTACCAACGCGGTTAATATTAAAGGTACTGGTCTGGGATTGAACATTGTAAAGCAATACGTAGAATTGATCGACGCTACAATTTCATTAGAAAGTAAAGAACACCAAGGCGCTTGTTTTACGGTAAGTATTCCTTCTTCTTCAAAGCTTGCTTTTAATAACAATTCACAAACTGCTCAGCAGTAAGGATTTATTTAGTACGTAATTGGAAAAAATTGTATATGCTAATTTAATACAATCGATAGCATTCGACGTTCGCAAACGGATGAGTTTATGGAGTAGGATTCTTACAGTTGCTTATCATTTTAAGGACTAAGACAGATTAATTAATTGATACGCTATCCATTTTTGAACAACTTTTTCGTTGCTCAAAGCCTTCCTATACAAAGTTGAAAAGAATTTTAAGCTGTTACTTTTTATCTCGTTTAAACTCAAAATTCTTTTCAAATTATTGTGAATTACTTATCCTGGCAAATCCCTTAATTTATCTAAGGCTATAATTTTGATAACGCCGTGATCGACTTCGATGAGTTGTTCATTTTTAAAATCCGTCAAGGTTCGAATCACACTTTCCTTAGCGGTCCCGACAAGACTAGCCAAATCATCGCGGAGGATAATAATCTCTTGCGCACCCGTTTTGCGACTATCCTCTTCTAATCTCACCAAAGCCTCTGCTACCCTTTTGCGGATCGAACTGTAGGCTAAGCTCAACAATTTTTCTTCTTTTTCTTCGATACTTTTTGACAAGACCTTAATGAACCTTGCCGTAAAGTTTTGACTAAAATGCAACAACTTGAAGAAATCTTCTCGTGGAACTTGACTCACTACGGTTTCTTCCATTGCTGCAGCGGAAGCAGTGTACGGTTTTCCCTCAATCAAAGGTAAATGTCCGATAAAATCTCCTGCTTGAAATACACCAATGATATATTCTTTCCCCCACTCGTTCGTTTTATAGGTCTTAATTTTCCCGCTAACGATATAATATAAACGTTTAGGATGATTTCCTTCTTGAAAAAGTTTTTCCTTTTTTTGGTAAGTTTTGGTTGCTCGATTTTCGACTAATTTCTCTAGTTCCTGCTGCCCTTTTTCTTCGTTGACAAAAGCCGTCAAACCTTCAGGTGTTCCTGATACTTTCTTTAATCGCTCACTTTTTTTCAATCGAATCTCGATGATATCTAACAAGTCAGATTGATCAAAAGGTTTAGTGATGTAATCATCTGCGCCAAGGTTCATGCCTTTTCTAAAGTCGGTCCGTTCTGCTTTAGCCGTTAAAAAGATGAAAGGGATTTCTGCCGTTTTAGGCTTTTTGCCCAATATATTGAGTACCCCGAAGCCATCTAACTCTGGCATCATGACATCACATAAAATCAAGTCTGGTACTTCCTTCAAGGCTTTTTGTACGCCGATTTTACCGTTTTCAGCGGTAATTGCTTCGTAGTTAGAGAGTTCCAAAATTTCAGCAAGGTTGTCCCTCACTTCAAAGTTATCTTCAATAATGAGTATCTTTTTCATAAAAATGGAGTCTAAAAACTGATAATAGTATAAACTGTTTTCGTGTCTTATTGATAGTACAATGATAGTTGATTTATTCCATTTGTCGACTGCTTTTCCTCACCAAAATGAGGTGACGTTTATCACCGTTTGCTAAATAGTTT
>JBGCFY010000336.1:0-35016 GCA_045110315.1 Saprospiraceae bacterium
CAGACAAGCGGAGTACGTGGCACCGACCACGACGATAGAAACTCAGCTGGTAGAAATATGGCAGGAAGTTTTAGGCGTGGAGCAAATCGGTATCCTCGACAACTTTTTTGACTTGGGTGGGAATAGTTTGAATGCGATAAGAATTAATGCTAAGATCAGGCAAGAGCTTGACTTAGAATTAGAAATTAAAAACCTATTTCACTTAAAAACAATTCGTGACTTAGCCTTCCAAATAGACTTTTCTGAACAGCAGAAAGAAATCAAATTAGATAACCAAACTTTAAGAAAAATAGAATTATGATTGAACTACTTAAAAAGATATCAGCGCAAGGAATTGTAATAGAGGTGGAGAAAGGAAAGTTACAATTATTTTCCGCTAAGGGAGACGTCGATCGTACTATTTTATCAGAAATTAAAGCACATAAAAACGAGCTTATTTCTTATTTGACCAAGCATGAAAACTTAAGTCTTAAGAAAAAGGCTTACGAGGAAATACCAAAGTGTAAAGCAGCGGTCAGTTATTCCTTATCAAATGCGCAAAAAAGGTTATGGCTTTCCAGCCAAATAGAAAAAAATTCTATTGCTTTTAATATGCCAAGAAATATTGTACTAGAAGGGTCGTACGATATAGCTTGTTTTAAAAAAGCAATACATAATGTGATTGCGCGCCACGAAATATTACGTACCGTTTTTAATTTAAATGATTCAGGAGAAATTCGACAGTATGTATTAAGTGCTCAAGATTTGGGATTTGAAATTGAGTATAAAGATTACCAAGGAGAAGTAGATCCTGAAACGGCTTCCCAAAATTATATTGCAGCAGATTCTTATCGCGCATTTGATTTGGTCACAGGTCCTTTGTTGCGAGTGGCTTTGCTTCAGTTGTCAGCGGATAAATATATCTGCTATTACAATATGCATCACATCATCAGTGATGGAAGATCAATGGAAGTTTTGGAACGGGACTTGATGAAATATTATGAAGCTAATCTTGCTGGTAATCCGCCAGATATTCCTTCCTTGAGAATTCAATACAAAGATTATGCAGCTTGGCAATTGCATCAATTAAGCAGGCCTTCTTCGCTGGCGGATCGAGACTATTGGTTAAAACGATTGTCGGGAGAATTAACGGTCATTGATTTGCCTTCCTACAAAATTCGGCCTACCGTTAAAACTAGTAATGGGAAGTATTTTAGTACTTATCTTTCTGAAGACTTGACGAATCAAATGGATCAGTTTGTTAAGCAGCACGATGGAAGTTTATTCTTACTGATGCTATCCGTGATCAACGTTTTGATCTATAGATATACGGCTGTTGAAGATATAATCATCGGGGCGCCTATTGCCGGAAGAACACATCCTGAGCTAGAAGATCAAATTGGATTTTATATAAATGCTTTAATTGTTCGAAATAAAATAATTCCTGCTAACAATTTTATAGACTTTTACCAAAGTGTCAAGGAGGCGGTTTTAGAGGACTATGCCCATCAGGGATATCCTTTCGATAAACTCGTGGAAGATTTAGCATTAAAATATGATCAGAGTCGATCTCCGCTCGCCGATATTTCCTTGACCTTACACAATAAACAAGATCAGCTTTCTTCCGAAAATGTAAACCCAGATTTATTTAGTCAAGTAGAAGATAAGGGAGCTGCCTTATGCAAAAATGATATAGAATTTCATGCGACACAATTAGGTGGTGTCATCGCTTTAGATATCGTTTTTAATATTGATGTCTATGATGAAAGGATGATTTCAAATATGATGCGACATTTCAAAGCATTGATGTCAAGCTTATTGTCGAATCCGAAAGCCTTATTGCACAATGTCGATTATCTATCGCAAAAAGAACGACAAGAGTTATTAGAAAATTTCAATGATACTCAAGTAGATCTCCCAAAGGATAAGACAATTTTAGATGTATTTTCAGCACAAGCTAGTCAAACACCTGATGCGGTTGCTTTAGTGTTCGGGGAGCAGTCGCTTAGTTATCGAGCATTAGAGGAGCGATCTAATAAATTAGCCAATCACCTGATAGGGGAATATGGTCTCAAAAAAGGAGATTTTGTTGGTGTGCATTTGGATAGAAGCGAACAATATATAGTTTGCTTGTTGGGGATTTTAAAGTCGGGAGGAGTATATGTACCGATTGATGTGAATTATCCAGAGGATCGAAAAATATATATACTAGAAGACGCCAATATTCAGTTGTTGATCACGGATACAACTTATATGTTTGAACTAGATTATTACGAGGGTGCCTTATTAGCAATAAATGTTGAATTTGACGAAGCGGATCGTTTAACTAATCAAATTTCAATTCAGCCCCAAGATCTAGCTTATATCATTTATACTTCTGGATCGACCGGAAATCCCAAAGGTGTATTGATCGAACATCTGGGATTGTTGAATAGCATTTTAGCTCAGATTAAAGGATATAATATTGGGAATAATCATCGTGCGTTACAATTTACTTCCTTCTCTTTTGATATTTCTATTTCTGAAATTCTTAATATACTTTTAGCGGGTTCTAGTCTTTTTATAGCGAATGATGACATACGAAATGATCCTAATCTATTGGAACTTTATATTCAAGACAATAATATAGACTTAGCGACATTGCCTCCTTCTTATTTTCATATGATCAAACAGGAAAGTTTAAAGAAATTGAAAATATTGATTACAGGTGGTGATTTTCCTGATTATGAAAAAGTACTTAGCTATTTGTCTTACGGAGGTCGTTATTATAATTCTTATGGTCCGACAGAAACTAGTATGTGTGTTTCCATCTTTGAGCTGACGGAAGATTTCGAGTTAAACTCGACTAGCATCCCAATAGGAAAACCAATTGATAATACGGAGCTACTGATTCTCTCCTCAAATTTACAATTACAACCCATAGGATTGATTGGAGAACTTTGTATTGGTGGTATCCAACTTGCCCAAGGTTATCTAAACCTTCCAACGTTGACGGCTGAAAAATTTATAGCTCATCCTTTTAAGAAAGGAGAACGATTGTATCGAACGGGTGATTTGGCTCGTTGGTTACCAGATGGGAATATTGAGTTTATGGGAAGAAAGGATCATCAGGTAAAGATACGAGGATATCGAATAGAATTAGAAGAGATAGAATCGCGCTTAAATCAATTGGATGATGTGAGACAGTCGGTCGTAATTGCTAAAGAAGATAAAAATGGATCAAAGCAATTGATCGCTTATGTTGTTTGTGAAAAAGAAATACCTCCCGCCAAAATACAAGAACTCCTAGAGAAAAAACTTCCGGAATATATGGTTCCGAAAATCTACGTCAACTTGGAGGAAATGCCTTTGACACCTAACGACAAAATAGATCGCAAAGCACTACCCGCCTTGGAGGAGGATATTTATTCAAGAGATGAATATGTAGCTCCGTCCAGTGAAAAAGAAAAACTGTTGGTTGCTATTTGGGAATCCGTATTGAATATAAAAGGAATTGGACGCAAAGATAATTTTTATAACCTAGGAGGAGATTCTATTAAGTCAATACAGATCGTTTCTAAAGCAAGACAGCATGGTTATATCTTGAAAGTCGGAGATGTTTTGACCATGCCCGTATTAAAAGATATGGCTTCTTTGCTGAAGAAAACTAACAGAGAAATTGATCAGTCTGAAGTAGAAGGGGAAGTGATCCTAACGCCAATACAGCACGTTTTCTTTGAACATCCATCCATATCCTTACAACATCATTTTAATCAATCGGTGCTTTTAAAAAGCGAGATCGCATTGGATTCCAGTATTTTAAAATCGACGATCATGCAACTGGTCAAGCATCATGATGTGTTGCGCATGAGTTATCAAAAAGAAGGAATAGAATGGAAGCAATTCAATCGTAAATATTCAGCAGATTGTTTTCGAATAGATTTTCATGACCTTCGCCAAGAAGAGGATAGTTTGGCAACAATGGGCGAATTAGGTCAAGCCTTGCAAGCTGGTTTTGATTTATCTAAAGGTCCTTTATTCGTTGTTGGACACTTTAGACTTTCGGATGGTGATCGCTTGGCATTGATTGCACATCACTTGCTGGTCGATGGTGTATCTTGGCGAATTTTATTAGAAGATATCGCTTCCTTATACCTTCAACATCAATCCGGCGAAAAAGTAGCATTGCCTTTAAAGACAGATTCTTTTCAGCGATGGGCTTTTTTACAACAAGAATATGCGCATAGTAAAGCTTTGAAAAAGGAATGCAAATATTGGGAACGCTTGCATACGGAAGCTATTCCAAGATTAGCAACTGAAAACGCTAATGGAGCTGTAGCAAAAAGCGAAAACAAATTAAGCTTTAGTTTGGATAAAGAATTGACAACACTCATGCAAACGGGCGTTCATGAGGTATATCATACTGAGATCAACGATTTGTTACTTGCTGCATTAGGTTTGGCTATTAGGGATGTTTTTGAAGTCGAAAAGAGTGTTGTCGAAATGGAAGGACATGGAAGAGAAGACATTATTGATGGTGTAGACATTACTAGAACCGTAGGATGGTTTACGACCATTTACCCTTTGGTTTTGGAAGTCTCCTCGTCGGCAGATCGAACTAAAAGTTTGAGGAAAGTAAAAGATGATTTGCGGAAGATTCCCAAAAAAGGAATCGGTTATGGTACCCTTAAATATCTTTCCAAACAATTGCCAGCTACCTTTACGCCTAGCGTCCAATTTAATTATTTAGGAGATTTTGGTGGCAAAATTAAAGAAGAAGAACCAAAGTCTATTTTCGAATACGGAACGGAATACATCGGAGAGCCAATCCATTCACAGAACATCAGTAATACTAGCATTAGCGTGGCAGGAATGATGGCATCGGGCGAGTTAAGTATGTCTGTTTCCTATTGTTCTAGTCTCTATGCTACGCCCAAAATGCAAGCTTTAATCAAAGCTTACGAAGTACATTTAACGGCTTTAATTAAAGAATTATCCTTTAATGCTCAAAGCTATTTAACCCTATCCGATCTAAGTTTTCCAAACTTAAGCTACGAAGCGTTGGATATTTTAAATAAGGAGGATCTACTTGAGGATGTGTACGAACTTTCTCCTGCTCAAGCAGGAATGTACTATCATTGGTTCTCTATGGAAGAATCTTACTTCGAGCAAGTTGCTTATCGAATTAAAGGAGCCGGATTGAATATGGATCACTTTAAGCAAGCGTACGATGCGTTGGTGGATCGTTATGCTATTTTAAGGACGAGCTTTTCAAGTGATTATGCGGGTAAGTTATTACAGATTGTAAAGAAGTCTGTTCCAAGTAGTTTTTCTTATGAGCGTTTTTCTGAAGCACCGGCGTCAGACTCACTGGAAGGTTGGGTGAAGGAAAGGAAAGCATTAGATCGAAAGAAGGGTTTTGATTTAGGAGAGTCTTCCCAAATGCGCTTGAAAATTTTATGCCTGGGCGAGGATACTTATGAATTTATTTGGAGTCACCACCATATCCTGATGGATGGTTGGTGTACGAGTATTTTAATCAATGATTTTTATCGAATCTTGCGGGCTATTGAAAATGGGGAACAAGCAAATCTACCAGCCCCCAAACCTTACGCTAATTATATTCAATGGCTAGCGGAGGTTGATCAAGAAGAGACGCTAGCTTATTGGAAGAATTATTTAGCAGGATATACCAGTGTGGCAAATGTTCCTTTTGTACGATCTGAACGTTCCAATCTCGCATATGAATTTTGTGATGAGACGATTGAACTTACGGGAGAAATCTATGATAAAATAAATAATTTATGTAAGGAATTAGATGTTACCCATAATACATTTATACAAGTGGCTTGGGGATATTTGTTATCAAGGTACAACAATACTCAGGATGTAGTATTTGGTTCGGTAGTTTCTGGTAGACCTGCGGATTTGGAAGGTTCGGTAGATATGGTTGGTTTATTTTTAAATACCATACCGGTGAGAATCCAGTACCAAGAAAAGGATCAATTAATAGATTTATTAAAGAAAACGAAAGCAGAAGCCATCGCTAGCCTTCCTCATCACTATGTAAGTTTAGCTACGGTGCAAGGACAAAGTGAATTGAGTATGGCTTTGCTAGATCATATTATGATCTTTGAAAATTTTCCAATACAGGAGTTGATTGAAGAACAGCTGGGAGAGAAATCAACGCAAGGAGCAAGCACACTAGAGATGGAATCTGTTGATGTCGAAGGACAAACCAATTATGATTTTAATATTGCAGTAGGATTAACGGAGACTTCACTTAAGGTACATTTTCAATTTAATAAGAATAAGTATGAGGAATCACAAATCAAAAAATTAGCCATTCATTTTTATAAACTGGTCGATTCGTTTACGAGTCAACCCAATCAATATTTAAAAGATCTAAATTATTTAACAAAAGAAGAAGAACACGAATTATTAGATGTATTCAATCCTATCCAAGTAGATTATCCTAAGGACAGAACAGTCGTTGATTTATTTGTAAAACAAGCCCGGGAAACACCAGAGGCAATTGCCGCGGTATTTGAAGAAGAAGTCCTTCGCTATAAAGAATTGGAGGAGCGATCAAATCAGTTTGCGCACTACTTGCATAAACAAGGCGTACAGCGAGAGGACTTAATTGGGATCTGCATGGACAAATCCTTGGAAATGGTGGTCAGTATATTGGGCGTTTTAAAATCTGGTGGAACGTATATTCCTATAGACCCCGATAATCCTAGCGATCGTATTAATTACATTATTGAGGATAGTAAACTAAGTTTTCTGATTACTGATCAAGCGTATGAATGCTTGCAAGGTAATGGTTTGAAGGCTAGGATAATTCTGCTTGATAAAAATTTATCCCTACTTGCTAAAGAGTCGATCGAAAGTCCGAATTATCATTTCTCTCCAAAACAAGCGGTCTATATTATTTATACTTCGGGATCTACTGGAAAGCCTAAAGGCGTTATCGTTTCCCATGCTAGTTTGTTGAACATCGTACTGAGTTGGCAAAAAGAATATCAGTTGAATAGCGAAACGAGCCTACTGCAAATGGCAAGTTTTTCTTTTGACGTTTTCTCCGGAGATTTATATAGAAGCTTATTGTTTGGTGGAAAAATGATTCTTTGTCCGCCCAGTATCAGGCTTGACTTTGTGAAGCTCTATCCGGTAATGCTCAAATGGAAAATTAATATTCTAGAAATAACGCCAGCCTATGCAACCTTATTAATGGATTACATTTATGAAAATAATTTAGATGTTTCTTGGATGAAGCTGTTGATTGTAGGTTCTGACATTTGTCAAGTTTCGGACTATGAAAGACTCCTCTTGCGCTTTGGAAATGATATGCGAATTATCAATAGTTATGGTACGACAGAAACGACCATTGATAGTTCTTATTTTGAAACTCAAAACTTGGATCCTTATCTTAATCTGCCTTATGTACCCATCGGAAAGCCATTGCAAAATACTAGTTTTTACGTTTTGGATGCTTTTCAAAAGCCAAGTCCTATTGGTGTAATGGGAGAGTTGTATATCGGTGGTGCTGGATTAGCAAATGGATATTTGAATAAAGAAAATTTGACTTCAGAGAAGTTTATCAATCATTTTTTCAAAGCAGGAGAACGCTTGTATAAGACCGGTGATTTGGCTCGTTGGTTAGCCGATGGTAATCTTGAGTTTATAGGTAGAAAAGATCATCAAATCAAAATCAGAGGTTATCGTATTGAGTTGGGCGAAATTGAGGCGGTTTTGGATCAGGTGGAAGCGATCAAACAATCTGTCGTACTTGCTAAAGCAGATAACAATAATATACAACAGTTGGTCGCATATATCGTTTGTGAACAACCAACAGCTGCTTCTGAAATTCAAAAAGAAATAGCTCAAAAACTTCCTGCCTACATGGTGCCCAATATATTTATAACATTGGATGAAATGCCATTGACACAACATGCTAAGATAGATCGTAAAGCATTGCCCGATCCTGACCTGAAGGCTTACCGAAGTAAGGACTACGTTGCACCGACTACGGAAACGGAGCTTAAGTTGATAGCAATATTCCAAGAAATATTAAAAATAGAAAGCATCGGCATTCAAGATAATTTCTTTGACTTGGGCGGAAATAGCTTGACTGCACTTAAAATCATCTTAAGGATAAGAAAAGAGTTGGATCTAGATTTAGATATCAAAAGTTTATTTGACCTTAAAGTCATCGGTGATTTAGCACTCCAAATAGATTTTTCAAAAAAACAGGAGCAACTTAAATCAAAGGGTAAAATCGTTAAACAAATAATGTGATGAAAGAATTACTAAATAGAATCTCGGACGAAGGACTTATCCTAGAGGTAAAAGAAGGGAAATTACAAATTTTTGCTACTAAAGACGAAGTAGATGATCAGCTGGTTTTAGAAATTAAAGCTCAGAAAGAAGCATTACTTTCTTATTTGATTCAGCATAAAAAACTATCGCTTCAGAATGTAAAATACCAAGAAATTCCAAGCTGTTCTCCTAATACGAGTTATCCCGTTTCTAACGCTCAGTTGAGATTGTGGCTGGCTTGTCAAACGGAGGAAGGTTCCATCGCACACAATATGCCAAGCGCTATCATTTTGGATGGAACTTATGACATCGCTTGTTTTGAAAAAGCCATTCATGCCGTCATTCAACGTCATGAAATATTGCGAACGATTTTCAAATTGGATGAGCACGGAGCGCTTCGCCAGTATGTATTGTCTGCCGCCGATTTAAATTTTAAATTAGATTTACAAAACTTTGTCGGTCGGAAAGATATAGAATCCGCCTGGAAAGAATATACCGCCTTAGATGCTTTCAGAGCTTTTGATTTAGAAAATGGACCCTTGTTGCGAGCAGGCTTAATTCAATTGGCAGATGAGCAATATCTCTTTTATTATAACCTTCATCATATCATTAGTGATGAATGGTCTATGGATATTTTATCGAGGGATGTGATGAATGCCTATGAGCACCACCACTCTGGTACTTCATCTATTCTCTCGCCTTTAAGGATACAATATAAAGATTATTCCGCTTGGCAATTATCTCAATTGGATAGTCCCATTTTTAAAGGTCATAAAGAATATTGGCTTTCTCAGTTAGTTGGTGAAATACCAACGATAGATTTGCCAACGCAGAAAAGAAGACCGAAAATTAGAACTTTTAATGGGAGAAGCATCGCCGCTCGTCTTTCACCAGATTTGACCTCAAGGTTGCGGAACTTTACTAGAGAAAAAGGAGGAAGTTTATTCACCGGATTGTTGACGGCTTGGTATGTACTACTTTATCGGTACACCGGAGAAACTAATATTTGTATCGGGAATCCTGTAGCGGGTAGAGATCATCCAGATTTAGAAAATCAGATTGGATTTTATTTACATACTTTGGCACTCGTCAATCAGATTAATCCTGAGGATAGTTTTATCGTTTTGTATGAGCAAATTAAAACGAGCGTACTGCAAGCTTATCAGCATAAAATGTATCCCTTTGATAAATTGGTTGAAGAACTGAATTTTCGAAGAGATGCCAGTAGAAATCCTTTGTTTGACATCTTAGTAGATTATCACGGCGTTGCTGAAAAAGAGACGAGCGTTGAGCATAGCGAAGCGTTGGAACTTCAAGAAAATGGAATGGTCAAATTTGATTTGGAATTGCATTTGACGGAGTGTGGCGCTGGAGTAGATATTGGTGTTAATTACAACAGAGATGTTTACGAACAAGCAATGATTGAAAGGCTGATCTTGCATTATAGGCAATTATTGAAAGCGCTGTTAGCAGCTCCTGAAAAACCGATCTGTGCGGCATCGTACTTATTGGAAGAAGAGCAAAATAAATTATTGACTAGCTTCAATGCTACGCAGGTAGACTTTCCAAAAGATCAGACTGTTGTTGATTTATTTGTAAAACAAAGCCAAGAGACGCCCGATGCAACGGCAGTCGTATTTGGTAAGGAACGACTTAGTTACCAAGAATTGGAGCTGAAATCTAGTCAGCTAGCTAATTGTTTAAAGCAGGAAAAAAATGTTAAACCAGGAGACTTTGTAGGCATACATCTCGAAAGAAGTGAACAATACATCATCGCTATATTTGCCATTTTTAAAGCGGGAGCGGTGTACGTACCGATTGACATAAACTACCCTTCGGATCGAAAGAAATATATACTTGAAGATGCAAGTGTTCGGCTATTGATCACAGACTCTAATTATATGTTTGATACCGAATATTATCAAGGAACGCTCTTGGCAATAGATATCGAATTTGAAGCATCAAATTATCATTCTGTAAATGAGCGGTCTGTTTCGCCAATGGATGTAGCCTATGTCATTTATACTTCCGGATCAACGGGAAAGCCCAAAGGAGTAATGATCGAACACTACGCTTTGATGAACTATATAACTTGGGGTAAGGATTACTATTTAAACAATGATTTGATTAACCAAAGTTTTGGTTTATATACTTCTCTCTCTTTTGATTTGACGATTACAAGTCTTTTCTTACCCTTAATTAGTGGCGCTACTTTACACGTCTTTAAGGAAGAGAAAGATACTTTAGCACTGCTGAAGGAATACTTGTCTACGGCACTTTCTTGTATCAAAATTACGCCTTCTCATATCAGCTTATTGGGGGACACTGAAATGGAGTATAGTAATTTAGAATTAGCGATCGTTGGGGGAGAAGAATTGAAAAAAACGCACCTTGAAATACTACGCCGAATAAATCCAAACATAAAAATATATAATGAGTATGGACCAACAGAAGCAACGGTAGGCTGTGTGGTTTATGAAGTCAAAGATCCCGCAGGAGGAATATACATTGGTAAGCCAATACAGAATACGAGTATCTATATCTTAGATTCCTCAGGTCAATTCGTTCCTTTTGGCGTATCGGGAGAAGTCCATATCGGCGGTGCTGGTCTAGCCAAAGCATATTTGAATAAAGCGGAGCTTACTAAAGAGAAATTTATCGCTCATCCATTTCAGCAAGGAGAACGCTTGTATAAAACTGGAGATTTAGCTTGTTGGTTGCCAGATGGTAATATTGTGTTTAAAGGAAGGGTAGACCAGCAGGTTAAAATTCGAGGGTATCGGATAGAATTAGAGGAAATAGCAGCGGTATTGAATCAACTAGCAGGTATCGAAGAATCGGTTGTCATTGATAAAGAGGATAATAATGGTTTTAAGCAATTGGTCGCTTATCTCGTTGGTAAAGAAGATCTTGATACCGCTATGATCTCTCAGGCTTTAGCAAAAAAACTTCCGGATTATATGGTTCCCAAAATCTACGTGACTTTAGCTGAAATGCCATTGACCCATAATGGTAAAATAAATCGTAAAGCATTGCCCAGGCCTAATGAGGAAGCTTACCTTCGACAAGTATACGTAGCACCATCAAGTGATACAGAAATGGGTTTGGTCAACATCTGGCAGCAAGTATTGGGAATCGAAAAGATTGGGGTAAAGGATAGTTTTTTTGACCTAGGTGGACATTCCTTAATCGCCGTCAAATTATCCTTTGAAATAACCAAGGTCTATAAGGTGAAGCTTGGGATAGAGGCTATTTTTAAATATCCCACGGTGCAATTACAAGCTCAATATATCGACATTGTAAATACAAGTAAAGAGGAACAAACCTCCCAGAATGAAGAAATTATGTATTTGTAAAAATAGGATTACCCATAAATAATTAAAAATCAAATCATGAAAAAAGAACTTAAAACGATCGCTAGCCATACTGCTGATGAAGATGCTGTCGTAAAAGAAAAGTATGATTTTCCATTTGTTAAAACAGCTACCGCAGAGCGCAATAATTTGATCGAATGGATCTCTACCAATAAAATAGAATTTGATGAGCAACTCTGTAAATTTGGTGCGATCTTATTTCGTGGTTTTAATATCAATAGAGTAGCTAAGTTTGAAGAAATTAGCAAATTGTTTAATTCTGAATCCTTAGCATATGCTTTCCGTTCCTCGCCAAGATTTGCGGTTGGAAAAAATGTATACACCAGTACCAGCTATCCCAAAGAGTTCAGTATCAATATGCATAGTGAAGCTTCTTATATGCCGAATGGACATCC
Source organism: Saprospiraceae bacterium (assembly GCA_045110315.1). Classification (GTDB taxonomy): domain Bacteria; phylum Bacteroidota; class Bacteroidia; order Chitinophagales; family Saprospiraceae; genus CALFBG01. The sequence continues at coordinate 12,050 of JBGCFY010000336.1, forward strand.
TCGATACGTCGTATTTTGTTGCCTTAATCCTCCTACGGAAAAAGGGGAAACACCAATCGCAGATAATCGTTTAGTGTTAAGTTTTTTAAGTGAAAAAACGAGAACGAAGTTCCTAGAAAAAGGAGTGAAGTACATGAGGAATTTGAATAAAGATATTGGCTTGTCTTGGCAAGAGGTATTTCAAACGGATGATAAAGATAAAGTAGCAACGGAATGCCAGCGTACAGGAACTGAGTTTCGATGGAAAAGCGAAAATAATTTGGAATTAACGTGGACGAAGCAAGCGGTTTGGGAGCATCCTACAACCAAAGAAATGGTTTGGTTTAATCATGCTTCTTTCTTTCATAAATTTACCCTTGAAAAAGATTATGGCGCGGTTGAGAATGAAGACCAACTCCCAAATAATACTTTTTATGGTGATGGAACTGCAATTGCCAGAGAAGAGGTAGAAGAAATTATTAACGCTTATAAAAAAGCAACCAACGAATTTCCTTGGGAAAAAGGAGATGTTTTATTTATAGATAATCTACTTTGTTCTCATGGTAGAAATCCTTACGAAGGCAAACGAAAAATAATCGCCTCTTTGTTTTAATCCGACTTAAGTATCTGCTTCCATCCATCGTGAACTAAACGCGAGTTTCCCTACTAAAAAAGCATCATTGCAATTTTCTCTTTTGCAAACCATTTCTGTTCCAGATCAAACGTCAATACTCCCATCATGCAAACTAAGATTAAACCCATAGAAATTGTTCATTCGGCACAATCGAAAGGCATTAACTTGTTTGTTGATGAAGGTAGACTGGCGATTAAAAAAGAAAAAGGTATTAGTGTTCCCTCCAACTTGATTCAAGTCATTAAAGATCATAAAAAAGAACTTATTGAATTTTTAGAGCAAGAAATACAAGTATCTTTGACCGCTCCCGCTAAAAGTATTCCGAAGCTCTTGGAATCGGAAAGCTACAAAATTTCTAATGCTCAGCAAAGACTGTGGCTGGTTTGTCAATTAGAGGAACGTTCTATTGCTTACAACATACCAAGTACAATTGTACTTGAAGAACTTCTGGATATCAACAGTTTCAAAAAAGCTGTACAGGCTGTCATTGCACGACATGAAATATTACGTACGATATTTAAAGTAGATTCTACGGGGGAAATTCGACAATTTATTTTGAGCCCGGCAGCGCTAGACTTTTGTATTGATACTAAAGATTATAGTGGCGAGGAAGATGCAGCAGCTGCTTCCCGTGATTTTATTTTAAAGGATTCCTACCTAGCATTTGATTTAGCTAAAGGTCCTTTAATCCGAGCTAGTTTACTACGGTTGTCCGAGCATAAATATGTATTCTATTATAATATACATCACATTATTAGTGATGGTTGGTCTGTCGCTATTTTATCACGGGATGTGATGAACTACTACCAAGCTTTTGCCTCGGGAATTACACCTAATATTTCTCCTTTAAAGATACAGTATAAAGATTATGCTGCTTGGCAATTAGAGCAATGGAAGAGCAAAAGCTATGAGAAGCACCAGCGTTACTGGTTAAATCGATTGTCAGGAGAATTACCCATTATTGATTTGCCTAGTGACAAGCATCGCCCTAAGGTTAAAACTTACAATGGAAAGTGTTTGCGCAGTTACCTTTCTAAAGATTTAACAAATCAATTGAATCAATTTGTCAAATTAAATGAAGGAAGTCTTTACTTGGTTCTGTTATCGGCAATCAATGTTCTTATTTATAAATATACCAACGCGGATGATATTATTATTGGTGGTCCTGTGGCAGGAAGAACTCATCCTGACTTAGAGGATCAAATTGGTTTTTATGTAAATATTCTAGCGTTCAGAAATAAAATTTATACGAGCGACAATTTTTTAGATTTCTATCATAGGGTTAAAGTATCCGTTTTAGAAGATTTTGCTCATCAAGCGTATCCGTTTGATAAATTGGTGGAAGACTTGGGGTTAAAGTATAATCAAAGCCGAGCGCTACTTTATGATATTTCTTGGGAATTTCATGGGAGTAACTCAAGTATGTCTTCAAAAGATTTAGACCCTAAAGTATTTGAGGAAATAGAAGATGGAGGATCAACAATTTGTAAAAATGATATAGAATTTCACTCGACCCAATTGGGTGATATCCTTTCTTTTGAACTTATTTTTAATGTCGATGTTTATGACGAAATGATGATTGCAAGGCTAATGCATCATTTCAAAAGTTTGTTGACCAATTTACTCTCAACGCCACAAACGGCATTGCACGAAATTGAGTATTTATCTCAAAAAGAACGCCACCAATTGTTGGAAGTATTTAATGATACAGCTGTTGACTATCCTCAAGCTCAAACGGTCATCGATGTTTTTGTCGCACGCGCACAACGTACTCCAAATGCGAAGGCAATCGTATTCGAAGAAACTGCTCTTAGTTACCAAGCATTAGATCAACGGTCCAATCAATTAGCCAATTGTTTGCTACAAAAGTACAATGTCAAGAATGGAGATTTTGTTGGGGTGCACTTAGAACGGAGCGAACAATACATCGTTTGTTTATTAGGAATAATGAAAGCAGGAGCAGTGTACGTACCCGTAGATAAAGCTTATCCTGTCGCTCGGAAAAAATATATTCTGCAAGATGCAGCGATTCAATTATTAATAGTTGATCAAGTGCAAATTGAGGAGTTGGATTATTATGAAGGTTCTGTATTATCGATAGATGTCGAACTTGAACTTGAAAAATATAGTTTAGACTTGAAGGATAAGGTCATGGTTACTCCCGCAGATTTCGCTTATGTTATTTATACTTCTGGGTCGACCGGAAATCCGAAAGGGGCATTAATTGCACATCAAGGATTATTAAATGCGATTTTGGCTCAGATTGCAGCACATGAGATTAAGGCTAACTACCATGCGTTACAATTTACTTCCTTTTCTTTTGATTTTTCCATTTCTGAAATTTTTAATACGTTGTTATCGGGTTCCTGCCTACATATCGCAAGTGAAGAATTTCGGAACGATCCTAAACTTTTAGAACGGTATATTCAAGATAAGCAAATTGATTTAGCTATCGTACCGCCTTCGTATTTTCAAGTAATGAATAATGAAAGTTTAAAGCATTTGAAAATATTGATTACTGGAGGAGATTCCCCCAACTATGAAAAAGTTCGTTCCTTCTTGTCTTATGGTGGTAATTATTACAACTCTTATGGTCCTACCGAAACCAGTATGTGCGTATCGATATTTAAACTGACGAAAAATATTAGTTTCAACGCTAAAACTATTCCGATAGGGAAGCCGATTGCCAATACTCAATTTTTGATTCTTTCGGATAACTTACAGTTGCTGCCCATCGGATTGACCGGAGAACTATGTATTAGCGGGATACAACTTGCACATGGATATATCAATCGGCCAGATTTAACGGCAGAAAAATTTATCGATCATCCATTTAAACCGAGAGAACGATTGTATCGAACGGGGGATTTGGCACGTTGGTTACCCGATGGGAATGTCGAATTTATGGGACGGAAAGATCATCAAGTTAAGCTTCGCGGGTTTAGGATAGAATTGGGAGAAATAGAAGCGGCTTTGAATCAAATAGCTGTGATCAAACAATCAGTTGTACTCGCCGTAAAGGATGAGGAGGGCTCAAAAGAATTGGTTGCTTACCTCGTTTGTAAGGAAGCCGTTGATTATAAATCCATAGAACAATTGCTTACGCAAGAATTACCGGAATATATGGTTCCTAAAATTTATGTGATGTTGGACGAAATTCCACTGACTCATAATGATAAAATAGATCGAAAAGCACTCCCGAAGCCCGATCGAAATACCTTCCACACCAAAGAATATGTTGCTCCGCGTAACGAGCAAGAAAAGTTGTTGGTTTCGATCTGGGAATCAGTTTTAAAATTAGACAAAGTAAGTGTCAAAGACAATTTTTATGATCTAGGAGGTAATTCCATGAAGGCGATTCAATTGATGAGCTTCCTCAAAAAAAACGCTTACGAATTTAGCGTTAGAGACAGTTTTGAATATCCCATATTAGAAGATATGGCTAAGGTGCTTAAGAAAGATTCAACGCTAGCTTCCGCCAAGCCACCCGAAATGCTAACGCTCAAGGAAGAAGCGGTTAAATATGTTGCTAAGCCATCCTCGGGATTATCTGAAAACCAAAAATATTTTCTAAGAAGACCTTGGGCGTTGATCCAATCTCCCACGATTGCAAGGGCAACATTTTCAGCAGATCATTTTGAAGATAAGTTTCGATTTTTTTTAAGTTTCTATGAATCGTTATTAGTCGAATTCGAAGAAGAGGAAACGGAAGGGGAGGTGCGGCAAAAATCAATTCCTAGCGATCAACTTAGAATCGACCTAAAATTAATTAGAGCGTTTGATCCCAATGCACTCGCTGAAGTAGAAGCGGAAGCGGAGGTGTTTTTGAAAAAGCCTTTTAATTATTTTAATCAAACAGCACTGCTGCGCGTTTTTATAGTTGTAGATCCAAATGACTCCAATAAAGCTTTTTTTAAAATCAGTTTAGCACATGCCCTCGTTGACATTGAGAGTTTTAGAAAAATATGCGAAAATCTAGCGCAGGCTTTTGAGCAACCCAAAATAGCGGAAAGGAGTGCTTCAAACTTTACTTTCGCCGCCAGCCAAAAAAAGTTTTTGGAGGCAGTACTCGGGAAAACACAAAGAGCTTGGTGGTTGAATTACCTTCAAAGTATTTCTCCTACGATCACCCAAGAAACTACCGTAGCATTTGTGGATTACGCTGTTCAAGAAGTATTCCTAACGGGAACAAGATTTGAAGCGATCAAGGAAAAAGCTAGGCAATATAATTTACCAATCTCCGCTTTGTTTTTAGCTGCTCACCAACAGTTCTTAAGTGAGTTGTCCTTTGGAAATTCTTTTTTACAACAGATTGCAGTCAATGGTCAAGAAGAAATTAACGAAGATTTTGACTTATCTAATCTGATCGGTGTTACTACTAATTTCTTGCCGCTGCAAATTATTACGCCAAGCGCAGCATCCACTTCCGCCTATATTTATGAGGTTTATGAAAAATACCTTACCGTTCGTTTGTATCAAAAAATACCTTATGAAATCATCAGAAAAGATCTGTTCGAAGCGACGGCACTCGACCTAGATCAATGCTTTAAAGGATACTTTAATTTTCTTTTGCAAGATACGAAGCATTTACAACCAGAGATCTTGGAGGGAGCAGTATCGGTTAGTACAGACCGACTTCCAAAGCAGGATGGCGTAGCACTAGTTTGTGTCTTATTTGAGACGGGAATAAAATTAAGGTTACTGTGTCCAATGGATTTATATGAAGATACACAACAGGATGTCTGTTTAAATTCATTCGTTAAAAATAAAATTTACTCGTTATAAGTACTAAGACAAATTTTTTTCACCATTAAATTATATTAGTACTTAAAACAACTTCCATAGCATAAATTTTAGATCAGATGAACAGCACCGAAAAAGTCATTAATAGAAGGATTGTTTTAGATCATTCAAAAAGAAAAATTCAAGTTTTTTTATTGCACTTCGCAGGAGGAAGTGGTCACTCCTTTGATTTTTTGAAAGCTCACTTGGCAGAAGAGTTTGATTTTATTCCCTTGGAATTAGCGGGAAGAGGTAGAAGATACGAGGAAGCTTTTTTTTTAACTAAAGGGGAAGCGATCAAAGATTATGTCAATCAAATTCAAAGCAATAGAAATGAACAGGCTTACCTGATTTATGGGCATAGCATGGGAGCTACCTTGGGATTAAGTGTTGCGAAAAAGATGGAAGATTTGGGCGATCCGGCTAGTCATTTGATCGTCTCTGGAAATGCGGGGCCAGGCGTTAAATCTTTGCAGGAAACAAAAAATGGGAAACGATATTTAATGAATGACGATGATTTTAAAAAGGAATTAAAACAAATGGGCGGAATCCCAAACGAAGTGATTGAAAATGATGGATTATATCAATTCTTTAGTTCCATTCTACGCGCAGATTTTAGAATACTCGAAACGGGGAGTTTTTCCGAAGAAGGTACTTGCTTGACTGTACCAATTTGTGCACTCATGGGATCCGAAGAAAAAAATAACGTTAAGATAGAAAATTGGAAAAGATTTACGAAGGCTTCCTTTCAATTTCAAATTTTTGAAGGGAGTCATTTTTTTATCTACGACCATGCTCAAGCAATTGCAAATAAGATTCGTGCAATTTTGAAAAAAGAAATTGTTCAGAATCAGATCGCCAAGTAATGAGTTATTAAACAACTTCATTTTATAAGCCATAAAAAAATTACCTAGATGCTGAAGATTAAAGTTAAATATATAGTTTATTTGTTATTGTATGCATTGCCGAATACGATATTAAGTTTTGGCATCATTTATATCATCAATAATGTTTTGGGAGGCAACGAAAGCTTCTTGACTGATTATATGGGGATTTCATTTATGATTATTATTGTATATACTTATTTGTTGAACATCGTTTTTCAAAAGCAATTAAATAAATTCTCCTTCGAATTGCTTTATAGCAATGAAGAAAAAGTTTTTTCGCAGATCTTAAAAGCTCCCTTACAAAAATTAGAACAACTGGGTTCTCAACGCTTTTATACGGCAGTTGAAGATTTACGCGTTTTCTCCGCATTACCGTATACGGTTACACATACCGTAAACTCCTTGCTGATGTTGGTATTGTGCTTGGTTTATATGTTTACCATTTCAACTACTTCTGCGCTCATCGTCTTGGGGTTGATCATCGTTGTGGCAGGTTCTTACTTTATCGTGATGAATACGATGTCAAAGCAAGTCCGAGTTTTGAGAATGTATAATGAGCATTATTATAAGTTTGTAGATGATGTAATGAAAGGATTTAAACAATTAAAATTGAGTTTTTTTAGAAGGGAAAGTCTATTGAATAATTTTTTGGTTCCGAATAGAAACTCAGCTATGAAACTGGATTTTAGAATCAACTATATCTTTTTATCTATTAATTTAATCAGTCAATACGGGTTGTACTTTGTGATTGCTGTGATTTTATTTGTACTTCCTGAATATGGATTATTGACCAGAGAAGAAGTTATTGCTTACGTTGTGCTGATCTTATTCATCTCGGGACCAATCAATAATATTATCAACTTACAGCAAGTTTACACTAGATTTATTGTCGCAGATGATCGAATAAAAAAGTTTGTCGCAGATTTTGAAATTGTTGATGATAGTTATTATCAAGCGCCGATAAAAGATGCTAATTTTCAATCGATCAATTTTAAAGACATCAAATTTGTTTATACCAATCAAGAGGGAGAACCTTCAACTTTTGCCTTGGGACCACTGGGTTTAAAAATCAAAGAAAAGGAAACGATCTTTGTTGTGGGCGGCAATGGATCTGGGAAAAGTACGTTTATCAATATTCTTGCTGGCTTGTATGAACCTACCGGAGGTACCATCACCTTGAATGGAAAAGAAGAGGAGAACGTTACCGAAAAAATGCAAAATTTAATCTCGGCAGTCTTTACAGAGAATCATATTTTTTCTCAAAACTATGATGACTTTACACTTGAAAATAATAAACAATATATCCAACTGCTTAAAACAATGAAGTTAGATAAAGTTGTTGAAGATGATAAAGAGGAATCTGCTAGACGACAATTTTCAAAAGGACAAAGCAAACGAATGGCTCTAATTCTTGCCTTACTGGAAAACAAACCAGTATTGGTATTAGACGAATGGGCAGCAGATCAAGATCCACATTTCAGGAAATATTTTTATGAAGAATTAATTCCTAAATTAAAAAAAGAAGGTAAAACAATAATCGCCGTCACGCACGATGATGCCTACTTCCATCATGCAGATCGAATTGTGAAATTTGATTTTGGAGATATTGTTAAAGATTTAAAAACAACAAACAAGGAAGCACTAACCGAAAAGCTTTGGGTGTAAACTAGTATCGTCGAATACAAGAGCATTTCTTCCCTGCCATTCTCATTTTAAACTTTGTTAAATCACGAGTTATGAAACTCAGTCTACCACAAGAGGATGTTTATTTTGAACAATTAATGTATCCTAAAGATCCTATTTATAATATAGGAGCAAAAATCTCTATTGAGGGAACTTTGGTTTATGAAGTATTTAACGATGCTTACAAAATGTTGATCAATCAACATGATGCTTTTAGGAGTGTACTCAACCATGATCAAGCAGTACCAGAAATTGATATTCGGGAGGCAGACAACGATATTCTAACGTACTTAGATTTTTCTGCTTATGAAAACGCAGTGGAGGAGGTGACTTCTTTTATGCAAGAAAGGTTTGAAAAGCCCTTTCAATTAGCGGAAAAAAAGCCCTTGTATAAATTTATTTTAATAAAAGTAAAAGAAACACATCATTACCTTTTTTCTGTATACCATCACTTGATTACAGATGGCTGGGGAACTTCCTTGATGTTTCAGCGATTGGTAAAGAACTATAATGAGTTGATGGAATTGGGTGCCATAAAATCCGTGTATCCTTACAGCTACAAAGATTTTGTTGCGGATGATCAAAGTTATGCTTTATCCGAAGCTTATGAAAAAGACAAAGTGTATTGGAAAGAAAAATTTAAAGAACTTCCTCAGCGGTTACTAGAAAAAATGGTAACCACAGAAAAGTCCAATCAAAGCAAGCGAAAAGCTGTTTTTATCAAGCGCGCTGTTTATAATCAATTAACTCAAACGGGAAAGGAAGTTGGCTGCTCTACATTTCACGTCATTTTAGGGATTATCTATCTCTATTTTGGTAGAAAACACCAAAATAGAGATTTCGCCATTGGACTTCCCGTGTTGAACCGAGGCAAACGGATCTTCAAAAACACAGTGGGATTGTTTATGGGAATATCTCCTTTGCGAATCGCATTAGATTTTGATGACAACTTTGAAGCGTTGATTAAAAATATCAAACAAGGATTGCGACAAAATTATCGTCATCAACGTTTTCCTTTAGGGAAATTGATTAAAGCCTTAGAGCTTTTTCAAGAAAAAGATCGACTTTTCAATATCACACTTTCTTACGAAAAACAATCTTACGCCGATCACTTCTTGAATACTAAAACAACGGTAATTCCCTTGTCTCATCATTCAGAACGAGTAGCATTGGCGATCTATATTAGAGAGTTTGATGAGATGGAAGATGTGAAAATTGATTTTGATTATAATGTCAACTACTTTGATGAGCCTGCAATTAGCCAAGTCGTCAGCCATTTTGAAACACTATTGATGGGAATTATTGCAAACACCCAAAAAAGCCTTTCTCAATATCAATACATAACGGACGCTGAAAAGCAAAACTTACGGTTTAATTTTAATCAAACCCAATTCAATTATGATAAAGAAGCTAACGTTATTGATCTTTTTAGAAATCAAGTCAATCGCAGGCCAACCAAAATAGCATTAGAAGAGGAAGCTAATAGTTATACTTATCTAGCACTGGACAAATTATCGGATCGGATTGCAAATTATTTACAGCAACGTTTTCATCAAAGACCAGGCATTCCCATTGCTGTTTTTATCAATCGTTCTGCCAAGCTTATTGCTACTCTTTTAGGAATTCTGAAATCGGGAAGTGTCTTTATTCCACTGGATTCCTCTTTTCCAAAAGAACGGCTAGCGTATATCATTAATCATAGCGAAGTAGCGCTAATCATTGGAACAGAAGATTTAGAACAAACATTACAGTTTGATAAAGAATTTCTAGCGATAGAAACATTGTTGCGGAGCAAAGAAAATGGATTGCCGCTAGCAACAGCATCCTTATCTTCTGCAAGTCTTGCCTATATTATTTACACTTCTGGTTCAACGGGAAAACCTAAAGGCGTCGCCATCAGTCATCAATCTTTAGTTAATCTTCTCATTAGTGTCAAACATCAACCCGGTTTAGACCAAGCAGATAGGTTTTTCTCGGTTACGACTCCTTCTTTTGATATTTCTATCCTTGAATTTTTTGCGCCTTTAATCACTGGCGCCAGTATCTATGTTGCTAGTCAAAAACTATTGTCTGATCCTTTGGCAATAGTGGACAAATTGGAAAGCTGGAAACCAACCGTCATGCAAGCAACCCCCAGTTTTTATCAAATGCTATACAATGTAGCTTGGAAGGGAAGTAAGACTTTGAAAATATTATGCGGTGGAGACTTACTTAGTGAAACACTGGCTGAAAAATTACTTACAACGAATGCTGTCTTATGGAATATGTATGGCCCTACCGAAACGACAATATGGTCTAGTTGCAAAAAAATAACAAAAGCATTTGAAGCTTCTAATATTGGCAAACCTATTCATAATACAGCATTTTATATTCTTGATGAAGCGCTTCAATTATTACCTATTGGTACGGTTGGAAACGTTTATATAGGAGGAGATGGTTTAGCGCAAGCTTACTACAAAAATGAAGTATTGACAAAGGAGAAATTTATCGTCAATCCATTTGATAAATCTAAGAAAATATATCATACTGGAGACTTAGGGAAATGGAACGAGTTGGGGGAAATAGAGTTTTTAGGTCGTAATGATTATCAAGTAAAAATAAGAGGATACCGGATAGAGTTGGGAGAAATAGAAACGAAGCTCGATCAAATAAAAGGTATAAGATCTTCGATTGTAATTGCCCAGAAAAAACGGCATCAAGAAGCTCGTTTAATTGCTTATATCCTAAAAGAAGATCAATCGCTAAAAACAGAAACGATTAAAAATGAATTGAGCGAAAAACTCCCCGCGTATATGATCCCTTATATCATTATTCCAATCAAGGAATTTCCCTTGACCTTGAATAAAAAGGTGAATCGTAAAGCCTTAGAAGCAAAAAAAGTAAACATTAAAAGTGCTCTATTCACGGGAGATATGCCGACCACGGAATTGGAAATAGCCCTGAGTAACTATTACAAAGAGGTATTAAACATCGCAGAAGAGATTACCGTCGTTGATGATTTTTTTACCCTCGGCGGACATTCTCTAAATGCAGTAAAACTTATTAATTTAATTGAGGAACAATTACACTGTAGACTAAATTTAAAAGCGGTATTCGATTATCCAACGATTCGAACGCTAGCTGCTTTTTTAGAAGAAAAAGCAACGCAGCAAGCAAGAATTATCCTGCCCGTTGACAAACGTGAATACTATAGTGTTAGTGCTCCTCAGCAGCTTATTTGGTTAGCTTCACAGCAACCCGAAAGATCTATGGCTTACCATATGCCAGCCGTATTTGAAATCAAAGGAGAAATAGATAAAGCTGTTTTAGAAACGGTATTGCTGGATATCTTGGAAAAATATGAGATCTTAAGAACGAACTTTATAGCAGTAGCTGGAATCCCTAAGCAAAAAATTAATCCTCCTGAAAAACTATCCTTTGAGATACAGAAAATCTTTGCTGCGGAAAACGACTTGGTAGAAACCATTGATAATTTTGTAAACAAAGTTTTTAATTTAGAAAGCGATTTATTGATAAGAATAGCCTTGGTGGCTCAGAATAATCAACGGACTTATCTAGTATTTAATACACACCATATTGTAATGGACGGGTGGTCTTTAGAAATTTTGATCAATGAATTAATAAGTAAATACAAAGCTTTACAGCAGCAAGAAAAACCAAAAGATCTAAAACCCAAGCTCCAGTTTAAAGACTATGCGGAATGGCATCAAAGTCAGCTTGAAAATACCACTGCAAAAAATTTAGATTTTTGGAAAGATCATCTCCGTAATTATACTTGGGGAAATAGGATTCCTTTCGATCTGGAATCTTCTTCAGTACAGAATGAAGCTGCGACGCGGGAATTTAAATATGCTGGGGTTGAATTAACGGCGTTAAAGCAATTAATGCAAGCCCATAAGATTTCCTTGCACAGTTTTCTAATTGCTTCCTTCAATATGCTAATACACAAAATGTACGGATCGGAGGATAGTTGCATTGGAACGGTGAATGCGGGAAGAACATCGCCTACCTTACAAAACCAATTAGGAATGTTTGTGAAAACCTTACCGTTAAGAACGCGCCTAAAAGCGGATACTAGCGTGCAGGAAATTCTTCAACAAACACAAGAAAAATTACTGCAAATAGATGAACACCAAGACTTGCCAGAAGTTTTGCAAAATGTCTTGCGACTAGACATTCTCCTTGTTTTGGAAAACCCGTCTTATAGTTATAAACAAATTGAGCTTAGTGAAAAGCTGCAACTACAATCGTATCCGATTAGTACGGCTTATAGTAAACTTCCTTTATTGGTAAGCTTTTCGGTAAGGGAAGAAAATATATGGAGTAGCATAGATTACGACGTGAATCGCTATGAACAAGCGACCATAGAATTAATCAATTTGAAATTTGAAAGATTATTAAAAGAAATTATTAAGCGACCGCATGAAGCGCTTAGTAGCATAAATATTGATTTAGAGATAGAAGTAGAAAAAGTGATAGACATTGATTTTGATTTTTAAAGAACTTCATAGCCTCTTTGTGCCTAAGCTTTACACTTGGGTAGAAAGTTTTAATCAAGCAGTCTAATTGTAGAATTTATTTTGAACGCCTTCTTCAACCCAAAAAATATGAATAGTAATAAATCATTTAACCTAATCGTAATATTATGTTTGCTTATTGTCGCTAGCATTCAAGGACAGGAAGTTCAACTGGAAAAAGCCGAATCTTTTTTTCCAAACTGGGAAAGTTTGAATAAAGAAGCAATCACTTGGAATTATCTACAAGTGCCTGAAAACTGGGAGGAACCTAAAAGCAAGTTAATAAAAATTGCCGTAGCTGTTTTGAAAAATACTTCAAATAAGGAAAATGCCAATGCGGTCGTTTTTATTCAAGGCGGACCGGGAGGAAGTGGAATTGATCTTATTGGAAATTGGCGAGATCATCCCTTACGCAAAAATAACGATATCGTGTTAGTAGACATCAGAGGTACGGGGTTTTCTGAACCCAGACTTTGCCCTGATCTAGGGGAATCGTTTCTGAAGATTTTGGCAAAAAATCAAACCGTCACGATTGATGAAGAGGAGAAAGTGGCGATGGCATTATCTTGTAAACAAGACTTACTCAATCGAGGTGTCGATATCAATGCGTATAATAGTTTGTCTATTGCCAAAGATTTGAATGCTTTGAAAATACAGTTAGGATACAAGAAATGGCATGTCTACGGCGTTTCTTACGGAACGTACATGGCACAAGTGTATGCGAGTGTATTTTTGGAAGATATTGAGAGCTTGATTCTAGATTCTCCCATTGATGATGTAGCGACTTATTATACAAATAATACCAGTAACTTTGTGACGAGTCTTTCCATGGTATTCGAAAAATGCAAAAACGACCCAGAATGCAATCAACAATATCCAGACTTGGAAAATATTTTTTATCAAGTAGTTGACAATTTAGCGCAAGATCCTATCAAAGTGTCGATTGATACAAAAATAGGCGATTCAGATGAGTTTGTTTATAATGCCGAAGATTTTAAAGTAGCGATTCAGCAAGCACTTTATCACAAACAATTGATTGAGGTAATTCCCTTGCTGATTTATCAATTTCATACTGAAAACGAAGCTGCTTTAGGCAATTTAGTAGCGGCATTTTCAAGTTTGTTGTCGATGGATTATGGCGTTTACTATTGTGTGAGCTGTAATGAAGTACTTCCCAATAATGAATTTTCTAAGTTTAAAGCTAATGCGCTCAAACATCAGCAACTAAACGGTGGAATTTCTTTTTATCAGTCCGATTTTAAGGTCTGTGAAAAATGGAATGAATATAAAACGGATTCCTTATTGCTGAAACATGATCTCTCAAATTTGAATAAACTAACCGCACCTGTTCTCGTATTTTCTGGAGAGTACGATCCTATCACACCAAGTACGAATGGACGGAATGTACAGCAAAAATTTTCCAATAGCCATTTAGTAAATGCGCATACCTTTGGACATGCCGCTAGTTTTTCTCCCATAGGAAATGAAATTACAGCAGCATTTGCGAATGATTTGTCTACTAAGCCAAACCTAAAGGCTTTCGAAAAAGCAAAAAAAATTACTTTAACGAAGGACATAAAATTAAATCCAGGAATCTCAAAACTAGGAGCTAGTTTAAAGGAATTTCATCCACTGTTCATCCTCCCATTACTCATCGCCTTGCTCTTAATGATCGTATTTGTTTTTATCAATACCTTTAGACTTATCAAAAAAAGATACACAACGGGCTCCGATAAAATTATTCGCGCTTTAGGTATTTTAACTTCTATCGTTGGAATCATCGTTTTAGTTGGTTTTATTACCGCTTTAATTAATGTTGCGAATAGTAATCAATTTATTCTAGCTTTTGGTTTACCTAAAGAGTATGATTACCTCTATATTGTCTTATTCACTTTCGTAGCTTTAATGCTGATTAGTTTAGGATACTTTATTATTCAAATTAAAAAAATAAAGGACCGCAGTGTCGTATTTTCTGTGATCTTTTCTAATCTTGTGTTTGTGGTTTATTTTTGGTATTGGGGGATTTTGTAAAATGGCAATTGTTATTTTGCAAAATGAAAATTAGCACCACCATTCCAAAAAAAAGTCCTTTGAAATCAATCTGATTTCAAAGGACTTTTTTGATGCTACACTTGAACAGTTTCTTCATCTGCTAGTACATATCTCCAAAATCGAATTGACAACCTTGCCAAACAATTTGAAGTCGTAGGGCAGAGATTTGATCATTCATATGTCCACAGAAAGCACCTCTCCATTTAGGCGTTAGCATATTGGGCACTAAACCATCTACAACACCATTTTGCCATTCTGCTCTATTGACAACTAAGATATAATGCGTGCAACCGTTTATGGTATAATGAGGGTTCTTATAAAAACCATAGGCTACGCCATCCGCTCCGGGTTGAAAATTAAATTGAGCAGAGCTGATACAATCGTTCCAAGTTGTATTATCTGGTTTGTAGTTCCAATTTAAATCGGCAGCGGCGTAAGTTTTATAGCAATTCCAATCACCATGCGTCCAAATCCAAACATTAGGCGCAGTTTCGATATCGAACATGGCTCCAAAATAATTATCATGTTCCCATGCTCGCAATAAACCATTGCTTCTGTCTTGTACGGCTTGTGAAGATGCCGCACCTTTTCTTTCTAATTTACCGATAAATCGTTCTACGTTTTGAGGAGCTTCTCCTACTAGTTTGAACGCTTCATAAATAGCTGCTACGCCGGCTTTTGCTTCTTCATTAATCTGAGGATTGTTGAAGTCTAAATTTTCAACACCATACTTCTCGATCAGTTGATCGCGTAGTAAATTTGTGGCATGACTGACTTGAAATTTCCGACCCAATTTCCGATCGTCATTTTTTTCCATGTACTTATATCCTTCCATTTCAGAATGAAATAAAAAAACGTGGTTTTCTGGTTGAGAGGAAAAAGAAAAAGCGACCGTTTCTCTCGTACCAATTGCTTTTTCAAGCGCTATGCTTTGTTCGTTAGGAAGGAGCACTCCTTCTTCTGATACTTGTGTTTTATATTTCGTTCCTTGATAAATATAAGTAACATAGTGATCTAGTTCCTCAAGACCTTTGACGGATAATTGATTGTCTGATGCTAACTTTTGTTCCTCAGAACAAGAGGCAATACTTAATGCTAGGAGTAGCATCCAAATGCTTTTTTTCAACATGATGTTAATTGATAATTGAATGATGCTTACTCTATTTTGGTTTTTCAGCGTCCACCTCAGCGAATCTTAAATCATTTTCACACAAGGTGTATGATTCGTCTTACAAGGATATATCGGAACTGCTTGAGAAATCTTACCCTCTACAGAAAAAAACTGAAATAATAGTAAAATAGCGTCCTTGGAGCTAACGGAATGTAAGCAGCGAAAGCAATGTCGTAGCTAATGTCGCTTGTTGCTGCTACAGCGTCACACAAAAACAACTCCCGACCTCATCCTCCGTCTCATAACTCAATTCCCCACCGTAAAATTCAATAATCCGCTGGCAAATTGGTAAACCCAAACCTTTGCGATCGTAGTTTAGTGCTGCACCCGTATTCACTTTTCGATCACGCATGGCAAAGCGATAATTCGAAGAAAGGTAGTCATTGTTTAGCCATTTCTTTTCCCAGAAACTTCGATCTTTTTGTTGGATAGGATTTTCTTTTGCAGACTGGATGAATTGCTGCAACTGACCTTCTGCAATCGTATCTCGCCTTTCGGCTAATTTTTTGGCGTATTGTAAATGAACACCAGCATTGGCTTCTTCGTGCATCCAAAAGATGAAGCAGGCATTAAAGCTCGCAAAAAACAATAATGCCAATAGCTTCTTTGGAAAGTAACTTTTGGCAATCCGATTGGTCAAAAAGGAGAATCCGCCAAACGCAGCTAGCATCACGAAGAAAATCCACGTCGGTAAAGTAGAAGGGATAAAACTAAATATTCCAAAACCTACTAAAGCAACAATGGCAATCGCAGGTCTAGCAGGATCTGCATTTTTAAAGCTATTCCATAAAGTAGTGAAGTCACTAGGAATGCGCTGAAACAATAAGTACTGTACCGAAAAAATAAGAGATAAAATGGAAAGGTCCCAGAAAGAAATATCTAAGACTCGGTATACGTTGTAATCCGTTACTTTGAAAAGAAAAAATTCTAAGCTCAAACTTATCCATGCAGCAGCAAAGACAAGAAAAATCGTCTTGGTTAGTAGTTTTAATGGCATGTTGTTATTCTCAATAATGTTTGTTACATACGCTAAGCGTGTACTTAAGAATGTCACAAAAATTAAGCCACTTGTCTGGAATATTTAAAATATTTTTGCTATCGCTCCAGCATCACCAAAGCTAAGTTTTGTAAAGGATTGCTCCTAGTGGTATTGCTAACCCAATGCAGTGAATTTCGCTCCTTAAGGAGTTAATAATGAGTTAACAGTAAGTTAATAAGTTGTAAATGTATTTTATTTGTTTTGTAAATAAATTATGTGCAATTTATATATGATTCAACAGAAACTTCCGCACTGAAGTACCAAGGCAAAACTAACTGCCCATTAAATTCCACTGGTACTTACTAAACTATTCTGTAAACATTACTGATCCCTGCTAAACCAACGCAAGTAGGTAGGTAATGCAATATCCATTAACCTATAAAAATTATTAAAATGAAAATGCAACAGAAATTAAATTTGCTTAGCATACTCCTCGTGAGTGCTTTCTTATGTCTAACGTCTTGTAAAAAGACCGCAACAGAAGGCTTAAATCCAGTCGACAAAACTGAAATTACCACTCAAGAACCGCAATTCCGTGCGCCCACCGGTGGTGGCAATTTTACTTGTTACACCGCTCATTTATCCTTAGATACGGACTGCGATTACGTTTTTGAAACTGGATGGAACGAAGAGACTTACACTTGGAGTTGCTGCTGGCAAAAAGTACAAGAGATGGCTTACCAAGCGGACATAAATGGTTGGTGCTATCGGTACGAAGCCGAAACGCAGTGTTCTACTTACGCTTGTGATGTTATTGGACAAGCTTGTAATGTTGGACCTGGTGGCGGCGGTGGTCCTGGCGACGATGGTGGCGGACCATTCTAAAAATAAGTCGCACCTGAAGTCTAGCGCAAAATAACAGCTTCTAAGCAAAGGCGAAAATTATTTAGTGTGTTGTAAATGAATCGTTATTTACGGTACAACATATCTAGGTAGTTTTCGCTTTTTTTCCCTTACCGACCATCACACAAACAAAGCTATCTCCCGAAATATTAACTACCGTTCGACACATATCCAAGGGGCGATCTACCGCCAAAATCATCGTCAACGCTAAAGGTAACTTGTCCGAAGGAAATCCAACAGATTCTAATACCATCACCAACATGACAATTCCTGCACTTGGCGCAGCGGCAGCTCCAATGGAAGCCATCGAGGCTGTAACTACAATTGTCAATTGATCTGCGAGACTCAATTCGTAGCCAATCACCTGACAAACAAAAACGGCGGCAATGCTCTGCATCAAACTTGTCGCGTCCATATTAACCGTCGCACCGATGGGACAAACAAAACTAGTAATTTCGTCGTCAACCCCAAGGTTGTCTTGTACACATTCCATCGTTACCGGTAAGGTCGCCATACTTGAACTTGTCGTCAAGGCAACTAATTGCGCCGGAAGAATTCCTCTGACGAATCGCATGATCGGCATTCCCGTGAGTAGTCGAGCAAATAAAGGATACAAGGCAAGCATGACCAACATTCCGAAAAGTAGGACTAGCGAATAACTCAATAAGGCTTTGAAAATAGCGGGATCTTGGACTTCTACGACGAGTGTCGCCATCAAAGCAAAAACGGCATAAGGGGAAAATGCAATGATTAAGTCTACAATGTTAAGCATGACTTTATTCAACGATTCAATTAATTTTACCACGGGGAATTGATCTTTTTCGGAAAGCATTAACAAAGAAACACTGAAAAGAACGGTAAAGAAAATGACTTGCAATAATTTGCCGTTGTCACTGAGCGCCGAAAAAATATTGTCTGGTACCATCTGCACAAAAAAGTCCAATGGGCTTTTTCCTCCGGTACTCCCACTACTAAAATCAACGGTATCATCTGCAAAACTTTCTAAAATTGCTAAATCAAGACCGACGCCAGGTTTGAAAACATTAACCAACAATAACCCTAACGCCACCGCAAAAACGGTAGTTAATAAATACCACGCAATCGTTTTTCCGCCGAGTGCAGATAGTTTATTAATGTCTTTCAATTCTGTTATTCCTTTTGCAAGAGAAACAAAAACGAGTGGCACCGCAATCAACTTAAGCGTTTTAATAAAAATTACACCAATCGGCTTGATATAATCTTGTACAAGGCTGACGCCGAGTTCGGTAGAACTTGACAAATAGCCCACAAACACACCCAGCAGAATTCCAATCAGGACTTTCCAATGTATTGACATACTAAGTTTTTTAGAATTAAGTCTATTAAGTCTATTAAGTAATTGAAGTAAGGGATTAAAGTACTTGCTTAAAGTAGTAGGAATAATCGACTTATCCTAACTTTCAAAAATTGCTTTTTAACTAAGCGTTTATCATGGATTAGATTGTGGGTAGTTTTGTACCTTTACGGTAAAAAAGAAGGTTTACCTAATAAATTCACTAATTTATGACGAGTAAATTTTATTTCACTCTTCGTTAAAAAGCCTTGAAAGCCAATAGGTTTTCTGTGTTTTTCGCCTCGATTGAAGCAAAATTTGCTTCCGCCAAAATCACCAACCTATTTGGTAAACCTACTTAAGTACTAAGATAAAGTTAATCATGTAGATATGTTACGCAGATTTTTATTTTTATTAGGAATATTCAGCATTGCGTTTTGTTGGACGGATTGTAAACTAGCGAAGCAGGGGAGTGCTCCTGCGGTAAAAGCAACAAGGTCACTAGAAGTAAGGGAAGGAATTACGAGTCCCGGAGCACATTACAAAGAATTTTGCGCGAGTTGCCACGGTGCAAATTTGAAGACTTTCGTTACGCAGAAATGGAAATACGGAGAAAGTAAAGAGGAAATTATGCAATCCATTCGGTACGGAATCGAAGACGCGGGAATGCCTGCTTACGACACTACTTTTACACAAACGGAACTCGAAGCGCTTTCCTTATACATTTTGGAAGGGATTAACAATCGAAAGGAAACAGAAGCCGCGATCGATAAAACAGCTAAGTATTACCAAACTAAATACCATCGCCTGCGCGTCGAAGAAGTGATTACTGATTTGGAAGTACCTTGGGGCATTAAGGTTACAAAAAACGGAACGATTTTTTTTACCGAACGACAAGGTACGCTCAAGTGTCGACAACCTGATGGAACCTTATTTACCATCGAAGGAACGCCAAAAGTGAATGCGGCGAATCAAGGTGGTATGCTCGACGTGGCTTTACATCCTGACTTTGAAAAAAATCAATTACTCTATCTGAGTTATTCCAAAATTAATTCCGATGATTCAGACCTAACGACCACGGCAGTACTCCGAGCAAAGTTGGTTGGAAAGGAATTAACGGAGCAGCAAGATATTTTTGAGGCTTTGCCTTATACTACGAAGCGTCATCATTATGGCAGTCGTTTGGTTTTTGATGCGGAAGGATTACTTTATATCAGCGTCGGCGATCGAGGCAACCGAGATCGCAATCCACAATACCTAGACAATGGTTGTGGTAAAATTCATCGCGTTCACGATGACGGTCGCATTCCTATGGATAATCCTTTTTATGGAAAAGAAGGAATCGTTGCATCAATTTGGACTTATGGAAATCGTAATCCACAAGGGCTAGTTTACGATGTATTGACTCAAAAAATATGGGCGCACGAGCACGGTCCCAAGGGAGGAGATGAATTAAACCTTGTGAAGAAAGGTAAAAATTACGGTTGGCCAGAAGTTTCGTATGGCATAAACTACAACGGAACGCGCTTTACGGATATCACGGAAAAAGAAGGCATCGAACCGCCGTTGACATTCTGGACGCCTTCTATCGCACCGAGTGGAATGGCGCTGGTGCTAGGGACAAATTATCCTGCTTGGCAAGGCAATATCTTGACGGGCTCGTTGCGCTTCGATTATGTGAGTAGAATTAAAATGGAAGGAAATAAGGTGCTGGAAGAAGAAAAAATATTGGAAGATATCGGTCGGGTGCGGGCGATAGAAATGGGGGCAGATGGATTTTTATATCTTGGCGTCGAAGACCCCGGGCGTATTTTAAAAATTAGGGTAGTGGATTAATATCTTCTGATATTCGCGGTCAATTTTTCATTAAAATTAAATGTACTATTTTTTTAAATCTCTAGACAAATGCAAAAAATAATTAGTGCTGCTTTATTTAGTATTCTTTTACTCGTCGCTTGCTCGCCCGAAAAAAAGCCTGTTGCTAAGAAAGTGACTCCGGTGGCTACACAAAAATCAACGCAAGAAAAGCAAGCAAAAACAGTTGCCACGAAAGTGGTCAGTGAGGAAGAAAATCAAGCGAAAAGCGATCCGATTCCCGAGGAACAACTCGAGAAAGCAAGAGAAATGATTGCAGCCGCTACGCCCGAACAAATTGCGGCGGTTAATGCTCAAAGCAAATACAAAATGTTGTGCGCGGCTTGTCATGGATTCAAAGGAAACATGAAGGTTAACGGTGCTAAAGATTTAACCAAGTCTAAGATTAGCCTCGTTGAAAGTGTTGCACAAATTTATCATGGTAAAGGACTAATGACGCCGTTTAAAGGTTTGCTGAAAGATGCTGAAATCGTAGCCGTCGCTCAATATATTGAAAAAGAACTACGCAAATAAAGCTTGTTTTTGGGTTAAAACTACACTGTATGTTATGTAGGCTTAAGCCACTTTAATCTTTGCCGTTTCTCGTTTTAAGTACCAGTAGGTAATTAAAGCCGCTCCCACGTCTGCAATCGGAAAGGCATACCAAACGCCATCGAGCCCAAAATACATTGGAAGTAGTAAAATTAATGGGATGAGAAAAAAACCTTGTTTGGATAAAGTGAGTAGCAATGCAGGGCGTGCTTTACCAATGGCTTGGAAATAAGCACTCCCAATTAAGTTGACGGCGATGAGTGGCGTCGCTAAAAATACTTTCCTAAGGGCAGGAACGGCTTGCGCCAATAAGCTAGTTTCATTGGTGAAAATACTCACTAATTGGGGCGTAAAAGCCATGATAAGTGTGAAAATACCAAGAGCAATAAAAGAGGCACTTTTAATAGAAAGGGTAATTAAATCCTTGACGCGTTGGAAGAGCTTTGCCCCGTGGTTGTATCCTAAAATAGGAACAAAACCTTGCGTAATACCTAAGACGGGAAAGTTGGCAAACATCATCACGCGGTTGATAATTCCGTAAGAGGATAAAGCGACTTCTCCTCCATGTACAAACAAACTATTGTTTAAAACGATAGATAAAACACTGATGGTTCCCTGTCGAGCTAAAGTAACCGAACCAATGGCACCAATCTCTTGGATAATTTCTAAATTAGGTTGAATACACTTTGCCGTTAATTTCATCTGAGACTTTCCGCGCATAAAAAACCAAGTAGTATACGTTGCACTTGCTATATAAGATAGCGTCGTTGCCCACGCCGCACCTTCGATTCCCATCTCAAAACCGATAATAAAAATTGGATCCAAAACAATATTGACGACGGCGGGGACGACGAGCGTAAGCATCGCTTCTCTCGGATAGCCTTCTGCTCGAATGACATTATTACTCATCATTGCCCAAGCTAAAAAAGGAACACCGTACAAGACAATACTGAAATACTCGCTGGCCGGTTGCAAAATATCTCCTTTCCCACCAAAAGCATCAAGAATACTTTCCTGAAAAAAAATACCCAGCATTAAAAAAAAGATAGACAGAGATAAAGTAAGAATCACTTGATTTCCAAAGGTACGATACGCTTTCGCTTCGTTGTTTTCCCCAAAAGCCCTCGAAATAATGGATGCTCCACCAACACCAATCGCCATTCCAATACTAGAAATTAAAAAAGTAATTGGCATCACAACGGTAATTGCACCAATCCCCAAAGAACCCACCCAATGGCCTACAAAAATAGTATCAACAATACCATAAATAGACATCACTAAAATCCCAATGGAAGCAGGAATAGCTTGTGCTTGGAGCAATTTGCCAAGTGGATCTGTCCCAAAAAGTTCGTTTTGTTTTTTATTCACAAAGTTTAAGTTGTAATTAATGTATGGTTGTGAGGAAATGTTCGTGTTGTACCCAAGACTAAGAAACAAGTATACTACAAATATGTTTGGTGTTAAGGTAGAAAATGACCAAGTTGGATAAAAAAGCTTGTTTTAAGTATTTTTTGCATTTCTAAACCTTGAAGTTGTTTTAAAATGGGGGTTGAAATTAGTTGTAAGCGCTTGGTTTTCAAGATGAAGCTCCATTTTTTTTTCGTAGCCATAGCTACGGGGAAAAAAATTAGCTGAAATATTGGAAATCAATGGCTTGCAAAT
>JBGCFY010000337.1:0-10158 GCA_045110315.1 Saprospiraceae bacterium
TATGGAACTGTTAAGCTATATGGAACTGTTAAGCTATATGGAACTGTTAAGCTACATTTGTTTATTCAAGAAGGTAAATTCACCAACTTACGTTAGTAGTTCATGTCAAACTGCATCTATGGAAATTAGATTAAGCTTTCGCACTAAATATCCAAAAACAAATAAATTGTAGAAAGACAAAGCTCAAAGAATAGATAATTAAAATAAGATTTAGAGGGAAATGTAATTTCTGAGCTAGATAAGGAAAAATTTGGGTCGCCGCCGCCACGTATCTTCCCGCTTGAATAGCGAGTTCATCCCTGAAAAGAATGATGTACAATTGAAACGCCGCATCTAAAATAATCGTCCGCTCTTGGTAAAAATATACCGCCATAATCGCCAAAATCGAGAATACCCCAAACCCAAGCCGAGTAAGGTATCGATCAAAAAAGTAAGACGGAGATTGCATCATGAGCGAAGTTAATTTAGCACTGTGGTCCAAAGGTAGCAAAAAGGAATAATTAACCCATTGCCTAACTTAAAACTCTTCCCTTGGAAAACTAGGTATTAAAATCTATTTTGAAACAACTTTAAGATTTGTCTTAGTACTTAACTGATTATAAGAGTATTTTATTAAATTAGCTTTTCATCCAAGATTGGAAACACTATGAAAAAACGCATCGCAAAGATTATATTCTTCTTTATAGGACTATTCTTGCTCCTATTTATCTTTCGACTAGGCTATGGCTACACGCTGAATGTACAAAATCAGTCAAGTGGACAAAATTATTTTAGTAGCCTACAAGATCTTCGTCGTAACTACGCTTCCAAGAAGTTTAAAGTTAGTAAGGCTGCTGCCAATGGAGCGGTAGGACCAGTAAGTGTTGATCAGAAATATGAGAAAATAGCCACGATTAATGCCAAGTCGGACGCTTACGAAACGGAAGAGAAAAAGATAAAAGCCAAAATCAAAGATTTTAACGGCGTCATTCAATTTGAAAATAGTCGGGGCAACAAAGGAAATCGAACCTTGCATTTACTCATCGGAATCCAACCTTCAGAATTTGATCGGTTTTACACCGAAATGCTCCAAATCGGGAAAACCCTTTTCAAAGAAATTTCCAAAAAAGATAAAACGAATGAGTACAAAGAACTCAACGCTAGAAAAGCTTCCTTACAAAAAATTAGAACATCGCTCCTTGATTTGAAATCCAAAGGGGGAAATATCGAAGAATACATCAAACTGGAAAATCGAATTTTAGAAATCGAAGAGCAGCTCCAAGGACTCGGTGTACAATTAGGTAATTACGACGAGGAAAATGAGTTTTGTACTGTTCGAATTTCACTTACGGAAGGGAAAACAGAGAAAATCAGTTTGCTCCACCGAATTAAAGTCGCTTTGGAATGGACAGTTCCTATTTATTTAGGAATGGTTTTTTCTTTGTTAATGGTTACCATTATGGCTTATATCTTATTGTTAATCGTAGATCGTTTTAACTTGCTACGGCGAATGTAAACTTGCCTCAGCTGTTTCAAAACGAAACGAAAAGCCTTGTACTTATTTTAAAGATATACTCAAATTTGGTTCGTTGGAACCTCATTGCTTGAAATTAAAAAACAAGACCTATGTTAAATGTTGTCATTGGCCTCATTTTTATTTTGTTACTCTTTAGTTTATTGGCTACCACCGTCATGGAATTAATTTCTTCTTGGATGTCCTTACGGGGAAAAAACTTGGAGAAAGCGATCCTTAATATGCTCGGAGGGGCTACCCAGAGTAAGACTTTTGACAAATTTGTCAATAATCCTTTGTACAAACAATTGTCCATTAGTTTTAGAAAACGCTCCAGTCCACCATCTTACTTGAGTGCCGATTCTTTTCGGTCTATTCTTTTAAATTCATTGGATGGAAATATCAACCGGGATAACTTTCGGCAAAAAGTTCACGAGATCGAAGATGAAACGCTGCGTGCTTTGCTCGTACAATTGAAAGACGAAGCGGGCGATGATTTTTATATGTTCCAACACAAAGTGGACAATTGGTACGATGGCGTCATGGATCGTTCTACGGGTTGGTACAAACGCAATATCCAAAAAATGTTGTTGTTCATTGGAATTGGAATCGCGGTAATTTTTAATGTAGATACAATTGCGGTGTACGATAAATTGGCAAAAGATCCACAAGCAAGAATGGAAGTCGCACAGTTGGCAGAGCAATACATTCAAAAAGGAAATACTGCGAATACCGATGCGCAAGGCTTAACAGCACTAAGAGCAGAAATGAATAATTTGGTCCAAACGAACATCGAAAGTGTTCGAAATCCGATGGGAATGGGTTGGGAGAATTTCAATTACCGCCACTTAGATGCTTACGGATGGCTCGAAAAAATATTAGGTTGGTTAGTTACCGCTTTAGCAATTTCTTTGGGCGCACCGTTTTGGTTTGATTTGCTCAAAAAAGTAGTCAACGTGCGAGGTGCAGGAGCAACGCCACCACCACCCGCGCCCGCACCGCCAGTCTACATTCCCGTAAGTGATAACGAAAGAAAAGCAGTAGGGTAGATGCAATTATCAAAAATTCAAGCGTATATCGAAGCGTTCAAACAACTACTCACTACGGTTCGTTATCAAGAGGAATACAAGTGGGAAGCACTGCAAAATTTTCAAGGAAATTGGGATATTACCGCAATAGATTTTGGGGCAATGTACGATCAAAGTTTTCAAAGTCAAGTCTCTAGAAAATTGTGGAACGCACCGGATTACGAACCCAAGCGAATGATGTTGAAGTTTATAGAGATGGAGCCGGAATTTGTTCGCTCTATGTTTATTGATTTGTTGGACGAGTCGCGGTCGATTGACGCTCGCATGAGTCGCTTCGTTTTTTACTGTGATGACCTTTTGCAAAATTACCGAAAACGGAATGAACAAACTCGGGTCAATGCTCATTATCACGACGACTATCAAATGGTATCTTTATACCTAGCATTCCATTTTCCAGAAAAATATTGCTTGTACCATCAGGGTGCTTTTCAGCAAATGCTACAGCAGTTGAATGCACGGAATGTTCCTTTGGCACACGACTTAGAACGTTTTTTCAAAGTAGTAAAAACCTTAAATAATTTTTTGCAAAAGGATACAGATTTAATCGAAGCTCATCAAGCTATCGTACAAGCCGAAAAGTTTTACCAAGAAGAAAACCTTTTACTAGCGCACGATTTTTACTGGTGTTGTACCCAACCAGAATTTAAGGTAAAGCTCGATGCTTAAGGATCAAGCCCAAGGGCGTTCAATGCAATCATAAATTCAATACTTCAAATTACAGGAAGGTCTTCGTAGCAATAATTTCTTATTAAAAAATCAAGCAAGCTTTTGAATAACTAAAAAAACAATGAAAAAAGTATTATTCTTATTCTTACTCTTCAGCAGCGGTTTGTCCGCTCAAATTATAGTTGATGATATTGATATTAGCCAAGACGAAAACCTCAGTATTTGCCAAGTGTGGTTTGTCCCAAAAACCTTTTCTAGCAAAGTAACGGTCAGAGTCGACTATGGTCAAGAAGCCAAACGTCCATCGGGTGGTTCTTCCCTCAAGGAAAATGGCAAGAAAAAAGCATTCAATTCGGTAGTGGCAGGTTTGAATTATTTTGAAAATAATGGCTGGCAATTGATTGACACCCACGTGACTTCCTCCGGATCAGACGGCTCAGTTTCTAGTACAACAATCTATACTTTTAGAATAAAACGATAAGCAACGTTGTGGCGCTTATTGCTAGGAAGTTTTTGGATGGGCAAGTTTTCAATTCGTTCTTTTTAAGCGTTAAAACAACTTCTTTAATAAACAACTCAACGAGGACCATCTCTGGCAAAGCTTTTCCCTTCAAACTAATTTAAGTATTTTGCACCACGGTTAGCAATAACATTGGTGGAAAACAACTTCTTAGTTAGCTTATTAATACGGAATAGCATATGCGTTTTTTTTGTCTATTTATCTTTGGTTTGTCTATGGTGTTTTTGAGTTGCAAAGGCACCAAGAAATTAACGGGGCTTTCGCCAAATAAGCAGGACGCACTCGTAGAACAGCTCCAAAAATCGCCCGTTTTTCAACGGAGTTTTACTGGCTTTGCCCTTTACGATCCAGCAACTAAAAAAATGCGTGCTAGTTATCAGGCAGATAAACACTTCACGCCAGCTTCCAACGCGAAAATTTTGACCTTGTATGCAGCGTGGCAAGTCCTTGGCGATTCTATTCCCGCCTTGCGCTACGTTGTTCGTAACGATTCCTTAATTTTTTGGGGAACGGGAGATCCTTCTTTTTTACATCCTGATTTGCCCGCTACGGATCGAGTGCTCCAATTTTTAAAAGCTAGAAAAGAACAATTATTTTTTTGTGGTCATAATTTTCAGGAGGAAAGTTTCGGAGCAGGCTGGTCTTGGGATGATTTTCCTTATACTTTTTCTGCCGAAAAATCTCCTTTTCCCATTCACGGAAACTATGCGCTATTTGAATATCGGGCAGGAGGACGACGCTTTGAGGTAACACCTTCTTATTTCAAATATAGCTTGCAACACAATCCTGACTTACCCAACCAAAAAATTAAGCGACAGCGTCACCAAAATACTTTTGAATTTAATAAGTCGAAATTTGGAGCTCAATATGCGAAATCTAAAGTCCCTTTTCTTTATTCGGACGAATTGCTGATCGAAGTACTCGGTAGTTTAGTAGAAAGAAAAATTCAATTGTATCCAAGACCTATTTTTCCACCCTCCACCGCGAAGGTTTTGTACAGTACGGCAAGTATGAATTTGTACGAACGAATGATGAAAGAAAGCGACAATTTGATCGCGGAACAATTATTACTACTTGGTGGCAATGCAGTGAATGACACGTTGAATGTCAAAAAATTCATCCATTACGCAAAAAAAGAATGGCTAGCAGCAATTCCTGATCAATTGAATTGGCGAGATGGTTCTGGTTTGTCGCGGTACAATTTGGTCACACCAAGAAGTTTGGTATATGTTCTTGATCAACTCTATCGGGAAATTCCCGAAGCCGTTTTATTTGATATTTTCCCAGCAGGTGGCGTTTCAGGTACAATAAAAAATTGGTACAAAGCCGATACGCCTTACGTTTTTGCCAAAACGGGAACGCTAAGTAACAATCATTGCTTAAGTGGCTACTTGATTACCAAGTCAAAAAAACGGTTAATTTTTAGTTTTATGCATAATAACTACGTTACGAGTTCGAAGAACTATAAATTAGAAATGACGAAAGTGTTGGAAAATATTCGGGATAACTATTAGCGTTTAGGTCTGGAGACTTTGGCGTTGTTCAAAAATGAGGCTTGCAAACTTTGCCGGCAGGCAGTTAAATCATCACCTATTCTAAGACAACTGCTTTGTATTGGAATCAAATAGAGATTAACTAAAAAGACCATTGGATTTCCCTACAAAGCTTTTAGTCATAAGGTCTATTAAACTTGGTGTAAGCTTTGTAATAGATAACGATTAAGTGAAGTTGTTTTAAAATAGATAGGTGATTTATTTGCAAGCCATTGATTTCCAATATTTCAGCTAATTTTTTTCCCATAGTGATGGCTACAAAAAAAATGGAGCTTCTTCTTGAAAACCAAGCGCTTACAACTAATTTTAACCCCCATTATTAAAATAATTTCAGTTTCTTTATTTGCGCTCAACGAAAATATTACAATGAAAGGTTTACTCATTTTTGCGGTTCTTTGCCTGGTTACAGTCGTCTATGGTGTAGTTCGTTATACTTCCAACCCTTCGGTTAGTAAAACTTATCAGCCTTTGGCAATCGCGAGTACAAATTGGGATCCCGACGCCGGTGTCGTGCCCGCATTGACCGAAAATGCGCAAGTAAAAGCGAGTTCCAATGCGCAAGATGCCGCAAAAGTTTTGGATAAAAATAAAAATACACTCTGGCAATCTACGGCGAGTTTTCCCAACGGTTTTATCACACGAGCAGATTTGAATCTGTTATTGGGACAACGAGCCCGCAAAGGATCAAGTCCCGTCACACAAATAGAAAATGCTACGGATGGGAATTTAGAAACGGACGCGAAAGTAAGTCTTAACGGGAAGGAAGCCATGGTTGAATTTCCCTTGACAAAAAAGCGTTCGCTGCGAAGTATCTCTTTGCGCCTAAGTCATTACCAACAAGCCATTCAAATATTCGCGGTCTTGTCTGATGGCTCTGCAAAATACCTGCAGGATTACGAAGTTTTAGATTACAATAAACTTCGACGGTTGCCAGTCACTACCACGGAGGTACAAGCTATTCGTTTGGTGGGTAAAACGGATTTTGTGGTTCGAGAAATTGCAGCTCTGGCGATTGCTCCAACAGAATTTGTAGAACTCGATCTAGGGCGAATGCGAGAGATCGGGATGATCGAAACACGACATTGGGCGGGAAGCGGAATGGCGACAGCAACCCGTTTGTTGCTCAGTGAAGATGGGAAGGATTGGACGAAAGTCGCCGATTTAAACCCAGAAGAAGTACATGCCGTACAAACTTTTTTGATGCCTGCCAAGCGTGGTCGGTTTCTTCGATTGGAACACCAATTGGTAGAAAAAGATTGGAATAAAGTGACCGTTTTTGAAATCAATGCCTACGATACCTATGGACCTTACGGAAAGATGCCTATCGCTAAATTGAATCCCACTAATTTTAGAGATTTGGTTGGGGTAAACGGCATCTGGGGATGGGGACATAACAAATATTCAAGACAACTCAAACCGGGGGAAGGACCAGACTTGTATCGTCGAGTTGCTTCCCACGCTCGCAATTATCATTTTATGACTTGGGATGTTAAAGATCCAGATCACAAACCTGACTTTGAAGCGATGGCGGCAGGTAAAGGGTCAGAAGTATTTGAATGGCTGGATTGGGATCGAGAATATTCGGAATGGAAAGCATCGGGTTTGAAGGTACAAACGACGGTTAAGTTTGGTGAAATTGATGCGAAACTTTGGGATGATCCTTATCAAGCAGGTTATAATTACGGATACGCTTTCGCGAAACATTTTGGACCGACCACGGGAAATGGACTTGTAGATGCGATGGAAATAGGCAATGAACCTTGGTATTGTGACGCCGAATTTTATCGACAAGTTTTTCACGGAATGGCAAAAGGTGCTAAGGCAGCGGATGCGAATATTTTTGTGTTGCCTTGTGCTTTGCAAGCTGGCTTTCCGAGTAACGAAGTTGATGGTTTGTTTCGAAATTATATGGGCGCTCGGTTGCCCGAAGCTACGGCACCTTACATTGATGGCATTAACGTACATTACTACAGTTGGATTAGCAATCAGGAAGGGAAACCCATTTGTGTGCAACCCGAACATCCTTATACGAGTATGCGGGGTATTTTAAATGATATTCGCTTCCGCGATAAAAACTTGCCTGGTTTGCCCATTTATTTGAGTGAGTTAGGCTGGGATAGTAAGGGCGGAGGGGAGGATTGTACCCACAGTGAATGCGTCTCGGAACGTGCGCAGGCTTTGTATGCGGTGAGAAGCGTATTGATGATGGCGCGATTAGGCATCAATCGAATGACTTGGTATTTTTATGCGAATGAAGACAAAGGTTCTTCTTTGTTTACCCGCTGTGGTTTGACGAGCGCACCTCGCTCTGGTTACGTGGAGAAGCGTTCTTTTCGGGCTTTGGAATCCTTGGTCAATTTGATCGGTGATTTGCACTTTTTGGAGATTATTCAGGAAGATGAAAAGGCTTGGGTTTATGTGCTGGGCGATCAAACAGGAAAAGCGACACATCTGGTTGCTTGGCGTCCCGTCGAAGGGGATGATCAAGCGGAGAGGATGATACGTTTTGAATATGCCGCAACCGCAGTATGGGCAAAAGCAATTGATGGAATCAAAAGTAAAGCAAAAGAAAAGTCTTTACCAAAAATAATAGAAGATCAGTGGGAAATGGAAGTTTCTGCGATTCCAGTGATTGTAGCTTTACGCTAAAATAAGCAACGACTTAAAGCTATTTTCGTACCTTGATGCTGAGCAAAACCAGACACAATTTAAGGGTAACTTAACTTTGCCTTGGTACTTAGTTCGACTTTAATCACTTTGGCTAAAGTCGAACTTAGTTAAGATCGCTAATTGAAATAGAAGTAGAAATGAGTAGAAGGAAAAGAACTGCTAAAAAGTGGTTTATTGCTTAATGACGACTTTACGTTGAGCCAAAAGTTCTCCCGTCGAAGAAATGATATTCAAAAAGTACAGTCCATCTTGGCAAAATGACAAATCTATGGTTGCTAGTTGGCTAGCAACGGCTTGTTTAAAAACTTGGCGTCCCAATACATCTCGAACGATTAACTCTGAGTTTTTAGTACTGGGTAATACCGCTAACTCTACGTACAATTTTCCTTGGCTGGGAGAAGGGTAGCAAGAGATCGATTCCATTGTTTTTTGAATGGGAGTTGAGGTACCAACAATGCCCTCGTCGTTTTTTTTGAGTTTTCCGATCGTACCTTCCAAGCCCGCAATAAATAGAGTTTTATCTTCTGACTTAGATAAATGAGTATAAGGTCTAGATTTGACGTTGACTAAGCCATATTCTAGGCTCCAGTTTTCGCCACCGTCAATGGTGTGGTAGATGTGATTACTATTTTTGACGATACAATAACCGTTAGTTCTACTGGTAAAGACGATATTGGTAATGGTTTCGTGTAATTGATCAGGTAAATGATGAGCGATCCAATCCTGACCACCATTTTGAGTCGTATAGATCAAACTATGTTCTCCTGCAATCCATCCATATTTATTATTAATAAATTCTACGCTAAGTATATCGCCTTCATCACTAAGAGGCACGATTGTCCAATTGAGTCCCGCATCAACGGTATGCAATAAAGTCCCATTTTTACCGACGATCCAAAGTTCTCGCTTTCCCAAAATAAATACGTCAAGCAAATCTGTAGAAGTAGGGGAAGTCATACTCGTCCAATCTTGTCCTCCGTTACTTGATTTGAGAATTGTTCCTTTATTTCCAACACTCCAGACAATCTGACTATTCCAAAACTTAACTTGATTTAATTGATGATTAGTTGGACTGGCAACGTGTATCCAAATTTTATTTTCTACGCGTGCAATTCCTCCGTTTTCGCCAACTACGACTCCTTGATTTGGATTGTAGTAATGGCACGCATTGTTTTTTTGTAATAGGCTAATGCTCTCTTCCCAGCTTACACCGCCATTATTTGAAATATAAATCTTATTGCTATCTTCTACTAAAGCCCAGATGTTGATATTATCTTTCGTGTAGGTTGTTTTTAAATTATCAAAAAATCCTTTGGAATTATTGTACCAATCAGCTCCTTGATTGTGGCTAGTTCTTATATTTCCTGGTCCATTAGTAATCCAGATATCTCCCGAAGCGAGTGCAAAAATATCTCTGCCATTCCCTTCAAAAAAGTATTGATCCCAGCTAAGCCCCGTGTTTTCTGTTTGTAAGAAAAGTCCAAGTTCTCCTGAAACCCAACCTTTATCGTTAGAATAAAAATGTAAGGCATAAAGCTCTGGAGAATTATTGACAACAAATAGTTTTTTCCAAGTGAGTCCGCCGTTGATGCTCCGCAAGATGATTCCTTTCAAATTATCTTTACCAACCGCCCAAGCGTTTTTCTTATCAATAAACTGAATATCATTAATCTTATCGACGTTAGCATTGGCAATAGAATTCCAGCTCATTCCACCATCTGGGGTATGTAAAATAATCCCCGTCCGGGTACTTACCCAACCTTCCTGATTGTTAATAAAGGAAATGGCGCTGAGGTCCGAAAAAGTAGGAACATCCTGTGCGAACCAAGATTGTCCACCGTTCATTGTATGTAGCAATACTCCTTTCTGTCCAGCAATCCAACCTTCGTTAGCGTTGACAAAATAAATGCAGCTAAAATTTCTAGAGGTATTGGTATTTTGAGTAGTCCAGTCTGTTCCACCGTTAGTGGTATGGAGGCAGGTACCTGAATTTCCAATTGCCCAACCGGTATTTTCGTCGATAAAAAACAAGCTATGGATGGAATCTCTACCATAATTTTGTACTTCCCAATGCGCGCCGCCATCCGTCGTTTGCATAATAGTACCGGATTCACCAGCAGCCCAACCTAAGTCAGAGTCGAGGAAGAAAATAGAAAAAAGTTTATTATT
>JBGCFY010000338.1:0-10808 GCA_045110315.1 Saprospiraceae bacterium
CCTGCATTGCGCTTAGCCATATGCACGTATTCTTTCGCATAGCGAGACCAAGGCGTTTTCTTGTGGTTATCCGTAGCGAAATAAGTCATAATGACTTCAAATTTATTATGATCTTGGTAACCTGGAATAGGCTGAATGACATCGAAGGACTCATCTAGAAATACAATACTGGGATAACTTAGTTTACCACGCGTAATCATCGCTGCGAGCTCGTGGTAACCCCGTCGACCACTTTTCACATATTTATAAGTTTTATTATTGACGGTAATTGCCGCTTTTTGCTCTGCGTTAAATTTAACGGGATAATAATTCTCGTTGAGGTATTTAGCGATGTGGGCTTTTTGAAAAGTCGCTTTGTCCATTTTTTTACACCAACCACACCAATCGGTGTAAACATCCACAAAGATCTTCTTCTTTTTGATTTTTGATTGTTTAATGGCTTCCTCCCAAGTCATCCAATTTACTTTTGAGGCTGGCGCTTCTACGTTGGTTGTACTCATGATAGTTCCCGCGGAAGTATATGTAAAGGAGTACACTGCCAGCAATGACACCACAACCAATAATCCTATTAAAACATTTTTCATTATTTTCTCATTTAATTATAAAGCAAATTTAATAACTTATGAACTACAAAAGCAAACTATTTATATCCTTGAGTACGCTTTTAATAAAAGATTAACTTTTCTGATGCTTACGGAGCGCTAGTTCCAATATTTTCGTTAAAATAGTATTGTAACTGATCGGACAATAGTTGTACGGTATGCCGTGGACTTTGTTGGAGTTGGGGGGCAGCAATTCCAGTTTTAAGCTGTTGTTGGCTGCTAAAAATGCGCGCTTCGTCCCAGTAACCAGTCGCGATGAAGTATTGTAGTAATTGAGCGCCACCTTCTACGGTCAAATGAAGAATCTGGTGATGATGCAATAATTCTAGCAAACTGGGCAAAAGTTGCTCAAAGTCTAACTGGAAATACTGCGTCTGCTTGAAGTGATGCTTAGGTGCAGCTTGTGCCGTAATAATCCAGGTTGGATGTTGGTCGTCAAAAATGTGCAAGTGTTGAGGCAACCTCAAGTTGCGGTCGAGTACAATTCTTAAGGCTTGCTTTCCAGCAAAATAGCGGTTGGTCAACCGAGGATTATCAAGCAGGGCAGTGTTGGTTCCTACGAGGATGGCGTTGGTTTCGCTCCGCCACCGGTGTACCAACCTTTTAGAAAAAATATTTGTCAACCAAATCTGCCGATCGTTTTGTCCCATAAACCCATCCTGACTCTGTGCATACTTCAATAAGAGATAAGGGCGCTTTTTTTGGTGAAAATGATAAATGGGCAGTAAGTGTTGTTGTATTGCCATGGGAGGAGAATAGCGTACTGCTTTTAGTCCCGTGGTTTGAAGTGCAGTAAGAAAAAGACCTGCTTGCTCGGAGTTAGGATGTAAGCCTCCAACGATGACCTGGCTAAGTTGTAGCGAAAGTATGGTTTTAATTGATTCAGGCGAATAGGAGGGCTCAAAAGATAAGTAAAGCGTAGAATTAGGAGCAAGCGTAAGCGAATCCAAGCTAAGTAGCCTTTCAAATTTTCTGACAAGTTGACTTTCTAAAAAAGAACCTTCTTCCAAAATTCTTCCTTGCTGCGCCAAAACCCAAGTGACGCAGGCAGGTAACGTTGGTCGCTGATTCTCTCGTTGACTCAGTGCTAGGCAACGATGCATTATTTCTTTCTCGGTTGAAAACACAAGTTTTGTTTGTCTAGATTTAGCTTACGGTTTACTAGTTAAAAAAAGAAAGGTACGAAGCTTTTGGTCAGAAGCCTAATTCAAGATAGAGAAAATAAAGTGGAATTTTTGGTAGAATTGGAGTGGTTTTTTTTAAAGAACATTAGAGAAAAAAGAGCGTTTAGTCGAGGACAGATTATTTTGTGTAGCTACCTGTATCGAAATAAAGTTGTATTTATAGGATTGTTGGCAAAATTTTACTATTTTTGTGTTAAAATAACATGAAAGCTACAGGTTTTGCCTGGCAAGTAGACATGTTGTTAATAAATTAGGTTAATGATATTCAGGTAAATTTAATAAATACTTAAAAAATACTAATATAAAATTTCGTCTGAAGGTGTTTGTTTTCCAATGGGGGCATTCAAAATATTTTCTTGCTAGATTTTTTTTTAGGAAAAAAGGTGTTACATTTATACTACTTAGAACGTTTATTATACTAACATTTTAAACTAGAGAGCGTGTTATACAAAGTAAAACTAAAGAATGCTGACGACACAGTATTGCTTGATGATAAGGTATACGAGTACCTTACCACAGACCCTTATCTTGTCAAAGTCGATTTTATCAACAACCTTCGACGTCATTCGAGTGGCTGTGCTGTTTTTCAAAAAACTTGGAAAAAAGCTGGCGGTGGTTACAAAACGGAAACCATCTATCTTCACAAATTGATTGCCGAAAAATTCCTTTACCGACAACGATCAAAGACCAAAAATCTGGTAGGCGCTAAGAATGGCGACAAACTAGATTGCCGATTGGAAAACATCGCTTGGCGATCGCGTTCCGTTGCTAGCCGTCAAAGAAAGACGAGTAGTAAAACGGGATATACAGGTGTTTACAAGGAAAACAATCGTTTTCGGGCGGTTATTTCTATCAATCGTAAATCTGTACATATCGGTATGTTTGCTACGGCAGAAGAAGCTGCATTAGCCTACAACAAGCGATCGAAAGAATTGTATGGAGATGACGGAAAGATTAACGTTATCAAAAAGGCAGATATGCCGAAAAAGACGAGAGCTAGAAAGAAATAAGTAGCAAAACAAATTAATTTGTTTTGATGCTTCGTTGTTATTTTTTAAAGAGCGTGTTAAAATACTAAATTTCTAAATCTTTCCTGATTTTTTGGGCGAGTACCCTTGCTAGTTGCACAGGGACTGCATTGCCAATCATTTTGTAGGCTTGTGAGAGTCTATCATATTTGAATTCAAAATGATCAGGAAAGGTTTGAATACGTGCACACTCCCTAACACTTAATCGACGATAAAGATTTTCTTTTCCAGGTACGAAGATACGCACATTTTTTTCTAAGACTTCCATTTTCGGAGCTTGGGGGTGAATCGGTGCGTGTCTTGCTCCTGCTTGAATGGTGAAAGAGGCTTCTTCCCATGACCTAACTCTGTTTCTTGACATGTACATCGTCGAGAAACTTCCCTCCATATATTCATGATTTAAGAAGTGGCAATTTGCACCTTGGCTGTAATTTTTGTTCAAGGCAGGAAGCGCATTATCCTTAAGATCGTAGATCGCATCTTTAAGGGTAAATTGTTTATGTATTTTTTCTGGAAATTCGAACTTTCGCTGCAAATCATCTCGAAATCCTACAAAGAATACACGCTTTCGATCTTGTGGTACACCGTAATCCGCAGCATTCAACATTTTGAAGCTGAGCTGGTAGCCAGAATCAATAAAAAGTTTGATAATTTGGGTTAGGGCTTTTTGGTGCCGTTGAAAAAGCATTCCCGCTACATTTTCTGCCAAGAAAAATTTCGGCTGCTTGTCTCTAAGAATTCTAATAAACTCATAAAACAGTTGTCCCCGCTGGTCTTCAATCCCTTTCAGGGTGCCAGCTTCACTCCAACTTTGGCAAGGTGGACCACCAATAATACCATCGCAAGCAGGAATTTCGGAAGAGGGAATTTCGGAGATGCTTCTCGTATCGATTGGCGATTGGTGATTATGGCGGTAAGTCTTCCACACATCTTTATCATTATCATTGGCCCAAACAATCTCAAACCCAGCTTTATTAAAGCCTAGGTCTAATCCACCGGCACCGGAGAATAGTGTAACTATATTCATTAAAAACTTTTATAAACAATTAATTTCCCAGGAATAAGTTTTTCTGGGGCGTTGGGGTCTTTGATTTGCACTTCTTGAAGGCTAAAGTTAGGATTTTTAATAGATAAAACTAGTTTTTGATCCGCTAAAGGAAAGCTTGCAAATTTTTCGTTGTTGAGGAGACACATGAATTGAAAATCCGCTTTTTCATCATAAGGATAAAGATATTCAAAAACACGCTTAGGATTATGGATATACCACATTCCCCGAATCCTAAAATCCGTTACGCCAAATGGATCTACCTTCTTGATTTTTCCAAGTTCTTTGGTCGCTGCAAACTCTACGTTCGGAATATTATTCATTCCCTCCGAAATGGTATTGATGATAGCTTGATAATGGGCATTATCCGCTGCGTATTCTGTACCATAAACCATCCATAGCGCCCGTAATCGTTGCTGCTCAAAATATCCAACGGCGTAAATAATATCTTTTACTTCCCAATTCTCAATCGCTTTGCAAGCTTTAGTAATCATTGGATCATTCGCGTATAGTTTGGCTTTGGGATAGGAACTATTGAAGGGTAAGGTATAGCCTAAATTTTGCATTTTTTTAACTTCAATGGCATCTCCAGCTTTAAGCATGAAATCAGGTGGGTTTTTAGCATTACCAAGGTAGGAAAAAATTTCTGCGTAAGCTGCTTCCTTTTCCGCGTCGGTTAGTTTGGTATCAGGGAGGAATAAATCTCGAATGTAATGCTCAAACCGTAACCCCAAATTGTTGAGTCGATTGCCATCAGTAGGAGTGAGGCCCGTTACATCCTGTTGAGATTGCTGAGCAATTTTATGGACAACTTGCAAAATATTCATGTCTGTAATTTAGAACTCAAATGTAAGCTAATCTTATTGATCTGCAAATTAAGAATAAAAAGAGTGCTAATTATTATAAATATATTTTACTCAGTCGTAATTTTCTTTACAATGTATTTTTAACAATAACCACAAGAAAATACAAAGTTCTAAAATTGCATCCTGAAAATAAACGGAATGGAAAAGTAGTTTAGACTATGCATAGCATAAATTTTATTTTCTAATGCAGAGACTAATTTCTATGAATCCTTTTCAAATGGAAATTATTTTGGCTTTTGTAAGCACTAGTAATTACATTTTTAGGCTAAAAATTAGAGCTTTAATATTCTTAAATATCAGGTTAAGTTTTCGGGCTTGAAAATTATTACAAAAATCTTGCATTTCAATCGCTGGCCAACTGCACAAATCTTTTTATACTTGTGGCATGAAATTGAAAAATGATTTATTACTCAGAACAGCGAAGGGGGAAGAAGTAGAGCGTCCTCCGGTATGGTTAATGCGTCAAGCGGGGAGAATCTTGCCTCAGTACCGAGCGATTCGTCAAAGTCTCTCTGGTTTTAAAGAATTGGTGCAAACACCTGCATTAGCCGCCGAAGTAACGATCCAGCCTGTTGACGAACTAGGTGTTGATGCGGCGATCTTATTCTCAGATATTTTGGTGATCCCAGAATCTATGGGACTCAATTACGAATTGATCGAGAAAAAAGGGCCTTGGTTTCCTAAAACGATTACCAATGCTAACGAAGTAGCGGCACTTTCCAGTGGCGCAGCAGCAGCGGATAATTTAGAATACGTTTATGAAGCAATTAAGATTTGTAAAACTGAATTGGCAGGGCGCGTTCCTTTGATTGGTTTTAGTGGTGCACCTTGGACGATCTTCTGCTATATGATTGAAGGTTCTGGGAGTAAGACTTTTTCTAAAGCGAAGCGATTTTTATACACTCAGCCCGAAGCTGCACACGCATTGTTACAGAAAATTACGGATAGTACGATCCATTATTTGCAAAATAAGGTTAACGCAGGGATTGATCTGGTGCAAGTTTTTGATTCATGGGCGGGTATTTTGAGTCCGGCACAATATCAAATTTTTGCGATTCCTTATATTCGTCAGATTTGCGATGCGATTCAGGGCGTTCCTATGACTGTATTTTGTAAAGGAGCTTGGTTTGCTTTGGAGGAATTAGATCAACTTGATTGTCAGGTACTCGGTTTAGATTGGAATACGCAGGCAAGTTTTGCGAAGCAAAAAATAACTTCAAATAAAGTTTTTCAAGGCAACGCAGATCCTTGTCTTTTATACGCACCAGCTAAAGAAATTGAGCAAACCGTTTTATCGATGATTAAGGATTTTGGGACGGGACACATTGTGAATTTAGGACACGGTGTTTATCCAGATACACCTTTAGATAACGTTAAGACTTTTGTGAATACGGTGAAAAATTTCCGTTACTAGTTTTGTATAAACTCAAATTCAATTAATTAATCCCGAATTTTCAAATCTGAGAATTCGGGATTAGTTATTAATTTAAATCTTAAGCTTGCCAAACAATCAAGGCTTTTACGACGAAAGCCAGCATCACCGCGCTTTATCCCAACTCTTCTCATAGTATTGTATCAGCACTTGATTGATTAAGCGATTCGTTTCAACGGGAACTTCTTTGCTATCTTCATCAAATTGAAATAAACCATCGAAAGAATCGGCATTTAAAAAACGCAAGGGTTGGTAATCAATTCTTGTTTTTATCCGATCAATCGAGTAGGGGAGATGTGGTGGATTAATAGCCATATTAAAACCCCATTGTCCAAAAGAAGGAACGTAGACTTGATAAGGAACCGTTGTATCAAATACGGCTTCTAAGGTCTGATGAATACACCAAAACGCTTTCGGAGCATAATAAGGAGAGGTTGATTGTGTAACTAAAACGCCACCCGCCGCTAAGCGTTTTTGCAAAAGTTTGTAAAATGCAACGCTGTATAGTTTTCCCAAACTAGCATTATTGGGATCGGGTAAATCAATGAGGACAACGTCGTAGAGTTCGGAGGAAGATTCGACAAACTTAAAAGCATCTTGGTTGTGAACCGTGACTCGAGGATCTTGCATCGCGTTTTTGTTCAGTTTTGTAAAAACGGGATGTGTCGTTGCTAGATCAGTAATGCCCGGATCAAGGTCGACAATTTCAATAGATTTTACCTCGGGATAGCGCAAGACTTCGCGAGCAGCAAGACCGTCTCCACCACCTAGAATCAAAATTTTCTCTTTGGCTTGTGCGGTAGCCAGCGGAACGTGCACTAAGGCTTCGTGGTAGCGGTATTCATCTACAGAGGAAAACTGCAAGTTCATATTGATGTATAAACGCACATCTTGATTCCAATGTGTCAGTACGAGTTTTTGATAGGGCGTTTGTTCCGACAACATAATCGGATCTCGATATAATTTTTGTTCGAAAACGGTGCTAAGTTGAAAAGAAAAAGCAAAGCCAGCGGCTAAAATTAATCCAACCACCGCTTCGGAGAAGTAAAGCAATTTTGCGTTGGCCAAACGATCTTGAAAGAGATAAGTATTGATGACTGCCACGATCAAGTTGAGTAAACCAATGGCAAAAGCAGTTTTCATGAGACCTAAGTAGGGAAGGAGTAACAAGGGGAAAATTACGGAAGCAAATAACGCACCGAGATAATCGAAAGATAAAACCTTGGCTAAGGCATCTTTCAAGTTTTCGTATTGCCGTAAAATACGCGTCAGCATCGGAATCTCAATTCCAATAAAAAAGCCTAGTGTGGCAATGAGGAAAAAGGCAATTAAGTAGAAATAAGGCGTTAAGGAAAATGCCATGTATAAGATCAACGTCGAACAGCCGCCTACTAAACTCAAAGCGACTTCAAAGCGAATAAACCAATCTAGTAAGCGGTGTTTCATGAATTTAGAGGCATAAGAACCTACGCCCATAAAAGATAGAAATAGACCAATTACAATGGAAAAATGCAAAATGCTACTCCCTTGAAAATAACTGGCGATACTGCTAATTAGTAATTCGTAAAGAATCCCACAAATGGAGATGATAAAAACAGAGCAAAGCAGAATCGCTACCGTACTGGCTTTTTGCTCTCGGCTGGTTACTTCCATAAATATAAACGGCGTTGATGATTATTTCCCTGATCCTCGACTTCCAGAACCTCGGGTACGATGAAGGAAATAGTAACTTCTAAAGGTTTTTTTGAGACAATCTCCATTTCTATTTTGGTAATAGTTTGGACAATTCTTTTTAATGTCCTTCGCAATATTAGGATCTTTGAGTGCCGTAACCCCCGATCCAGCGACAGACAAACTAAAGGAAAATAATCCCAAAACTAAAAAACCGCCGAATAGTAGATTTGAAAATTTATGTTTGAACATATCGTTTAG
The DNA here is from genome assembly GCA_045110315.1 of Saprospiraceae bacterium. Classification (GTDB taxonomy): domain Bacteria; phylum Bacteroidota; class Bacteroidia; order Chitinophagales; family Saprospiraceae; genus CALFBG01. The sequence continues at coordinate 8,090 of JBGCFY010000338.1, forward strand.
GATTTTACACTTTGCCACATGGCTAAAAATACAAAAATTAGGATGAGGGAGAAAATTGCGCCAATCACGTAATAGCGACTCAACATATGCACCTTGGTAATTTCGAATTTAACGTGACCAACGGAATTTGCAGATTTTTGTACAAATAATTGTATTGATAATTCTCGATTGGCTTCAATCTTAACAATTTGACTCTCGCTCGAGCCATTGATTCCTGTAAAACTACCTTGTAAAGCCCGTAGGGGATTTTGTGCTTCATCCATGACGTAAGCCACCGCAAAAACATTAGACGATTTGGAACTTAAATTATTGATCAACTTAAGGTTGTAAGCACCATCTTGCTGAAGGGAGAAGACTTTGGACTTCATCGTAGAATCTTGTATGACTTGATCCACCGCGAATTTTTGTTCAAAAACGGGCGTTTCTTTCCAGAAAGCTGCGGCTAAAATTAGCACAATAAAACTAACCATCGCTCCGACGGAAACGAGCATTGCTTGGTACCATTTATCTCTTTTTTCAAATACTTTTTTCGCTTGTGGATTATCAGCAAATGCCTTAAGGATCTGACTTCGGGAGATTTTTTGCTCCTCAAAAAACTCAATTTCCTGATACTCGCCAGTATTTCGATCTAATCGAAATTCTACAATGTGCGTTTTGCCTTTGAAATTGTAACTGGCAAAGTGAATCTGATCTTCGGTTCGAATTTTATAGTTGGATTCTCCTTCAAAGAAAACAACCTGTGCGAGACCAATTTCCTGAATGGGACGATTACTGTGGTGTTTGTAAAATTTAATCCAATCATTTCCTTTTGAAGGGAGCATGGGGTGATCGGGGATGACTTCCGAAGAGGTATAAAAACCTTCTCGATCTTCAATTAGGTATAGGTAAGTCATTTGCTCCGACAGTAACAACCATTCATCGTATACCCACTGTTCATCCGAATATCCCGTTTCTCCTTCTTCTGCCCAACGCTCTTGGTAATCCATTTCCCAGCGGGTTCGAGCAATGATTTGGAATTTTTTCCCCTGAAAGTTAGCCACCATTCCCACTTCTAGAAAAGTAAGTGGAGGGTAAGACTCCGGTTTCCCCAATGCGGCTAATATTTTATAATCCTCCGAGCGAGGATCAAGCAAAGAACCACAATAAGTACAGCCCGTGTACTTTGCACGTTTATTGAATACTTCTAATGCGGAACCACAATTTGGACAGTCAAATTGCTTGATTGGGATGAAAGTATTTTCTTTGATGGAATCGGACATTTAGTAAAACTTAATTCTAGGGTTAAAGGATAAAGTCATCTACTTCGTAATGTTGACCAACGAATAGGATCGTTTCTTCGGGAAGTAGCTCCAAGGTGATGAGTTTACCATCAAACATACCTTCCACAAAATCAGCTGAATCTCCTGGTTTAATTACAAATGGCAATTCTCCATCTGCACCTAGAACCTTAGCCCTCGCTCTGGAACTAACAAAAACATCAGGATATTCACTAGAAAAGCGGCGGATACTTCCAACTTTAAATTTTTCAAATACATCTGTTGGTAATTCTTCGGTCTCTTGTCGTAAAAATAAGACAAAGCTTCCATCATCTTCCTGAATCCAAGCATCGCGGCCATCTTCTAAACGGATGTACCATTCATCCCAGAAACCATCTTCGTATTCGATACGCATTCTACCGTGTACCTCAAACTTCTGGTCTCCCAACTGCCCGCGTAGGCCCGTACTTAGAATAGAGCCGTAATCTACCAACAAATGTGCTTGGCCGGCGGCTGCTAAACTATCCGCCTGAATGTGACTTGCTTGACCACAATAAGGACAAGCAACACTTTTGCTATTCACATTTCGTTTTTCGATCCTACCACCACAAGAAGGACACTCGAATTCTCTAACAAACATGGCCATTTTCTTTGATTTGATTTTGGAACTCTAAATTAGATAAATATTTCATTTAGGCAAGGTCAAAGGTGGGCTAATACTAGCTTTCGTAGTTTTTTTCAATAAAACAATCCCTTTGCAGCTAATTTTAAACAACTTGACAACATAAAGAACATAATAAAGTATTACGTAGATGATGCGTAATTTGTTTGACGAATCAGTCCAAATTTTAGATGAAAGTGCTGAGGGAGTGGTGTCGAAACCTAGTAATAGGGTTTGGAAGATATTAATGAATGGTATCGTTTGATCTTATTTGGTCTTTCTTTTCCTTTAATAAGGCTATATCGCCCTCAAAAATGAATGAATCAATACGAAAATTCTTCAATCAATAGTGGTCGTCCAATTTTGTCTAAACAACTACTTTAAAATATATTTACCCTGCGAGTTTTGGGTTTAGATGATTTTAGCTATTTTTGCTACAGACGAAGTTTGCGGAAGGAATATTTTAGAAATATTTTTATTAGTACTTTTTTAATAAAATTTCAAATTTGAATCATCACCGTGAGCGACACTAAGCAGCGCGCAAAACGCAATTTATTAATACGAAGTGAGATTTTTTTGTTAGAAATCCTTAAGGTTAGACTTTAATAAATTTGTATAATACTTTGATTAATAATCAGATAGCCTATTTTGCCAGTATTAAAAAATATCACTAAACTAAGAGAAAAACATTATGGGTTGGTTTAAAAGATTGAAAGACGGGATTATCACCTCTACCAAAGATAAAAAGGAAGCACCTGATGGACTTTGGTATAAATGTAAAGAATGTAAAGAGGCAACGACG